>JAGWTP010000135.1 GCA_028868895.1 Burkholderiales bacterium
TCGGTGGCGACGGCCCGGTGCTCGACTGGGCCGTGCGCATGCGTGCGTTCGCGCAGGACGGCCTGTGGGACCGGCTTGCCGCCCGTGGCGAGCTGCGGCCGGCCCACGTCGATGCGCTGGTCGAAGTGCTGTGTGCTTTCCATGCCGATGCGGCCGTCGCCGGCGCGTCCGGCGGCTTCGGCCACGCCGACGCCGTGCGCACACCGGTGCAAGAGACGCTGCAGACGCTGCAGGCCCTGTGCCGCGCGCCCGACGAACGCGCTGCGTTGATCGAACTGCGGCGCTGGGAGGCACAAACCTTCGACGCGCTGCACGGCACGTTCGAGCAACGCCTGCGCGACGGCCGCGTGCGCGAATGCCACGGCGACCTGCACCTGGGCAACGTTACGCAGGTCGACGGCGTCACGACCGTGTTCGACGGCCTTGAGTTCAGCCCCGCGCTGCGCTGGACCGACGTGATGAGCGACGTCGCGTTCATGGCGATGGACCTGCAAGCGCACGGCCTCGCACGCCTGTCGCACCGCTTCGTCAACGCGTACGTCGAGCGCAGCGGCGACCACGCCGGCCTGCGCCTGCTGCGCTACGACACCGTGTACCGCGCGCTGGTGCGCGCCAAGGTGGCGGCGCTGCGCGCGGCCCAGCTCGGCGCCGACGCATCGGCCAGCGAGCGCGAACACGCATCGAACTCGGCGCACCGCTACCTTGCAACGGCACTCGCGGCGACCCGCCCGACGCCGCCGGTGCTGATGGTCACGCACGGCTGCTCGGGCAGCGGCAAGACGATGCTGACGCAAACCTTGCTGGAGATGTGCGGAGCGATCCGCCTGCGCGCCGACGTCGAACGCAAGCGGCTGTTCGGGCTGCCGGCGCTGGCGCGCAGCGCGCCCGCGCGCAAGCCGCAGCTCTACTCGGCCGAGGCGACCGAAGCCACCCAGGCGCGGCTGCGCGAACTCGCCGCGCTGGCGCTGCGCAGCGGCCGCAGCGTGATCCTCGACGCCACCTTCCTCGCGCAGCCGCAGCGCGCGCAGGCGCGGGCGCTGGCCGACGAACTCGGCGTGCGCTACGTCATCCTCGACTTCCGCGCCAGCGCCGACACGCTGCGCGAACGGGTGCACCAGCGCGCCTTGCGCGCCGACGACGCCTCGGAAGCCGACATCGCGGTGCTCGAAGACCAACTTGCCAACGCGCAGCCGCTGCGCAGCGACGAACAGGCCTTGTCCTTCGTCTTCGATGCCGAACCTGTGCTGGATGAATCCGGGATCACGTCGCGCTGGGCCCCGTTGCTGCAGTTGCTGGGGCTGGCATCGGCCTGACCCGGGTCCAGTGCGTTCGGTCGTTCGGGTCATCGCGCGAGCCGGTTCGCTCGCAGCCCCTGCGCAGCGGCTCAAGTTTGACCGCTGATGGCCGATACCCACAGACTGGGGATCAACGGCGACCGAACCGCCGGCGATGACGATGCTGCCGACAACACCACTGACTTCATGGCTCGATCGCATCCGGCGCGGTGCATTCGGCCGCGCGTACGCCAGGCACTTTGTCGCTTACCGCGCCGACGAACCCGTGGCGGGCACGTTTCGGGCGCGCCAGTTGCAGGCCGTGCTGAGGCTGTCCCCTTTGACCATGCTGGCCAACGGGATCAACGCCGTGTTGATCGTGGGTGCGTTCTGGGGCGGTTCGAGCAACGGGTTTCTTCTGCTGTGGGCCCTGGCGATCGCCTTTCTCATGTGGCGTGGCATGCGGGTGTGGTGGCGCACGCGTCGTCGAGACGGGCGATCCAGTGCCTCGCCGCGCGCCATCCGAAGGGCGACGCTGCACGCTTCGTTGCTGGCGATGCTGTGGGCGGTGATGCCCGTCGTGCTGTTCCCGCATGCGGGCCCGGCGCACCAATTGCTCGTGACCGCGATCACCACCGGCATGATGTGCGCTGGCGGGTTCGCACTCGCGACCACGCCGGTCGCGGGTACCGCCTACGTGCTGATCCTGGGCGCAGGCGCGGCGCTGATGCTGGTTCAGGCCAGGTTCCCGCTCGTGCGGGTGGTCGGTGCTTTGGTGGCGGTGTACGCCTACATCGTGATTGCCAGCGTCTGGTCGACGGCTCGCATGTTCGGCGCGCGCTTGATGGCCGAAGCCGAGGCGGCGCACCAGAACGAGGTCATCGGGCTGCTGCTGCGCGACTTCGAGGAGAACGCGAGCGATGTGCTCTGGGAGATCGATGCCGACGCCCGCCTGTGCAGGGTTTCGCCGAAGCTGGCTGCGCTGTTCGCTGCGCCGGCCGCGGATCTCACGGCCGCGCCGATCTTCGACGTGCTGGCGCGGGTGGCGCCCGACGATGAGCGCGGCGCCCATCAGCTCGAGGCGTTCAGGCACCGGCTGCGCAGCGGTGAGCCGTTCCGCGACGCGTCGCTGGCAATCGCACGCGACGGCCGCCTGCACTGGTGGGCCGTCACCGCCAAGCCGCTGCTGGACGCCCAGGGGCGCCCGGCCGGCTGGCGGGGCGTGGCCACCGACATCACCAAGGCCCACAGCGCCAAGCAGCAATTGACCTGGCTGGCGCACTTCGATGCGCTCACCGGGCTCACCAACCGGCACCAGTTCCGCGGCCGGTTGACCGAGTTGCTCGCGGCCGAAGGCCCGGCGCGTGCGCAATGCGCCCTGCTGTGCCTGGACCTCGACCACTTCAAGATCGTCAACGACACGCTCGGCCACGCTGTCGGCGACGGATTGCTGCAGGAGGTCGCGCGGCGCCTGCTCGCAGGCACGCGCCGCTCCGACACGGTGGCCCGACTGGGCGGCGACGAATTCGCGATCATCCTGCGGGGCGTCGCCTCGATCGACGAGGCGACGCTGCTCACCCAGCGGCTCCTCGAGGGCATGAATGCGCGCTGCGAGGTGCAGGGGGCGATGGTCGCGGTGCGCGCCAGCGTGGGCATCACGATGGTTCCGTCCGAAGGCGGCGATGTCGACGCCTTGCTCGAGCAGGCCGATCTCGCGCTCTACGCGGCCAAGGCCGGCGGCGGCGGCGAATGCCGCGTGTTCGAGCCGCACATGGCGGCGTTGATGCGGCGCCGGCAGCGCATCGAGCAGGCGCTGCGCCACGCGCTCGAGCGCGAGGAACTCTCGCTCGTGTTCCAGCCGCAGGTCGACCTCGCGACGTCACGGGTCATCGGCTTCGAGGCCTTGCTGCGCTGGCGCCACGCCGAACTCGGCGAGGTGCCGCCCGCGGAGTTCGTGCCGGTGGCCGAAGAGGCCGGGCTGATCCGCGCGATCGGGCAGTGGGTCATGGCGCAGGCCTGCCGCGAAGCCATGCGGTGGCCCGACGCGCTGTCGGTGTCGGTCAACGTGTCGCCGGTGCAGGCGATGTCGCACGACCTGATCGAGGTCGCGCAGGCGGCGCTGCACGACAGCGGCCTGGCGGCGAACCGTCTCGAACTCGAAATCACCGAGTCGGTCTTCATGAACGACAGCGACGCGACGCTGGCGGTGCTGCGCGCGCTGCGCGAATCCGGCATCCGCATCGCACTCGACGACTTCGGCACCGGCTACTCGTCGCTGGCGTACCTGCGGCGCTTTCCGTTCGACACGCTGAAGATCGACCGCAGCTTCGTGCGCGAACTCATGAGCCGTCGCGACTCGCAGGCGATCGTGAAGATGATCATCGGGCTGGCCGGCACGCTGCGCATGAAGATCGTCGCCGAAGGTGTCGAGGAGCCGGCGCAGGCCCATATGCTGGAACGCTACGGCTGCGATTCGATGCAGGGCTATCTGGTGGCGCGGCCGATGCCCGCCGATCGGGTGGCCGGTTTCCTGGCCGAGTGGGAGCACCTGCCGCGGCCTGCCGCGCCCGTGGCGCTGCCGTCCGGAATGGTGCCGCTCGCGGGCGCCGCCTGATACTGCTTCGCTTTCGAATCCATAAGAGAGCCGACGCAGAGAGCCGACGCGCGGCGTTGCAGGCTCATCGCGTGGCGAGGTCGGTGCGTCCGCGGCAGGCGCCACCCGGTGCGGGCTCATGCTGCGGCGGTCGGCGCTGCGCACCGACTGCACTGCGGTGCTCGCTCCGAGGTCGTGCCGCAGAACTCACTGCGCTCACTTTGTTCGCTGCGTTCAGACAACCGCGGCAAGTCGGACATTGATGCGCGCTGCGCGCGCCGACCTCGGCCCTGCGCTCCTCATCGCCCCAGAATTCGCCCGCGCCGGGTGGCGCCTGCCGCTCGGGCATCGCTGAGGCTTTTCGTCGGACCAACCAGAACGTTGCAGCAAGGGCGCGTGCGGGCAGGCTGGAGTGCGCAGCGCACACCGCGGCCTTTACGTCGACGGCCCCGCACCGATGACAGGCCTTGTCCGATCGAACGCCATTGCGCCTGATCCCATCCGCCAGCCGCGCGACGGTTGGCTGGTCGCGCATGCGCCCATGTTGCCTGGCCACTTCGCTCATGCCCCTCGGGGGGGGGCGGCGGCAGCGCCGCCTGGGGGCGCTCACGATCAGGTGCTTGATCCACGACGCCTCGAAGTCCGTGTAGCGACTTGATCTTTGCTCCATTGAACGCGAACCGGTATGAGCCTCGCGCATGGGCGATGGCCGGCGCCGGGGTCAGGCCGTGCGTCGCAGATCCGCCGTGAGGCCCAGGATCTCGGCCTCGTCGAGCGTCTCCTTGTCGAGCAGCGCCTGGGCACAGCGGTCGAGCGTGGCGCGGTTGTCGCGCAGCAGCGCGATCGCGGTCTCGAAGGCGTCGTGGACGATGCCGCGCACCGCGGCGTCGATCTTCTGCGCGGTCTCGGGGCTGGCGTCGCCGCCGCGGTAGGTGGTGGCACCCGCCACGTCGAGAAAGCGCGGCGCGTTCTCGGCGTAGGCGACGTAGCCCAGGCCTTCGTCCATGCCGTAGCGCATGACCATGTCGCGGGCGATGTCGGTGGCCTTGGCGATGTCGTCGGAGGCGCCGGTGGAGAGTTCGTCGAACACCAGCTTTTCGGCGGCGCGGCCACCCAGCAGCACCGCGATCTTGTTCATCAACTCGCTGCGGCTGACGAGCGAGCGGTCTTCGCTGGGCCGCTGCAGCGTGTAGCCGAGCGCGCCGATGCCGTGCGGAATGATCGACACCTTGTGCACCGCATCGGCGCCGGGCAGCGCCAGCGCGGTCAGCGCGTGGCCCATCTCGTGGTAGGCCACCACCTGGCGCTCCTTCGGCGTGAGCATGCGGTTCTTCTTCTCGATGCCGGCGACGATGCGCTCGATCGCCTGCGTGAAGTCGGACAGCGTGACCGACTCGGCGCGCCGGCGCGTCGCGCACAGCGCCGCTTCGTTGACGACGTTGGCCAGGTCGGCGCCGGCCAGGCCGACCGTGATGGCGGCCACCTGGTCGAGGTCCAGGTCGGCGGCGGCCTTGATCTTCTTCACGTGGACCCGCAAGATCGCCAGCCGGCCCTTGCGGTCGGGGCGGTCCACCAGCACCTGGCGGTCGAAGCGGCCGGCGCGCAGCAGCGCGGGGTCGAGGATCTCGGGGCGATTGGTGGCCGCCAGTAGCACCACGCCCACGCTCGGGTCGAAGCCGTCGAGCTCGACCAGCATCTGGTTCAGCGTCTGCTCGCGCTCGTCGTGGCCGCCGGCCACCGGGAAGGCGCCGCGCGCCTTGCCGAGCGCGTCGAGCTCGTCGATGAAGATGATCGCCGGCGCGTTGGCGCGCGCCTGCTCGAACAGGTCGCGCATGCGCGCCGCGCCGACGCCGACGAACATCTCGATGAACTCCGAGCCGCTGATCGAGAAGAACGCTACGCCGGCCTCGCCGGCCACCGCGCGCGCCAGCAGCGTCTTGCCGGTGCCGGTGGGCCCCATCAGCAGCACGCCCTTGGGGATGCGCGCACCCAGGCGGCCGTGCTCCTTCGGGTTCTTCAGGAACTCGACGATCTCCTGCAGCTCGGCCTTGGCCTCGTCGACGCCGGCGACGTCGTCGAACGTGACGCCGGTCTGCTTTTCCATGTAGACCTTGGCCTTGCTCTTGCCGATGCCCACCAGCCCGCCGGCCCCCATCCCGGCGGCGAACTTGCGCCCCAGGAAGTACCACAGCCCGAAGAAGAGCGCGGTGGGCAGCACCCAGGAGGCCAGGTCGCGCAACCAGGTCGGCTCGAAGGTGCGCGAGTACGGCACGTCGAACTGCGCCAGGCGCTGCGCCATCGCCGGCTCGACGATCGCGGCCACCACGCTGGTCTGGCCGCCCGGCGCAGGCACCTTCAGGTGCCCGGTGATCAACTGGTCGCCGACGGTGACGCTGTCGACCTTGCCGTCGCGCAGGTACTGCTCGAAGGTGCTGTAGGGCAGCGTCTGGACCGATTCACCCTGCGTCCACAGGCTGCGCAGGAACAGGATCGCCAGCAGCGCGAACATCAGGTAGCCGAGGTTGAAGCCAGCCTTCTTGTCCATGATGGGGCAGGGTGCAGACGGGGGACCGGACGCGCCGATTCTGCAGTCGATCCGATCACCCTGGGGAACGCGGTGGCAGTTGGCGGCGGCGTCGCCACTCGAGCACGCCGGCGCCGATCCCGGCGATCGTGGTGATGAAGCCGACGAGCGCGCCCACCACCGGCAGCCGGCCGATCAGCGCCAGCGCCAGCAGCGCCAGCGCAGCAAAGCCCAGCGTGGTGCGCAGGCTGGCCGCGGCGTCGCCGCTCAACGCGGCGCGGGCGCGTTGCGCCAGGAACAACACGCCCAGCAGGTAGCCCGCCAGCAACAGCAGCGGGTACAGCGCGAACACCGCGATCCCCAGCGGGATGCCCAGCAACGTGATGAACAGCAGCACCGCCAGCACCGGCACGCCCACCAGCACGGCCAAGCCGAGCGCCAGCGCCCGCCACGGCGCGGCGCGGATCATCTGCGGCGCGTCGGCCGAGAACTTCGGGAACAGCAGCACGAGCACCGCCGCCGCGGCCAGCAGCCCCAGGTAGCCCACCAGCAGGCCGATCCACCACGGGCCGCTGAACTGCCACTGGCGCTGCCACTGCCGGTCGAACCCGTGGTCGCGGTCGTGGCCTTCGTCGCGCGTGATCGGCCCGCCGATGTAGGCTCCGTCGGCGCGCATCAGCTCGCGCGAGGCATGGCTGAGCGCGCCGTCGATGCGCGCGGTCGGCCCGAGCTCGATCTGTTCGGCGATCAGGCGCGCGTCGCCCGTCACTTCGCCGTTGATGACGATGCGCCGCGCGGCCGCCCGCAGCCTGCCGACGATCTTGCCGTCGATGGTGACCAGGCCGCCGGCCAGCGCGGCCCCTTGCCCGACCTGCGCCGACCGGGTCAGCGTGACGTTGCCGCCGGCGGCGAGCAACTCGCCGCCGACACGGTTGTCGATCGCGACATCGCCGCCGGCCGCGCGCAGGTTGTCGGCGACCGGCGCGCGCACATCGACCGAGCCGCCCGCCAGCAGCGCGTCGCCCTGCACCGGCTGGTCGGCGACCACGCGCCCGCCGAAGGCGACGAAATCGCCCTCGACCGGGCCGGCGGGCCGCACCGAGCCACCCGCGAGGTAGACGTTGCCACTCGTCGACGACGCAGCCGCGTCAGCGCTGGCCGGCGCCTGCGCCTGCGCGAAACCCTGCAGCGCGCAGCCTGCCGTGGCCAGCACGGCCGCGGCCGCGTATCGACGCCACACGATGTTCTTCATGGTCGAAGCGCCCGGCTGTCTTGGTGCAGCCGACTCTAGCGCCGGACCGCGGGCCGCCGTTGACCCCGATCAACGCCGACGAGGTGGCGCGCGACTACCTTGGCGTGGGGCCAGCGGCGGGAACGGCTGCGCGCGCGAGCCCGCACGAGGTGCCGTCATGAAGATCCTGGTCGTCTACTTCTCGCGCAGCGGCCACACCGGCCAGGTCGCCAGGGAGCTTGCGGCGCGCTGCGGCGCCGAGCTCGAAGCGATCCGCGAAGCGCGCGGCCGCGACGGGCCGCGCGGCTACTGGCGCTGCGCGTGGCAGGCGCTGATTCGTGCCGCGCCGCCGATTGCGAAGGCGCTGAAGGACCCGGCCGGCTACGACCTCGTCATCATCGGCACGCCGATCTGGAACTTCGGCCTGGCGCCGCCGGTGCGTTCGTACGTGCGCCAGTACGCGGGGCGCTTCAGGCAGGTCGCGTTCTTCTGCACCGAGGGTGGCTCCGGCGACCAGCGGGCTTTCGCCGAACTCGGCCGGCTGTGCGGCAAGGCGCCGGTGGCGACCTTCGCGGTGACCGAGAAGGAGCTGCCCGAGCCGGCGCACCGCGAGCCGCTGCGCCGCTTCGTCGCGCGGCTGGCGACGGGCTGACGGCGCCGGCCGCGATGTCGCGCCTGCCACCCACGCCATCGCCACCGGCCAGGCCGCGGTCGGTCTCGAACATCGAGATCGCCGCGGTCTTCGACGAGATCGCCGACCTGCTCGAGATCGACGGCGCCAACCCGTTTCGCGTGCGCGCCTATCGCCGGGCCGCGCGCACGATCGGCGAATTCGGGCGCAGCGTGCCGGCGATGGTCGCGCAGGGCGCCGATCTGGACGCGCTGCCGGGCATCGGCCCGGACCTGGCTGCCAAGATCGGCGAGATCGTCGCCACCGGCGGCTGTGCGCTGCTCGACCGGCTGCGCAAGCAGATGCCGCGCGGCATCGCCGAATTGCTGAAGGTACCCGGCCTCGGGCCGAAGCGGGTGCGCGCGCTGCACCAGGCGCTCGAGGTCGACACTCTGGAGCAACTGCAGCGCGCCGCGCGCGAAGGAAGGCTGCGCACCGTGCCCGGCTTCGGACCGAAGCTGGAGCAGGCGATCCT
>JAGWTP010000033.1 GCA_028868895.1 Burkholderiales bacterium
CCCCACACCGTATCAACGCAAGGAGTACGAACATGAAATCCGCCATGGATCTGGTGAGCGCTGCCAAAGCCCAGATCACCGAAATCCCCCTGTCAGAGGCCGAATCGGCCATCCGCGATGCCGACGTGTTGCTGGATGTGCGCGAAGCCGATGAATTTGCCGCTGGCCACATCCCCGGGGCGGTTCATGCCTCGCGCGGGATGCTGGAATTCAAGCTCAGCGGTTCGCCCCAGCTGCAAGCCCGCGACTTGAAGTTCGTCGTGTATTGCAAGACCAGTGGCCGCGCCGCCCTGGCTGCCCAGGCGATGCACCAGATGGGCTACTTGAACGTGAAGTCGATTGCCGGCGGATTTGACGCCTGGGCCGCCGCCGGCAAGCCGGTGGCCAAGCCAGAAGCCCCCAACTACGGCTGATCAGCGCGCCGCGCAAGCGCGGCAGACCGCCATGGCCAGCCGGTGCAAGGCTTGCCAGGGTTCGGCCGGCCAGTCAGGCTGCTTCAGTCCTTTGACGATGCCGTCCACCCGGTGCGCGTCTTGCAGCCAGTGGGTAAGCTGCAGCAGACCCAAGCGGGGCAACACACGCTCGAAGCGCTTTTCGCGTGGCCCCCACACGCGTTGTTCGCGCAGCGCCATGGGCAGGGGCTTGCCGTCGGCCATGGCCTGCTTGACGCGGTACAGTGCCCGGATGTCCTCTGCCAGCGCCCAATGCACCAGCACCGGCGCTTCGCCTTCGGCTTGCAGGCCGTCGAGCATGCGCTGAGCGCGCGGGCCGTGGCCATCGAGCACCGCTTCGGCCAATTTGAACGGATCGTAGCGCGCCACGTTGAGCACAGCGCTTTCGACCTGATCGAACCCGAGTTCACCGGCGGGGTACAACAGCCCGAGTTTCTGGATTTCCTGGTGCGCCGCCAGCAGGTTGCCTTCCACACGGTCGGCCATGAAGGCCAGCGTGCGCTGCCCTTCTTCTCCGGCAACGACACGTTGGCCCTGGTGCTGCAAGCGCTGGGCAATCCAGCCTGGCAGTTGGCCTCGTTCAACCGGGTCGATGCGCACAGTCACGCCATGGGCGTCCAGGGCAGCGAACCAGGCGCCTTTGAGGGTTGCGGCGTCTAGCCGTGGCAGCAAAACCAGCGTCAACGTGCTGTCGTTGCCGGGCGCCGCCTGCGCCAGCTGCTGCAGCGCTTGTGAGCCTTCCTTGCCGGGCTTGCCGGAGGGAATACGCACCTCAATCAACTGCTTGTCGGCAAACAGGCTCAGGGCTCCACCCGCGGCCTGCACGGCACTCCAGTCAAAATGCGCGCCAACGACGGTGAAAACGCTGCGTTCGCTGTGTCCTTGCGCACGCGCCGCGGCGCGGATGGCGTCGGCAGCCTCCTGCTGCAGCAGGGGGTCGTCGCCGTGCAGCGTGTACAGCGGCTTGAGACCGCGCTGCAACTGCGCGGCGAGTTGGGCGGCAGCAACTTGCATGCGTGGGACTCAGCTGCGGCGCACAGCGGGTGCTGGGGCGCTCACAGGCCCTTGATGGCGGACAGGCGCCGCATCACCTGGCGCACGACATCGGCCTGCATGTCGCGGAACAGCAGCTGTTCTTCGGCATCCTTGCCGATGACCAATGCCTCGTTGTAGCTCTGCTCACGTTCTTGCACCAGCTCGGTTTCAGGAATGAGGTCGCGCCCAGCGGGCGTGCGCACTCGGAAGCGGAAGTGCAAGCGCAGCTCGACCTCGTTGATCTGACCGGTCGACGTCATGCCGACGACGATGCGTTCGCGTTGCTCGGCCAGCACATCCATCACCACATCGACGCGCGGCATCGGCTGACCAGCCGGTGCCGAAGGGCCCTCCAGGCGCACGCCACTGGCCACCAACTGACCGCGCAGTTCGCGCCCCAGGTCAGAACGGTCCGACAGATTGGTGCGCATGCTGGCAAAGGGCAGCATCAGCGGGCCGCGCATGTGAAACCCGCACCCGGCCAGGCTGGCGGCGAGGCCAACGGCCAACGCGCCGCGCAGACAGGCTCGGCGCGCAGCAGCGGGCGCTGGCGAGCGGGAGCCACGGAGTGCGGTCACCACGCTCACAGCACCACGTTGACCAAACGACCCGGCACCACCACGACCTTTTTGGCCGGAGCACCGTTGGCTTGCTTCTGCACCGCATCGCTGGCCAGCGCGGCGGCCTCAATGGCGGCCTTATCGGCACCCGCCGGCACCAGGATGGAGCCACGCAGCTTGCCGTTGATCTGCAGCATCAGTTCGATTTCGTCCTGCACCAGCGCGCCGGCATCCACCTGGGGCCACGGCGCATCGAGCAAGTCGCCCAACTGGCTGGCATAGCCCAACTCACTCCACAGCGCATGGGCGATGTGCGGTGTCGCCGGGTACAGGCAACGCAGCAGGATGCCAAAGCCCTCGATCAGCGCGACCTGAGCACCGGCACTGTCGGTGGCCTTGAAGTCCTCCAGCGCGTTGAGCATCTTCATCGTGCCCGAGACCACGGTGTTGTACTGCATGCGCTGGTAGTCGTAGTCGACCTGCTTGAGCACGCTGTGGATCTCCAGGCGCAACGCCTTGGCTTCCTTGCCAAAGGCGATATCGGCCAGGCGTTGTGCGCCGTCAGCCGCGCCAGTGGCGGCAGACCAATCGGTCTGCGACAGCTTGACGCCGAAGTTCCAGACGCGGCGCAGGAAGCGGTAGCTGCCTTCGACCGCCGCGTCGTTCCACTCCAGCGTGGCTTCGGGCGGCGCGGTGAACATGGTGTACAGGCGGGCGGTGTCGGCGCCGTAGCGCTCGATCAGGTCCTGCGGGTCCACACCGTTGTTCTTGGACTTGGACATGGTGCCCACGCCCTCGTAGTCGATGGCGGTGCCCACGGGCAGCAAGCCATCGGCACTGTCGACTTCGACGATGAGCTTGGCGCCCACCACCTTGCCAGCCGCGTCATGCACATGCTCCACATCCTTGGGCCAGAAGTATTCCTTGCCGCCCTTGGCGGTGCGGCGGCTGTAAATGTGGTTGAGCACCATGCCCTGCGTCAGCAATTTGGTGAAAGGCTCATCGACCTTGACCAAGCCCAGATCGCGCATGACCTTGGTCCAGAAGCGCGCGTACAGCAGGTGCAGGATGGCGTGCTCGATGCCGCCGATGTACTGGTCCATCGGCATCCAGTAATCGGCGCCACCCGCGACCATCGCTTCGGCATTCTGCGGATCGCAATAGCGCATGAAGTACCAGGACGAATCCACAAAGGTATCCATGGTGTCGGTCTCGCGGCGAGCAGGCTTACCGCACACCGGGCAGGTCACACCCGCATGGAAACCTTCGTGCTTGTGCAGCGGGTTGCCCGAACCGTCAGGAATGCAGTCTTGCGGCAGCACCACCGGCAGGTCTTTTTCGGGCACCGGCACGGCGCCGTGCTCGTCGCAATGGATGATCGGGATCGGCGTGCCCCAGTAGCGCTGGCGGCTGATGCCCCAGTCGCGCAGACGCCAGGTGGTCTTCTTCTCGCCCAGGCCCTTGGCGGCGAGCGACTTGGCCACCGCATCGACCGCCTGCCGGTGGTGCAGCCCGCTGTAGTTGTCGGAGTTGACGGTGACGCCGCGCGCCTTGTCGGCGTACCACTCCTGCCAGTGGTCGTAGCTGAAGTGCGGCTCGCCGTCGACGTGGATGACCTGCAGGATGTCGATGCCGTACTTCTTCGCGAAGGCGAAGTCGCGCTCGTCGTGGCCGGGCACGCCCATCACCGCGCCGTCGCCGTAGCTCATCAGCACGTAGTTGCCCACCCACACCGGCACCGGCTCGTGCGTCAGCGGGTGCTCGACCGTGAGGCCGGTGGGCACGCCCTTCTTGTCCTGCGTGGCGAGCTCGGCCTCGGTGGTGCCGCCGGCCTTGCACTCCTCGATGAACGCGGCCACCGCGGGGTTGGCCTGCGCCGCGTGCAGCGCCAGCGGATGCTCGGGCGCGACGGCGCAGAAGGTCACGCCCATGATGGTGTCGGCGCGCGTCGTGAAGACCCAAAGTCGGCCGTCCTGCACCAGGTGGCCGTCGTGAGTGCGGATCTCGTGCGTGAAGGCGAAGCGCACGCCCTCGCTCTTGCCGATCCAGTGCTCCTGCATCAGGCGCACACGCTCGGGCCAGCCGTGCAGGTAATTCGGGTTCGACGGATCGGCGACGTTGTCGAGCAGCTCGTCGGCGTACTTCGTGATCGCTAGGTAGTAGCCCGGGATCTCGCGCTTTTCGACGATGGCATTGCTGCGCCAGCCGCGCCCGTCGACGACCTGCTCGTTGGCCAGCACGGTCTGGTCGACCGGGTCCCAGTTGACGACCTGGGTCTTGCGGTAGGCGATGCCCTTTTCGAGCATCTTCAGGAAGAACCACTGGTTCCACTTGTAGTAGCTCGGGTCGCAGGTGGCGATCTCGCGCGACCAGTCGAACGCCAGCCCGAGCGGCTGCATCTGCGCCTTCATGTCGGCGATGTTGGCGCGGGTCCACTTGGCGGGCGCGATGTTGTTCTCGATCGCGGCGTTTTCGGCCGGCAGGCCGAACGCGTCCCAGCCCATCGGCATCAGCACATTCATGCCCTTCATGCGCAGCTGGCGCGTGAGCATGTCGTTGATGGTGTAGTTGCGCACGTGGCCCATGTGCAGCTTGCCGCTCGGGTAGGGCAGCATCGAGCAGGCGTAGAACTTCGGGCGGCTCGGGTCCTCGACGACGCGGTAGGCGTCGGCGGCGCGCCACGCGGCCTGCGCGGCACGCTCGATCTCGTCGGGTTTGAAGTCGGGGTTCATCGGGTCGCGCGCGGCGCTGGGAGCGGATCGCTGCGATTATAGGAAGCGGGGTGCTGCGCCGGTCGTTGTGTGACGCGCGATGCGTCGGCGCGGGCCACCCACCTTTCGGGGGCCGTCGGTGCGCACCCCCGCACGGTGGATGGACGGCATGGCGCGTGCGGCTCGAAGATGCGCCGCACACGCTGCTCATCGTCATCTGCCTCGAAAGGCTGCCCGCCATGCCCCTGCCGCGCCGACTCCTGCTCCTCTCCTGGCTCGCCGCCGCGCTGCCGTGGAGGCGCGCCAACGCCGCCGCGCCGGCGTTGCCGCTGCCCACCGTCTGGGTCGATGGCCGGGACCCGGCGCCGTACCTCGTCAGCGAAAAGTACGACGGCGTGCGCGGCGTGTGGGACGGCGCCACGCTGCGCTTTCGCAGCGGTCGCGTCGTGCCGGCACCCGACGCGTTCACCGCGCGGCTGCCGCGGGTCGCGCTCGATGGCGAGTTGTGGCTGGGGCGCGGGCGTTTCGACGAACTCTCGGCCCTGGTGCGAAAGGCCGCGCCGGTCGAGGCCGACTGGCACCGGGTGCGCTTCATGGTGTTCGAGCTGCCCGGCGCCGGCGGCAGCTTCGCGCAGCGCGCGCAGCGCATCGACGCGATCGTCCGGCAAAGCGCCTGGCCGCAGCTGGTCGCGGTGGAGCACGCGCCGGTGGCCGATCGGGCGGCTCTGCAGCGCCGGCTCGCGGCCACGCTCGCGCAGGGCGGCGAAGGCCTGGTGCTGCACCTGGCCGCGGCGCCCTACGCCACCGGCCGCAGCGACGCGATGATGAAGCTCAAGCCGAGCCTGGACGCCGAGGCCACCGTGGTCGCGCACCACCCGGGCCGCGGCAAGTACCAGGGCCTGCTCGGCGCGCTCGAGGTGCGCACCCCCGAAGGCCGGCAATTCCTGATCGGCAGCGGGCTGAGCGACGCGTTGCGGCGTGCGCCGCCGCCGCTCGGCCGCGTGATCACCTACCGCTACCGCGATCTCACCGGCACCGGAACGCCGCGCTTCGCGAGCTTCCTGCGCCTGCACGATGCGCTATAAACGAGTGGCATGAGCGACTCCACACCTGCGCATTTGCCGGCCCGGCCCGACCCGACCGACCGGCACCCGGCCCTTGCGCAAACGCGTGCCTGGGTCGCGCGCGCGGTGGTCGGGCTCAACCTGTGCCCGTTCGCGAAGGCGCCTTGGGTGAGGGGGCAGATCCGCTTCGTGCTGTGCGAAGCCAGCGACCCGCAGGTGCTGCTCGACACGCTGTGCGCGCAGATGCACGCGCTGGCGCAGGGCGACCCCGAGCAGCTCGAAACCACGCTGGTCGTGCACCCGAACGTGCTCGGCGACTTCGGCGAGTTCAACGACTTTCTCGACCGCGCCGAGGCGGCCGTCGACGACCTGGGCTACGCCGGCGTGCTGCAGGTGGCGAGCTTTCACCCGCACTACCAGTTCGCCGGCACCGCCGCGAACGACCTGGGCAACGCCACCAACCGTTCGCCCTTTCCGACCCTGCACCTGCTGCGCGAGGCGAGCGTGGAGCGCGCGGTCGCCGCGATTCCGCAAGCGGCGTCGATCTACGAAACCAACGTCCGCACCTTGCAGGCGCTGGGGCCGAAGGGCTGGGCGCAATTGCAGGCGCAGTGCCGGCGCGACGCGCTGCACCCGGGCGAGCCCGACTGACGCCGCCGCAGCCGCCGCGCCGGTGGCGTCGGCACGGCGGCGGTGTTCACTTCAGGTGCGACACCAGCTTGCGCATTTCGCTGATCGAGAACCCGCGCAATGTCTGGGTGCGTACGTTGCCGAGCGAGGCCATCTTCAGGTTCAGGGTCATCAACGCGTCCTCGGCGCCCTCGGTGACGAGCACCATGTCGTAGGCGCCGGTCGTCCAGTGCACGCTCTTGATCGTCACCCCGGCGCCTTCGGCCAGGGCCTTGAAGGCTTCGAAGCGTTCGGGCGAGTCCTTGATGGTGCGGGCGCCCTGGTCGGTGAAATTGGCCAACGTGATGTAGGCAGGCATCGTCGTTCTCCTTGATCGACAGATTGAGGGGCAGGAATCGACGGTCGCTGCGTTCGAGCGCCACAGCCCGGCAAGGCCGTCATTGCCTCGGCTGCGGGTTCCCAAGTGCTTGGGTGGAGAAACATAGAACCATGCCCCTGAGATTTCAACCCCGCGCTCCACCGTGCCGGCACTGCCCGCCGATGATTTGCGCCGCGCGACCGTCCGCGGGCCACGCGCCGCCGGCGGGTAGCATGGTGGCCGAACGATGTCGGTCGCGCCGGCACGCCCCGCCTTCACCTTGAGCGCAAGCGCCATGCTCGAATTCGCCGACATCCAGGCCGCCGCCACCCGTCTTCATGGCGTGGCGCATCGCACCCCGGTGCTGACCTCGCGCACGCTCGACGCGATGCTCGGGCTGCGCGTGTTCATGAAGGCCGAGAACTTCCAGCGCATGGGCGCGTTCAAGTTTCGCGGCGGCTACAACGCGGTCAGTGCGCTGACCGACGCGCAGCGGGCGAGCGGCGTGGTGGCGTTCTCGTCCGGCAACCACGCGCAGGCGGTCGCACTGGCCGCACAACTGCACGGCTGCCGCGCGACGATCGTGATGCCGCACGACGCGCCGGCGCTCAAGCTCGCCGCCACTCGCGGCTACGGCGCCGAGGTGGTGCTGTACGACCGCTACACGCAGGACCGCGCGGCGATTGCGCAGGCGCTGGTGGCCGAGCGCGGCGCCGCGCTGATCCCGCCGTTCGACCACCTGCCGGTGATGGCCGGGCAGGGCACGGCGGCGCTCGAGCTGATCGAAGATGCGGGCGCGCTCGACGCGCTGATCGTCTGCGCCGGCGGCGGCGGCTTTCTGTCGGGCTGCGCCGTCGCGGCCCGGCACCTGCTGCCTGGCATCCGGGTCTTCGGCGCCGAGCCGCAGCGCGGCAACGACATGCAGCAGTCGCTGCGCAGCGGACGCATCGTCAGCATCGAAGTGCCGCGCACGATCTGCGACGGCCAGCAGACGCAGGCCGTCGGCGTGCAGCCGTTCGAGGTGATCCGCGCGCTCGTCACCGATGTGCTGACCGCCCCCGACGCGGCAGTGGTCGAGGCGATGCGCTTCGCGTTCGAGCGCATGAAGATCGTGCTCGAACCGTCGGGGGCGAGTGCGCTGGCGGTGCTGATGCGCCATCGCGAGCAGTTCGCCGGCCAGCGCGTGGGCGTCACGCTGTCGGGCGGCAACATCGGGCTGGACCGGTTCATTGCGCTGGTCTCGGGCGCCGAGCCGGTCGATTGAGGGGTCGGCGCCAAGCGCAAGTTCAGGCGCCGAACCCTTCGAGCACATTGACCGTGTTGATGCCGACCGCGTCGACCGCGTAGCCGCCTTCGAACACGAACACGGTGGGCAGCGACGCGCTCGCGAGGTCTTGCCCGACCTGCAGGTAGTCGGCGCTGCGTAGCCGGAATCCCGAGATCGGATCGCCCTCGAAGGTGTCCACGCCCAGTGCCACCACCAGCGCCTGCGCGCCGAAGAGGCGAACCGCATCGAGCCCGCTGCGCAGTGCCTCGCGCCAGCGTTCGAAGCCGGTGCCGCGCGCCAGCGGCAGGTTCAGGTTGGAGCCGGCGCCGGCGCCCGCGCCGCGCTCGTCGGCATGGCCGATGAAGAACGGGTACTCGGTGCGCGGGTCACCGTGGATCGACACGGTAAGCACGTCGGCGCGCGCGTAGAAAATGCTCTGCGTGCCGTTGCCGTGGTGGTAGTCGACATCGAGCACCGCCACGCGCGCGGCGCCGGCGTCGCGCAGCGCCTGCGCGGCGAGCGCGGCGTTGTTCAGGAAGCAGTAGCCGCCGAAGAAGCCGGCGCCGGCGTGGTGACCGGGTGGCCGCGACAGCGCAAAGGCGCTGCGGTCGCCGCCGGCCACGGCGTGTGCCGCACCGATCGCGCACGCCGCGCCCGCGCGCGCCGCGAACCAGCTGCCGGCGGTCAACGGCGTGCCGGCGTCGAACGCAAACAGGCCGAGGCGGGCGGCGAAATTCTCGGGCAGCAGATCCGAGCGCATGCCCGGTGCCGGCCAGACCGAAGGCAGCGCGTCGCGCCCGGCATTGGCCGGGTCGAGCGCCAGCCAATCGCTCCAGGCGTGTTCGAGGAACTGCAGGTAGCGAGGCTCGTGAACCTGCGCGAGTGCGGCGTCCAGCGCGGCGGCGTCGGTGTCGGGGGTGCGGATCGGGCCGAGGGCGCGCCGCGTCAGTTCGGCCAGCACATGGTCCAGGCGCTGCGGTGTTTCGTGGCACGGCACCAGTCGGCCGCGAAACATCTCGTGGCGGCCCTGGTGCAGATGGTGGTGCGGGTTGCGCAGGGTCAGCATGAAGGGAGCTCGACGCCGATGCGCCCGGGATCGTGGCGCGCCGCTACGGCCTGGCCACGCCGGCCGGCTCGGTGACGAAGCCGATCCGGTTCAGCCCGGCTTTCTGGACGATGCCGATGACCTCGGCAACGCGGCCATAGGGAACGCGGGTGTCGGCGCGCAGCTGCACCTCGGTGTTCGGGTGCTTGCGCGCGGTATCGAGCACGCGCGCGGCGAAGGCCGCGGCACCGAGCGCCTCGTCGCCGAAATAGAGCTGGCCCTGCGGGTCGAGCGCGACGCTGATGAAGCGCGGCGCGTCGTTGGGTTGCGTGCCTTCGGCCTTGGGCAGGTCGAGCTTGAGGCTCGAGGTCATCAGCGGCGCGCTGATCATGAAGATCACCAGCAGCACCAGCATGACGTCGATCAGCGGCGTCATGTTGATGTCGCTCATCGGCGTGGGCCGGCTGCTGCGTTCCAGGCGTCCGAAGGCCATGTCGGGGTCAGTGCGGCCGAGCGGCGTCGATGATCATCTCGCGCAGGTCGTGCGCGAAGCCTTCGAGCTCGGCCTCGCTCGCGCTGACCCGCTTGCCGAAGATGTTGTAGGCGAGCACCGCGGGGATCGCCACCGCCAGGCCCGCAGCGGTCATCACCAGCGCCTCGCCGACCGGGCCCGAGACGCGCTCGATCGACATCGAGCCCGCCGCGGCGATCCCCACCAGCGCGTGATAAATGCCCCACACGGTGCCGAACAGGCCGATGAACGGGGCGGTGCTGCCGATCGAGGCGAGCAGCACCTGGCCGAACTGCAGTTGCGCGAGCACGCCGTGCAGCGCGTCGCGCAGGCGGCGCGTGAGCTGCGAGTCGACGTGGCCGCGGGCTTCGAGCGTGCCGCCCGGCGGCGAGGCCACGGCCGCGGCGAGCAGCGGGCCGAGGGTGCGCTCGCGGTCGAATGCGGCGAGCTGCTCGCCACCGGCCTCGAGCGTCGGCGCGGCCCAGAACGCCGGCACCGCTCGCTCGATGTCGCGGCGCACGCGCCCGAGCAGCCAGCCCTTCCACAAAATCACGACCCAGGCGCTCACCGACATCAGCAGCAGCAGCGCCGCGACGCCGCGGGTGACCGCGTCGCCCTGCATCCAGAATTTCTCGAGGCCGCCCATCGTCGTCAGGCCGGCCGGTTCAGCGCATGCCCAGCACGTCGTCCATGCCGAACAGGCCGCTCGTGCGGCCGCTCAGGAAGCGCGCCGCGCGCAGCGCGCCCTGCGCGAAGGTGGCGCGGCTGCTGGCCTTGTGGGTGATCTCGATGCGCTCGCCGGTGCCGGCGAACAGCACGGTATGGTCGCCGACGATGTCACCGCCGCGCACGGTGGCGAAGCCGATGGTCGAGGGGTCGCGCTCGCCGGTCGCGCCGTCGCGGCCGTAGACGGCGCAGTCCTTCAGGTCGCGGCCGAGGGCGGCGGCCACGACCTCGCCCATCTGCAGCGCGGTGCCGCTCGGCGCGTCGACCTTGTGGCGGTGGTGGGCCTCGAGGATCTCGATGTCGTAGCCCTCGGCCAGCGCACGCGCGGCCAGGTCGAGCAGCTTGAGCACGACGTTGACGCCCACGCTCATGTTGGGCGCCAGCACGATCGCGATGTGGCGGGCGTGTTCGGCGATCTGCGCCTTCTGCGCGTCGTTGAAGCCGGTGGTGCCGATCACTGCGCCGATGCCGAGCTCGCGGCATGCGCCCAGGTGCGCCAGCGTGCCTTCGGGGCGCGTGAAGTCGATCAGCACCTGCGCGTCGGCCAGTCCTTGCGCGAGGTCGGCGGTGATGACGGTGCCGCTGGCGCGACCGAGAAAGGCGCCGGCGTCGAGCCCGAGCGCGGCGCTGCCGGCCACGTCGAGTGCGCCGGCCAGTTGCAGGTCGGGGGTGCCGAGGATCGCCTCGATCAGCATGCGGCCCATGCGACCCCCGGCGCCGGCCACCGCGATGCGCAAGGGCTGGCTGCTCACGACAGTGGCTCGAGCGGCGGGTACGTGCGTGTCGGGCCGACCGGCTCGGCCGCCACCGTGGCCGGCTTCGGCGGCACCGGCAAGGCCTTCAGCTGCTCGGGTGTCAGTTCCAGCTCGGGGGCGCGGCGCGAAGGTTTGAAGGTGTCGATCGAGGCGACGAACTCCTGCTCGGACGGCAACGCGCCGCCGGTGTCGATGCTCTTGAGCACGTCGCCATCGAACAGCACCTTGATGCGCCGCGCCTGCGGCGCCGCACCCTGGCGCCGGATCGTGAACACGTAGTCCCAGCGATTGGCGTGAAACGGGTCGGCCAGCAGCGGCGTGCCGAGCACGTCGCGCACCTGCGCGCGATTCATGCCGGGCTTGACCAGCGCCGCCTGCTCACTGGTGACGACGTTGCCCTGCACGATCTCGACCTTGTAGGGCGTGATGAAGCCCAGGAAGCTGTCGGACGTCTGGAGCGACTGGCAACCGCCCAGCGCCAGCACGCCTGCCAGCGCCAGGCCGAGCGTGGGCAGACTGGAACGCCGTGCGCGCAGAAACGAATGCAAAGCCATGGTGTGGGTGTCGGCACGCCGGCAAGCGGCGTCAACCTCGATATGATGATTTGATTCTAGCGGCTGGCCCCTGCGCCGCCGCCGTCCGACCCGACCGACCGACCCGAGCGCATCTGTCATGACGCACGCCGACGAACTCAAGAACAGCGGGCTGAAGGCCACGCTGCCGCGCATCAAGGTCCTGGAGATGTTCCAGAAGACCACGCAACGCCACATGAGTGCCGAAGACGTGTTCAAGATGCTGCTTGCCGAAGGCGCCGACGTCGGGCTGGCCACGGTGTACCGGGTGTTGCTGCAGTTCGAGCAGGCGGGCATCCTGTCGCGCAATCACTTCGAGAGCGGCAAAGCGGTGTTCGAGCTCAACGAGGGCAAGCACCACGACCACCTCGTGTGCCTGGATTGCGGCCGGGTCGAGGAGTTCTTCGACGCCGAGATCGAGAAGCGCCAGCGCAGCGTGGCGCAGTCGCGCGGCTTCGAACTGCAGGACCACGCGCTCGCGCTGTACGCGAACTGCACCAAGAAGCACTGCGCGCACAAGACCAAGTAGCGGCTTTCTCGGTCGCGGGCATCGAGCCCGCTCCTTTGACGACCAGCGGCGCTGGTCGTCCCCGATGCAGAGGCCTCTCGCCCTTCGTGCTACTCCGGTTTGAGCATGGCCTTGGCGTGGCGCTCGATGAACTCGCGGTACGTGTCGATGCCGCGCAGTTGCAGGATGGTGTTGCGCACCGCGGCCTCGACCAGCACCGCCAGGTTGCGCCCGGCATCGACCGCGATCACGGTCTTGCGCACCGGCACATCGAGGATCTCCTCGTTCAGCGGCTCGTACGGCAGGCGCTCGAACTCGCGGTCCATCGTCTCCTTGCGCACCAGGTGCACGATCAGCTTGAGCCGCATCTTGCGGCGCACCGCGGTCTCGCCGAAGATCGCCTTGATGTCGAGCAGGCCGATGCCGCGCACTTCGAGCAGGTTCAACAGCAACTCGGGGCAGCGCCCTTCGAGCCCGGTCTGCGAGACGCGGTACAGATCGACCGCGTCGTCGGCCACCAGGCCATGGCCGCGCGAGATCAGCTCCAGCCCGAGTTCGCTCTTGCCCAGCCCCGACTCGCCGGTGATCAGCACGCCGATGCCCAGGATGTCCATGAACACGCCATGGCGGGTGGTGCGTTCGGCGAAGTGCTGGCTCAGGTAGCTGCGCACGACGTCGATCACATGCCCGGCCGACTCGCCGGTGGCGAACAGCGGGATGTCGGCGCGGTCGCACATCGCCACCAGCTTGTCGGGCGGCGCCTCGGCGTCGGCGACGATCAGCACCGGTGGCTCGAGCGTGACGATGCGCGAGATGCGGCGCTCGGCCACTTCCGGGCTGCTCTGGCTCAGGTAGGCGACCTCGCGCCGGCCGACGATCTGCACCCGGTACGGGTGGATGTAGTTGAGGTAGCCGACCAGGTCGGCGGCCGACTGCGCGTTGCGCACCGCCGCTTCGTCGAAGCGGCGCTCGGGATGCGCGTGGCCGGCGATCCACTCCCAACGCAGGATCTCGCGGTGCTCTTCGAACAGCGCCTCGGCGCTGATGACGCTGGGTTTCATGGCGTCCCTCGGTCGACCGGCACTGCGGCCGATCCCCGGAGGCGATGCGGTCCGGCTTCGGCGCGGCGTGGCGCTCGGCCCGCGCTGCCGGCCGTTGCCGCCACGCGCTTCAGGCGACCGATTTCAGCGGTTCCCAACTGGCGATCAGCCGATGCACCGTGGCCGCATCGGGTTCGGTCTTGAGGCGCTCGCGCAGTTCGCGGTCCGACAGCATTTCGGCGATCTCGGAGAGGATTTCGAGATGCCGCTGGGTCGCCGCCTCCGGCACCAGCAGGAAGATCAGCAGGCCGACCGCTTCGTCGTCGGGTGCGTCGAACGGGATCGGCTGCTGTACGCGCAGCACCGCGGCGAGCGGGTTCTTCAGGCCCTTGATGCGGCCGTGCGGGATCGCCACGCCGTGCCCCAGGCCGGTGGATCCGAGCCGCTCGCGGGCGAACAGGTTGTCGGTGACAGTGGCTCGCGCGATCGCGTGCTGGTTCTCGAACACCAGCCCGGCGTGCTCGAAAGCGCGCTTCTTGCTGGTGGCGTCGACATCGACCAGCACGTTGCTGGCAGGCAGGATGGCAGCGAGGCGGTTCATCAGTGGCGCACCGTGTGTCGTGATTTCGGCTCCGCAACGACGCGGCGATCGGCGAGAGGCAAGGTCCCGAATTATGGGGCGCATGCCAACGACAAGGGCATGCGCACCGCCGTCGCCGTGCGAGATTGTGCATGGGGTGCTGCGTCGCAGCAACGCGATCGGCCCCCGGGTCGCGGGGGTCCACGGCCCACATGACGAAAGCGGCACGCGGGCCGCTTTCGGGGGCAGTCGATTCCTTGTGATCGGCGCGGCCGCCGCGGCTCAGGCCGGCGACGTGTCGATGCGCTTGGGTGCAGCGTGGTGGTGGTCCTGGACCTTGTCCTTGTGGCGGCAGACCTGGCGATCCAGCTTGTCCATCAGCTGGTCGATAGCCGCGTACAAATCTTCACTCGACTGCTCAATAAAAATGTCGCGGCCCTTCACATGCAGCGTGACCTCGGCCTTTTGCCGGCGCTCCTTTTCCGTCAGCTTCTCGACCGACAGCAGCACATTGATGTCGACCACCTGATCGAAGTGGCGCGTGACCCGGTCCAGCTTGGTGAGCACGTACTCTCTGAGTGCCGGAGTGACATCAAGGTGATGGCCGCTGATGGTCAGGTTCATGGAGGGGGTTCCTTTGCAGGGGTGGGGGCGGGAGCGCAGGCGAATGTCCGGGAGGAAGTGTCGGCACGGGTCCGACGAGGCCAGTGTGCCAACCTTCCGCGGTGGTGACAAGCGAATGGCATCGACGCCAGGCGGGAACTGCACCCGGCACAGCAGCGCAAGCGCCGAGTGGACCAAGTCAGCGGCGGGACCCACCAGGCCGTCAACAGCGCATCAACGTGAACTGCATGACGCTGGTGTTGCGGGTGAGGAAGGCCGCTTCGCAGTAGCCGAGGTAGAACTCCCAGATGCGCATGAACCGGGTGTCGAAACCGAGCCTGCGCACCGGCCCGTCGGCGGCAAGAAAGCGCGTGCGCCAGCGCTTCAGCGTTTCGGCGTAGTCGAGCCCGAAGTCGAGTTCGTTCACCACCCGCAGCCCCGCCTGCGCCGCTGCCGCACGGAAAGCGGCCGGGCTGGGCAGCAGGCCGCCGGGGAAGATGTATTGCTGGATGAAGTCGGTCGACTTCACGTAGCGCTCGAACAGGTCGTCGCGGATCGTGATGCTCTGGATGCACGCCTTGCCGCCGGGCTTGAGCAGCGTTGCGAGGGTCTCGAAAAAGCGCGGCCAGTACTCGCGGCCGACAGCCTCGAACATCTCGATCGAGGCGATGGCATCGAACGGGCCATCGGCAATATCGCGGTAGTCCTGGTAGCGCAGTTCGCCCGGCAGCCCGGCGTCGGCCAGGCGCCGCCGGGCATAGGCAAGTTGCTCGCGCGACAGTGTCACTCCAGTCACTGCCGCGCCGAAGTCGCGCGCTGCCGACTCGGCCAGCGCGCCCCAGCCGCAGCCGATTTCGAGAACACGGTCGCCCGGCGCGACCGCGCATTCGGTCAGCACCCGGCGCACCTTGGCCGATTGCGCCTGCACCAGGTCGCCGGTGCGGTCACCCTCGAACCAGGCGCTGCTGTAGTTCATCGTCGGGTCCAGCCACAGGCGGTAGAACGCGTTGCCCAGGTCGTAGTGGGCGTGGATGTTCTTCTCGCTGCCGCGGCGTGAATTGCGGTTGAACAGGTGCCGGGCGCGGTACAGCAGCGAGCCCCACCAGCTGCCGTAGATGACCGACTCGACCGCCTCGCGGTTGGCGATGAACAGCGTCAGCAGTGCGGTCAGGTCCGGCGTGCTCCAGTCACCGGCGATGAAACTCTCGGCCACGCCGATGTCACCCGATCGCAGCGCCGCGCTGCAGACGTTCCAGTTGCGCAGCCGGATCGACGCGCGCAGGTCGGTCGCACCCGTGGTGCCGAAATCGACCGATCCGCCATCGGGCAACTGGACGCTCAGGGTACCGTGCTTCAACGCCGCGAGCAGGCGCAGCACGGCGCGTGCGGCAGCCGGTGCCGAGTCGGCCGCGTGGGATGGGGTCAGTGTGCTGCTGCGCATGGGTCGTTCGGGACGGATGGGGTGGAATCAGCGCGAGGTGAATCGGCTCGGCGGTTCGGGCTTGCGAAAGAACGGCGTGCGCCGGCGCCACAGCTTCCAGGCCTGCCAATGGATCCGGGCGATCACGCCGAGGGTCATCAGCGGCATGCCGAAGAACGCGGCGCGCAGCCGCGCCACGGTGAGCGGGTGCAATTCGCCCGACACGCTGGTCTGGATCAGCAGGCCCTGCGCGTCATGGTGGTCGATGCACGCGACGGTTCTCGAAACGCGCGTCGCTGCATCGGTACGTGCCGGCGCCCGGTTCGGATGCGGCGCGCTGCGCATGAAGCGGAACCGGTAGCTGCCGGCCACGGCGCAGAACGGCGAGACGTGGAACACCTTGGTCGCGCGCAACTCGCGGCCGTACGCGAGCTCGGGCCCGTCGAGCAGATAGCAGTGACGTTCGCCGAACGTGTTGTTGACCTCGACCACCACCGCCGCCAGCGAGTCGTCCGACCGGTGGCAATACCAGAAGCTGACCGGCTTGAAGGTGTAGCCCAGCACCCGCGGGTAGCAGTGCAACCAGACTTCGCCAGCGGCGTCGGTCACGCCCTCGCGGGCCAGCAGATCGTCGAGCCAGGCGAGGCTGTCGGCGCGGCCGTCGCCGTGGTCGCGATCGAAGAAGCTGATGAGGCCGAAGCGGTTGCGCGGCAGGGCGTCGCAAGGCGCAGTGCGCAGGCGACGCATCGGCAGCATCAGGAAGTACGTCGGGTAGACGAAGTGGTGGTGCGCCGGGCGCAGGCGCGTGTGGCGCACCTCGCCGATGCCGAGCAGCGCGGTGTTGGCCACGCCGGCGGAATCGGCTAGGTGCGCCGGGCGCGCGCCGTCGAGCGGCAATCCGGCGGTGTCGCGGTGGTGCCGTTCGTGGCCGACCACGCTCACGCCGCCTCCAGCAAGGGCTCGGCCGGCGCCTGTGCCGCGCGCAACCGCAGGCCCGCCAACACCGCCAGGCCCGACATCAACCCGTCTTCGTGAAAGCCGTAGCGCGTCCACGCGCCGCAAAACCAGGTCTGGCGCCGGCCCTGCAACTCGGGCACGCGCTGCTGGGCGGCAATCGCGGCGGCGTCGAACACCGGGTGGGCGTAGTCGAATTCGGCGTGGACGGTGTCGGCACGCGGCTCGCGCACCGGGTTCAGCGACACCACCACCGGCACGCTGAACGGCAGCGGCTGAAGCCGGTTGAGCCAATAGTGCAGGCATACCGCGGAACGCTCGCGGTCGGCGTGGCTCGCACGCTCGTAGTTCCACGCCGCCCAGGCACGCGGGCGCGTCGGCAGCACCGACGTGTCGGTGTGCAGCAGCGCGCGGTTGCGGTGGTAGCGGATTGCGCCGAGCACTGCGACCTCGGCCGGGCTGGCGTCGCCCAGCAGCGCCAGAGACTGGTCGCTGTGGCAGGCCATCACGACGTCGTCGAAGCGCTCGGTGCCCGCATCGGTCGAGACCCGGACCGACCGGTCGGCGTCGTCGGCGCCGGGCCGGCGCACGCTGCGCACCGGCACGTTCAAGCGCGCGTCGGGCACCGACGCGACCATCTTGCGCACGTATTCGCGCGCGCCGCCGCGCACCGTGTACCACTGCGGACGGTTCGAGACCTGGAGCAGCCCGTGGTTGTCACAGAAACGCACCATCGTGGCAACCGGAAAGCGCAACATCTGGTCGACCGGGCACGACCAGATGCTGCCGATCATCGGCAGAAAATACCAGTCGCGAAACGCGGCGCTGAAACGGTGCTGGGCCAGGAAGTCGCCGATCGGCTGGTCGAGTGCGACCGCGCCGGGGCTGCACGCGAGTGACGTGGCCAGGCGATTGAAGCGCAGCAGATCCGACAGCATCCGCCAGAAGCGTGGACGCAGCAGGTTGCGGCGTTGCGCGAACACCGTGGCCAGGTTGCTGCCGCTCCATTCAAGGCCGACATCGGGCGCCTGCACCGAGAACGACATGTCCGACTTCGCGATCTCGACGCCTAGCCGCTCGAAGAGCTGGAGCAGGTTCGGGTAGGTGCGCTCATTGAGCACCAGAAAGCCGGTGTCCACGCCGTGCGTGACGCCGCCGAGGGTCAGGTCGACCGTGTGGGTGTGGCCGCCAAAATAGTCGCCGGCTTCGAACAACGTGACGTGCGCGTGGCCGGCCAGCCCGTGCGCGACCGACAGCCCGGCAATGCCGGAGCCGATGACAGCAACCCGCCTCATCGCGCGCCGGCGGTCACCGGCCGCGTCGGGCGGCCGGTGACGGCGAGAAGAGAGTTGCGGAGCGCCCTCGGGGGAATCAGGGAGGGAGGAGGGAGGAGATAAACCGCCCGATGGCTGCAACCAAAATCAATCAGCGGCTCCGCAACGAAACCGGAAGGGCGTTGACGCGTTGCCGAAGGCGATCGCCAGCGCACATCGCCCGGCCTCCTCCACACAACCGGACTGGCGATTTCGAGGGCCCGGCCGAGACGAAGTTCCGCCGCCGCGCGGTAAAGGAACGTGAAGGCAGGCCGACCGGCCGAGGGGAGGCAAGGCATGGGGTGGTGCGACTGGTTGGTTTTAAATATAACTGATCAGTCTATTCAACGCATCGCGAGACGATTTGGATGCAGCGCGGCGCGCCACCCTGTGCCATGCGGGGCCGGCCTGCGTCCGGCAGGGCGCGCCGCGCGTAGCGTGTCACAGGCCGCAGACTAGAATGAATCGGCAAGACGACGAGGCGCTGTCACGATGATTTACCCTGAACTTTTCAAGCAGCTCGAAGCGGTGCGCTGGAACATGGACAAGGACATTCCTTGGGACCATTTCGACGCCAGCAAACTCAGCGACGAGCAGGCGCAGACCATCAAGATGAATGCCATCACCGAGTGGGCGGCGCTGCCGGCCACCGAGATGTTCCTGCGCGACAACAAGGACGATGCCGACTTCTGCGGCTTCATGAGCGTCTGGTTCTTCGAGGAGCAGAAGCACTCGCTGGTGCTGATGGAATACCTGCGCAAGTTCCGCCCCGATCTCGTGCCCACCGAGGCCGAGTTGCAGGAGGTGCGCTTCGAGTTCGACCCGGCGCCCGCGCTCGAAACGCTCATGCTGCATTTTTGTGGCGAGATCCGCCTGAACCACTGGTACCGCCGCGCTGCCGAATGGCACACCGAACCGGTGATCCAGGCCATTTACGAAACGCTGGCGCGCGACGAGGCGCGCCATGGCGGGGCCTACCTGCGCTACATGAAGCGCGCGCTGCAGAAGTTCGGTGACGAAGCGCGTGCCGCGTTCGCCAAGGTCGGCGTGCTGATGGCCAGCGCACGCCGCACCGCGCAGGCGCTGCACCCGACCAACCTGCACGTCAACATCAAGCTGTTCCCGCGCGACACCGTGCAAAGCCGCCTGCCCAACCCGCAGTGGCTCGAGCACTGGCTGGACAAGCAGATCCAGTTCGACGCGGTCTGGGAGACCAAGGTCGTCGAACGCATCCTGCACAACATGAGCCTGCTGATGGAGCGCAGCTTTGCCAGCGTGCAGGATCTGAACCGCTTCCGCAAGGAAGTGACGGCCGCGGTGGCGGCGCGGGCGCTGCCCGCCGCGCCTCAGGCCGTCTGAGGTCGCGCCTCGCGCAGCGCCTGCGCGGGACGCGGGCTTCAGCCCGCCTTGGTCGCCGCCGCGCGCTCCTGATCCGCCTTGCGGTCCGCGGTCACGCGCTGCGCGCTCGGTCGTTCGCCGACCAACTTGGCATACGGTTTCCAGTCCACCCCGCCGGCCACCAGCAGGTCTTCGCCGTAGACGGCGCGCGTGGCCATCGACACCAGCGGCAGGCTCACCCACGCCGCGCAGTCGGCCTGGGTGAAGGTCGAGCCGGCCACATGCGGCGTGAACCGGGCGAGCCGCTTGAAGCCGGCGATGTTCTTCGTCAACAGCTTATGGACGCGCGCCTGGTTGGCGTCGCTGATCTCGCCCCCGAAGAAGGCCTTCGGGTACAGCTCGCGCGCGACCAGTTCCAGGTGCAGATCGATAAAGGTGCTGAGTTCGCGCACCTTGGCCGCAGCCCAGGCGTCGGCGGGCATCAGCGGCGGGCTCGGATAGGCCGCTTCCAGGTACTCGAGGATCACCTGGCTCTCGCACAGGTGGCCGTGTTCGGTGCGGATGAACGGCACCTTGCCCAGCGGCGACGCGTCGAGCACGGCGTCGTCGGTGCGCCCGGTCTTGACGACTTCTTCGGTGAACGGCACGCCCTTTTCGAGCAGCGCGAGCTTGACCTTGTTGTAGTAGTTCGAAACGCTGAATCCGCAGAGTACGAGCATCGGTGTCTCCTGGTCCTGATGTGGCAGCCAGTCTAGCGGGCGCCGGGTGCGGCTGACCACCATCGCGCGACAATTGCCGCATGAGCCCGCCCTTCCTCGACAAGCTCTGCCCCCGCACCGATCTCGCCGCGCGCCTGACCGCGCTGGCGCGGCCGGTGGTCTTCACCAACGGCGTGTTCGACATCCTGCATCGCGGCCACGTGAGCTACCTCGCGCAGGCGCGCGCGCTCGGCGCGAGCCTGGTGGTCGGCCTGAACAGCGACGCGTCGGCGCGCGGCCTGGGCAAGGGCCCGGACCGCCCGCTCAACAGCGAACTCGATCGCGCCTGCGTGCTCGCCGCGCTGGAAAGCGTGAGCCTGGTGACGCTGTTCGACGAGGCCACGCCGGTCGAACTGCTCAAGCAGGTGCGGCCGCAGATCTACGTCAAGGGTGGCGACTACGACGTCGAGGCACTCGAAGAGACCCGCTGGGTGCGCAGCTGGGGCGGCGAGGCGTGCGCGCTGCCCTTCGTCGACGGCTACTCGACCACCGCGCTGGTGCGCCGCATCCGCGCCTGAACGCCGCTACGCCGGGGCGACTCGGGCCCGCCGGTTGACCAGCACGATGCCGGTGGCCACCGCCACGAGCGCGACCACCAGCCGCACGGTGATCGGCTCGCCCAGCAACAGCGCGCCGAGCAGCAGCCCAAACACCGGCGTGAGCAGCGTGAACGACGCGAGCCGGGTTGCCGCGTAGGTGCGGACCAGCCAGAACCACACCAGGTAGCTGAACGCGGTGACGACGACGATCTGGAACGCCATCGCCGCCCAGGCCAGCGCCGACAGCCGCGCCGGCACCGGCGCACCGGCGACGCACGCCGCCAGCGCCAGCATCACGCCCGACACCGCGAGCTGGTACAGCAGCGTCTTCTCGGCCGATGCGCCCGAAAGTCGGGTGCCGCGGATCGACAGCGTGGTCGCGCCCCAGAGCACGCCGGCGGCCACGCCGAGCGCGTCTCCGAGCAGCTGGTGCGGCCCCGCGGCAGGCTTTGTGAAGCCCTCGGCGAACGCCCAGGCGACGCCCGCGAACGCCAGCAGCAACCCCGCCATCTGCACGCGCGACAGCGCCTCGGCACGGGCGATGAAGGGCATGCCCAGTGCGACCACGAACGGCGCGATGTAGATGAACACCACCATGCGCGAGGCGGTGGTGAATTGCAGGCCGATGAAGATGCACATGAACTCGGCCGCGAAAAGCGACCCCGCGAGCAGCCCGCCGCGCAGCGTGGCGTCGCGCGTGAACACCGGGATGCCGCGCACGCGGGTCCACAGCCACACCAGCAGCGCGCCGCCGAGCGACCGCGACGCGGCCTGCCACAGCGGCGGCACCTCGGGCATCGCCGCCTTCGCCGCGACCTGGTTCAGGCCCCACAGCGCACAGCACAGCACCAGCGAGCCGATCGCCACGGCGTCGAGGTGGGTCTTGCGTTCAGGCAGTGACATCGGGATTGCGGTTTCGAGGGGGCAGGCGCATCGCGATCGCGGCGCACAAGGCGCCGGCGATCGCACCGGTGGTGTGGGCGATCGGCGCGACCGCGATGTCCCAGCCGCCCGGGTGGCGCAGCGCCGCGCCCCAGGGCGATTCGCTCAGCAGCTTGGCAACGAATCCGACCAGCACCGCGCTGCCGACCCAGCGCTGTGCCGGCGTGCCGGTGATCAGCACAAAGGCGATCACCGCCGCCACGCCGGCGTGCACCACGCCCGACAGACCGCCGTAATGGGCGAGATCGGGCCTGACGAGCAGGCCCAGCTGCGTGAGCGGCCACGCCGCAAGCCAGGCCCAGGCCAGGCGCGCCGGAACACGGGCCACCACGCCGAACACCCCGGCCAATGCCACGCCGGCCAGGTTGCCGACGAGGTGCGCGACGCTGTAGTGAACGCCGATCGCAGTGAACGCACGCCAGGGCTGGCTGAAAGCGCGCGCGGGTTGCCAATCGATCGCGTCGTGCGGCACCGGCCAGCCCAGCAGCGCGCAGGCGCCGAGCAGGGCGGCCACGCCGGCCCAGGCGACGCCGGGCCGGGTCACGGCGCCGGTGCTGATGCGACGCCCACCAGACGCGCGTCGGCCGCGGCATCGAACACCGTGTGCCACAGCGCCAGCACCGCATCGCGCTGGGTCGCCATCGACTCGGGGTCGACCTGCGTGGGCTGTTCGTCGAGCCGGGCGCGGTGCTGGGCGCGGCGCAGGTCACGGTAAGCGTCGGCGGCGGCGCTGCCGAGTTGGTCGGGGAGCAAGCCATCGGCCTGCGCACGCTGCAGCAGCGCGATGTTGCCGACGTCGTCGAGCAGGCCGGGATGCGTCGCGCCGTGCGCCAACACGATGTACTGCACTGCGAATTCCGCGTCGATCATGCCACCGGCGCTGTGCTTCACGTCGAAGCGCTCGGGCTTGATCGGGTGCGCCTGGCGCACCTTGTCACGCATCGCCCGGACCTCGGCGCGCAAGGCCTGGGCGTCGCGCGGTGCGCACAGCACGCTGCGGCGCACGGCGTCGAAGCGCGGCTCGAGCGCGCGCCAGCCGGCGCACCAGCGCGCGCGCGTGAGCGCCTGGTGTTCCCAGGTCCAGGCGGTGTTGCTGCCGCGGCCGCTCTGGTAGCGCTCGAACGAGGCGAGCGAGGTGACGAGCAGGCCCGAATTGCCGTTCGGCCGCAGCGCGGTGTCGATGTCGAACAGCTCGCCGGCGGCGGTGCGCAGCGTCAGCCAGTTGATGACCTTGCGCACGAACGCGCCATAGGCCTCGGCGGCGCGGTCGGCGTCGGGCTCGTCGGCGTCGTCGTAGAGGAACACGACGTCGAGGTCGCTGCCGTAGCCGAGCTCCTTGCCGCCGAGCTTGCCGTAGGCGATGACCGCCAGCCGCGGCTCGGCGCGGTGGGCCTGCTTCAGGTGCCGCCAGGCCCAGCGCAGCACCAGCGCGAGCGTGGCGTCGGCCAGCGCCGAGAGATCGTCGGCGACCTGCTCGACCGTGATGTGGCCCTCGACGTCGCGCACCAGCGTGCGGAACACCTCGGCGTGGTGGGCGCGGCGCAGCGTGTCGAGCAGCGACTCTTCGTCGGCCTGGCCGGAGCGTTCCCAGGCGTCGTGGCGCTCGTCGAGCTCGCGGGTGAATTCCTGCGCATCGAAGCGGCTGTGCAGCGCGCGCTGGTCGGCCAGCTCGTCGATCACGCCCGGGTGCAGCATCAGGTAGCGCATCGGCCAGCGGGCCAGGCCGAGCAGGCGCAACAGGCGGCTTTGCACCTCGGGGCGCTCGACCAGCATCGCCAGATAGCTCTCGCGCCGCAGCAGTGGCTCGAGCCAGTCGATGAAACGCGTCGCGGCCTGCATCGTGCAGTGGCCGTCCTTGACCGCCTGTGCCGCGCGGTTGATCAGGCGCGCCAGGCGCAGCTTGCTGTCGGCGCGCAGCAGCTGGATCTTCGGCTGCTCGCGCAGCGGCCGCACGCGCTCGGCCAGTTCGGGCGGCAGTTGCGCGAGAAAGGCGTCGGCGTCGACCGGCTGCGGCGGCGCGCCGCAGCCACGGCAGCCATTCGCGCCGCCACCATGGGCGCTGGGCGTGCGGCCGTCGTGCAGCAGGGCGTCGAACTCCATCGCGACGAACTCCCGCGTCGCGCCGAGGCGGTCGAGCAGCTCGCAGGTTGCGGCGTCGCAGCCATTGATGTCGTCGCCGGCAAAGCCCAGGCTGCGCGCGATCCAGCCGAGATCGGCATCGACGGTCGGCAGCAGGTGGGTCTGCTGGTCGTCGAGGTACTGGATGCGGTGCTCGACGCGGCGCAGGAACTCGTAAGCCTCGGCCAGCCGCTTTGCGCTCGCCGGCTTCATCAGTGCACCGGCGCTCAACTTGTGCAGCGCCTTCAGCGTCGAGCGGGTGCGGATCTCGGGGAACTGGCCGCCGCGCGCCACCAGCAGCAACTGCACGATGAACTCGATCTCGCGGATGCCCCCGCGCGACAGCTTGACGTCGTTGGCGCGCTCGGGCCGGCCGGCGGCGCGGCGCTGCGCTTGTTCGCGCACCTTGGCATGCAGCTGGCGCAACCCCTCGAACACGCCGTAGTCGAGGTAGCGGCGGTACACGAACGCGGTGACGAGGTCGCGCAACGCCAGCGCGCGGCCACTCTTCACGCTCTGCGCGGGCGCGACGACGCGGCTCTTCAGCCACGCGAAGCGCTCCCACTCGCGGCCCTGCACCTGCAGGTACTCCTCGAGCATCGCCAGGCTCACGCACGTTGGCCCCGAGTTGCCGTTCGGGCGCAACGCCAGGTCGACGCGGAACACGAACCCGTCTTCGGTGACCTCGCCGATCAGCGTGTACAGGCTCTTGGCGACTGCGGCGAAATACTCGTGGGCGCTGACGGCCAGCGGCCCGTCGGTCTGGCCGTCTTCTTCGTAGACGTAGATCAGGTCGATGTCGGACGACACGTTGAGTTCGCGCGCGCCGAGCTTGCCCATGCCGACGACCCAGAAGTCGATGCGCGCGCCGGCCGCATTGCGCGGCGCGCCGTGGCGCGCGTCGTGGTCGCGTTGCGCCTGCGCCAGCGCGCGCTCGAGCGTGGCCTCGGCCAGCGCGGTCATCGCGCCGGTGATGTCGTGCAGCGTGGCACCGCACTCGACATCGAGCACCGCGAGCCGCTCCAGCACCAGCTGGCGCGCCACCCGCATCGCGCTGGCGAGCTCGCGGCCGCCGGCCTGCAGCCGCTCGATCAGCCTCTCGATGTCTTCGCGCCGCGGTGTGCCGGCGCCGAGCAGCGACAACTCGGCGGCATAGCGGCGCCGGATGCGCTGCACGAAACGGCTGTGGTCGGCGCGTGCCGCTGTCGGCGCGGCGGCGGTTTCAGCGCAGGGGTGGGAACCCATGGAGCGCAATGAGGTCTGTGCTAGATTGAACGAACAGGCTTCGGCCCGGGCGCCTTCGGCGAGCGGCGATCGGCCGCTCGCCGAAATGCCTCTCGGCGACCCGTCGATTGCCGACCGGTTTGTTGCCAACCGCTATCTCGCACGAGCCTTGGCCGGCGTACCGATGTTTTCATGTCCTTCACCCCGCCCGCCACGAAGCCTCCCGATGTGACCGCCGCTCCCTGGCCGCCCGGTGACCCCGTGGTGCGCTGGGTGCGCCTGCGATGGTGGGCGCGCGCGCTGCTGGGCCTGGTGATCACGGCGTGGAGCCTGTTGCTGGTCGCCTGGCTGGCGCTCCACTGGGTGATTCTGCCGCACATCCAGCAGTGGCGTGCACCGATCGAGGCCCGCGCCAGCCAGGCGCTCGGCGTGCCGGTGCGCATCGGCAGCATCGAGGTGCGCTCGAGCGGCTGGGTGCCCACGCTCGAGCTGCGCGAGGTGCTGCTGCTGGGGGCCGACCAGCGCCCCGCGCTGCGCCTGCCGCGCGTGCTGGCGGCGGTGTCGCTGCGCTCGCTGTTTTCGCTCCAGCTGCGCTTCGAGCAGTTGCTGATCGACGGCGCGCAAGTCGAAGCGCGACGCGACGCGAGCGGCCGCATCTTCGTCGCCGGGCTGGCGCTCGGTGGCGGCGAGGTCGGCAGCGGCAATGCCGCGGCCGACTGGTTCTTCGCCCAGCACGAGTTCGTGATCCGCGGCGGGTCGCTGCGCTGGACCGACGAGCAGCGCCACGCGCCGCCGCTGGTGCTGACCGATGTGCAACTGGTCGTGCGCAACGGCCTGCGCCAGCACGACCTGCGCCTGGACGCGACGCCGCCCGCCGAATGGGGCGATCGCTTCAGCATCGCAGGCCGCTTCACCCAGCCGCTGCTGGCACGCCGTGGCGACTGGCACCGCTGGAGCGGCACCGCCTACGCCACGCTGCCGCGCGCCGACGTCCACGCGCTGGGCGAACAGATGACATTGCCGTTCGAGCTGAGCGCCGGCATCGGTGCGCTGCGCGGCTGGCTCGACGTGACCGACGGCGCGCCCACCGCCGCAACGCTCGACGTCGCACTGCGCACCGTCACGCTGCGGCTGGCTGCCGACGTCGAGCCGCTCGCGGTCGAGGAGGTCGAAGGCCGGCTGATCGGCCAGCGCAACGCAGACGGTGCCACGCTGGCGCTGCAGCACTTCAGCTTCCTCACCGGCGACGGCATCCGCTGGCCGCAGGGCGACATGAAGTTCGCCTGGCGCCAGCGCGACGGCCAGCCCGCCAATGGTGGCTCGTTCACCGCGCAACGGCTCGACCTCGGGCCGATGGCGCAGGTCGCATCGCGCGTGCCGCTCGGCGAGGCGCTGAAAAAGTTGCTCGCCCAGCTGGACCCGAAAGGGATGGTCAGCGACCTCAGCGCCACCTGGGACGGGCCGCTCGACGCGCCCCTGCACTACCGCGTCCAGGGCCGGATCAGCGCGCTGGCGCTGGCCGCGCACGCGTCGGACGCGCCCGGTGGCATCGGCCGGCCGGGCCTGCGCGGTGCGGCACTGCAGCTCGACGCCAGCGACACCGGCGGGCAGGCGCGCGTCGTGATGAACGGCGGTGCGGTGGCGTTGCCGGGCGTGTTCGACGATCCGCTGCTGGTGCTCGACCAGCTCGATGCGCAGCTGGCCTGGACGATCGCGCCGGCAAGTGCTCCGGGCGTGCCGCGGCAACTGACGGTGCAGGTCAGCGGCGCGCGATTCTCCAATGCCGACGCGCACGGCCAGCTCACGGCGCTGTGGCGTTCCGGCACCGGCGCCGCCCGCTACCCGGGCCACCTGACGCTCGACGGCACGGTCGGCGACGGCGTCGCGAACCGGGCCTACCGCTACCTGCCGACGGGCCTGCCCAAGGCGACGCGCCAGTACATCGAGCACGCGGTGCAAGGTGGCACGCTGACGCGCGCAAGCTTCCATGTCGACGGCGCGCTGGCGGACTTCCCGTACTTCCCCGCGCACGCGGCATCCCAACCGGCGAACGCCGGCGGCGGTGCGGTTGCGGGCGAGTTCCGCATCGTCGCGCAGGTCGACAACGCCACTTTCGCGTTCGTGCCGAGCCTGCCGGAAAGCGGCAATGCGGCGGCCTACACGTCGCCGTGGCCGGCGCTCGAGCAGGCCAGCGTCGAACTCGACCTGGACCATGGCAACCTGGCACTGCGCAACGGCCGCGCGCAGCTCGGCAGCATTGCCTGGAGCCAGGTGCAAGGGGCGATCCGCCATCTCGAAGGCGGCGGTGTGCTCACGCTGGACGCGACCGCGCGCGGGCCGCTGGCGGCGATGCTGCGGGTCGTCAACACCACGCCGGTGGGGGGATGGATCGGCAACGCGCTGGCCGCGAGCAGCGCCACCGGCAACGCCGAGCTGCAGCTCGGCCTGAACCTGCCGCTGGCGCGCCTCGCAGCCTCGACCGTGAAGGGCAGCGTGGTGCTGGCCGGCAACGACGTGCGCATCACGCCCGACAGCCCGCTGCTGGCCGACGCGCGTGGCCGCATCGGCTTCACCGACAAAGGCTATGCGCTGGCCGGCGCGAGCGCGACGCTGTACGGCGGCGCCGCAACCCTCGACGGCGGATCGCAGCCCGACGGCAGCGTGCGCTTCAACGCCCAGGGCAGCGTCAGCGCCGATGGCCTGCGCCGCGCGGGTGCCGGTGGACCGCTGGCACGCCTGGCCACGGTGCTGAGCGGGCAGACCGGCTACCGCGCCAGCGTGGCCTTCGTGCACGGCGAGCCCGAGGTCAGCGTCACCAGCAACCTCGTCGGCCTCGGCCTGGATCTGCCGGCGCCGCTGAACAAGGCGGCCGACGCGTCGATGGCGCTGCGTTTCCAGACCCGCGTCGATCCGGCCTCGCTGGCTCCGGGCCAGACGCCGCGCGACACGCTGCGGTTCGAGCTCGGCAACGTCGTCCAGGCGCAGTACCTGCGCGACCTGGGTGGCGCGCAGCCGCGCGTGCTGCGTGGCGGCATCGGCGTGCTGGTGCCCGCGCCGCAGCCGGCCGCCGGCGTGGCCGCGAGCGTCGATCTGCCCATGCTCGTCACCGATGACTGGAGCGCCGTCGCCGACCGACTGCTCGGGACGTCCGATGCCTCCGCTGCCGGCGCCGCGTCGGGCTATGCGCCCGACACGATCGGGCTGCGCGTGCAGGAGCTTGTCGCCGGCCAGCGCCGGCTGACGCACGTCTCGGCCGGCCTGTCGCAGGTGGCCGGCGTGTGGCGCGCCAACGTCGACGCCGACCAGCTCAACGGCTACGTCGAGTACCGCCCGCCGTCGGCGCGCGGCGGCGTGGCCACCGCCGGCGGGCGGGTGTACGCCCGGCTGTCGCGACTGTCGCTGCCCAAGAGCGATGTCGATCAGGTCGAGACCCTGCTCGACCAGCAGCCGTCCAGCGTGCCGGCGCTCGATGTCGTGGTCGACGACTTCGAGTTGCGCGGCAAGCACCTCGGGCGGGTCGAGATCGACGCGATCAACCGCTCCACCGGCCAAGGCCGCGACGCGCTGCGCGACTGGCAGCTCACCAAGTTCAACATCAGCAACCCCGAGGCGCAGATGACGGCCACCGGCCACTGGGCGGCCGTGGGCGCGGCGCCCGGCCCGGGCCTGCCGGTGCCGCGCCGCGCGGTGATGGACTTCACGCTGAAGCTCTCCGACAGCGGCGCGCTGCTCGATCGGCTGGGCATCCGCAAGGTGATCCGCGGCGGCAAGGGCCAGCTCAAGGGCCAGATCGCGTGGCTCGGCTCGCCGTTCGCGCTCGACTACCCGAGCCTGGCGGGGCAGATCAACGTCGCGATCGAGTCCGGTCAGTTCCTGAAAGCCGATCCCGGTGCGGCGCGGCTGCTCGGTGTGTTGAGCCTGCAGTCGCTGCCGCGGCGGCTCTCGCTGGACTTCCGCGACCTGTTCCAGGAGGGCTTCGCGTTCGACAGCGTCACCGGCGACGTTCAGATCGAGCAGGGCGTGGCGCGCACCAACAACCTGCGCATGCGCGGCGTCCAGGCCTTGGTGCTGATGGACGGCAGCGCCGACATCGCGCGCGAAACGCAGGACATGCAGGTGGTGGTGGTGCCCGAGATCAACGCCGGCACCGCCGCGCTGGCCTACGCGGTGATCAACCCTGCCATCGGCCTGGGCGCGTTTCTCGCGCAGGCGATCCTGAAGAAGCCGCTCACCCAGGCCGGCACGCGCGAGTTCCACGTGACCGGGCCGTGGGCCGATCCGAAGGTCGAGCGCGTCGAGCGCAAGTTCGGCGAAGATGTGCCGGCCGCCGACGCGCCGGCGTCGGCGCCGACGAAGAACTGACGACGAGGAGCCCCGCATGAAGATCGCCGCCGTGCAGATGGTGTCCACGACCGATGCCGCGCGCAACTGCGCGGCCGCGCAGCGCCTCGTCGCCGCGGCCGCCCGCGACGGCGCGCAGCTCGTCGTGCTGCCCGAGTACTTCTGCCTGATGGGCCGCAACGATCGCGACAAGCTCGCCATCGCCGAAGCGCCGGGCGCGGGCCCGATCCAGCAAATGCTGTCGCAGGCCGCGCGCGAGCACGGTGTGTGGCTGGTCGGCGGCACACTGCCGATCCGCACCGCCGACGCCGACCGGGTACTGAACTCGAATTGCGTCTGCGCGCCCGACGGCACGCTGGCCGCGCGCTACGACAAGATCCACCTGTTCCGCTACGACAACGGGCGCGAGCGCTACGACGAGGGCGGTTCGATCCAGGCCGGCGCCGAGCCGATGTCGATCCAGGCCGGCGCGCTCAGAGTCGGCCTGAGCGTGTGTTACGACCTGCGCTTTCCCGAGCTGTACCGCGCGCTGATGTTCACCGCGGGGCATCCGCCCTGCGACCTGCTCTCGGTGCCGTCGGCGTTCACGTACACGACCGGCCTGGCGCACTGGGAGTTGCTGCTGCGCGCCCGCGCGGTCGAGAACCAGTGCTACGTGATCGCGGCGGCGCAGGGTGGCCTGCACGAGAACGGCCGGCGCACCTTCGGCCACAGCATGGTGGTCGACCCGTGGGGCGAGGTGGTCGCGGTGCTGGCCGAAGGCGAAGGCGTGGTGATGGCCGAGGTCGATCCGGCGCGCATCGCGACGGTGCGGATGCAGTTGCCGGCGCTCGAGCACCGGCGCTCGTTCAAGTCGGCCTGAGCGCGGCCGGCGCGGCCGCCGGGCGCGCTCCGGTCGCTCAGCTCAACTCGGCATTGATCGCCGCCAGCGCCGCCGCCCCCGGGCACAACTGGGCATCGCCGAGCCGGTTCAGCGGCACGTCGACGGTGTTCAGGTGCTGGTGCAGGTCCTGCGCATCGCCGTTGACGTAGAGCAGCCCGGTGAGGATCTCGCCGCGCGATTCGTGGGTGGCGATGTGGCTCATCGCCGCAAGCCGGTCGCCGGCGTCGTAGCCCGCGGCCAGCTTGCGCAGGCGCAGCACGTTGCCGTCGTGCTGGGTGACCTCGATCACCTCGCCGGGCGCGTACATCGCGGTGATCGCGTCGCGATGCGGCATGAAGTCGAGCCGGTTCACGGCCTCGTTGTGGGCGCGCACGTAGTCGTAGCTCTTGGTGCTGCCGGCGTGGTTGTTGAACGCCACGCACGGGCTGATGACGTCGATCAGCGCCGCGCCGCGGTGGTGCAGCGCGCCCTTGATCAGCGGCACGAGCTGTTCCTTGTCGCCCGAGAAGCTGCGCGCGACATAGCTCGCGCCCATCTGCAGCGCCAGCGCCACCAGGTCGATCGCGGTGTCGGTGTTGACCACACCCTTCTTGCTCTTGCTGCCGGCGTCGGCGGTGGCCGAGAACTGGCCCTTGGTCAGACCGTAGACGCCGTTGTTCTCGACGATGTAGGTCATGTTCACGCCGCGCCGCATCGCGTGCGCGAACTGGCCCAGGCCGATGCTCGCCGAGTCGCCGTCGCCGCTGACGCCCAGGTACAGCAATTCTCGGTTGGCCAGGTTCGCGCCGGTCAGCACCGACGGCATGCGGCCGTGCACGGTGTTGAAGCCGTGCGAGGCGCCGAGAAAGTAGTCGGGTGTCTTCGACGAGCAGCCGATGCCCGAGAGCTTGGCGACGCGGTGCGGCTCGATGTCGAGTTCCCAGCAGGCCTGCACGATCGCGGCCGAGATCGAGTCGTGCCCGCAGCCGGCGCACAGCGTGCTGATCTTGCCCTCGTAGTCGCGGCGCGTGAAGCCGAGCTTGTTGGCGGGCAGCGTCGGATGGTGGAGCTTGGGTTTGGCGAGGTAGGTCATGTCTTGGTGCCTGTGGCTGTGGCGCGCGCCGCGGACGCCGGGTGGCCGACTGCGCTCATGTCCTCCGGCCCGGGCTCCGCCCGAACCTCCCCCTTTACTTCGCTCCGTCGGCCACCCGGCGCCCGCGGCGAACCACCCGTGGAGCGTGTTGTCGATCCGCCTCGACGGTTGTGGATCAGGCCGGTGGGGTGTGCTGCGTAGCGAGGTAAAGGAGGAGACGACGGCCATAGGCCGTTGGCGGGGGACACGAGCGGAGCAGCACGCCCCGCCGGCCTGATCCCGCTCAATGAGGAAGCAAAGCAACTCACGCTGCCTGCCCCTTCTTGATCGGTGCGACGGTCTGCGCGAGCACGTGCCGGGCGACCGTGTCGGTGATGAAGCGCGCGGTGATCGGCGTGCCGTCGTAGTGCAGGATCGGCTCGAGCTTGGCCGGGTTCACGGCCTGCTCGGTGACGATCAGCGTGCGCAGTTGCGCGTCGCGGTTTTGCTCGACCACGAACAGCGTGTCGTGCGACGTGATGAAGTCGTCGACCGCGGCGCTGAACGGGAACGCGCGGATGCGCAAGGTGTCGATGTGCACACCCTGCGCCTGCAGCGCGTCGAAGGCTTCGTCCATCGCCGGGCTGGTCGAGCCGAAGTACAGCGCGCCGTAGCGCGTGGCCTTGACGGCGTCGCGGCGCACCGGCTGCGGCACCAGTTCCTTGGCGGTCTCGAACTTCGTCAGCAGGCGTTGCACGTTGTACAAGTAGTCGGGGCCGGCCTCGGAGTAGCGCGCGTAGGCGTCGCGCGTGGTGCCGCGGGTGAAGTACGCGCCCTTGTCGGGGTGGGTGCCGGGGTAGGTGCGGTACGGGATGCCGTCGCCGTCGACATCGAGATAGCGACCGAAGTCGCGCCCGGCGTCGAGCTCGGCGGCGGTCATGACCTTGCCGCGGTCCATGAGCGCGGCGCTGTCCCATTCGAGCGGGGCACACAGGCGGTGGTTCATGCCGATGTCCAGATCCGTCATCAGGAACACCGGCGTTTGCAGGCGGTCGGCGAGGTCGAGGCATTTCGCACCGAACTCGAAGCACTCGCGCGGGTCTTCGGGAAACAGCAGCACGTGCTTGGTGTCGCCGTGCGACGCGTAGGCGCAGCTGATGAGGTCGGCCTGCTGGGTGCGCGTGGGCATGCCGGTGGAGGGCCCGCCACGCTGCACGTTGATGATCGTGACCGGAATCTCGGCGAAGTACGCCAGCCCGATGAACTCGGTCATCAGCGACACGCCGGGCCCGGAGGTGCAGGTGAAGGCGCGCGCGCCGTTCCAGCCGGCGCCGGTGACGATGCCGATCGACGCGATTTCGTCTTCGGCCTGCACGATCGCGTAGCGGTTCTTGCCGGTCGCCTTGTCGACCCGATAGCGGCCGCAGTACTTCTGGAACGCTTCGGCCACCGACGAACTCGGCGTGATCGGGTACCAGGCGCACACCGTGGCGCCGCCGTACAGGCAGCCGAGAGCGGCGGCGGCGTTGCCTTCGATGAAGATGCGAGCGCCGACCGCGTCGCGGCGCTCGACCTTCAACCCGAGCGCGTCGTCGAAGTATTCACGGCCGTGGTGCAGGCCCATCATGAAGGCATCGAGGTTGGGCTGGATCAGCTTGGCCTTGCCCTTGTACTGCTCGCCCAGCAGCGTGGCGATGACTTCGGGCTCGATGCCGAGCATTGCCGCGAGCACGCCGACGTAGACGATGTTCTTCAGCAGCTGACGCTCGCGCGGATCGGTGTAGCGCGTCGCGCACAGGTCGGTCAGCGGCACGCCGAGCAGGTGGATGTCGGGGCGCATCGCGCCCGCGTGCGGCAGCGGCTTGCTGCTGTCGTACATCAGGTAGCCGCCGGGTTCGAGTTCGGCAACGTCTTGCGCCCAGGTCTGCGGGTTCATCGCCACCATCAGGTCGACGCCGCCGCGCCGGCCGAGGTAGCCGTGCTCGTTGACGCGCACCTCGTACCAGGTCGGCAAGCCCTGGATGTTGCTCGGGAAGATGTTGCGCGGGCTCACCGGCACGCCCATGCGCAGCAGGCTGCGCGCGAAGAGTTCATTGGCCGACGCCGAACCCGAGCCGTTGACATTGGCGAACTTGACGACGAAGTCGTTGACCGACTCGATCCGCACTTTGCTTTTCGGCATCTCAAGCCACCTTCTTGGCGTGGTGATCTCGGCAGCCGCGCCCGGCCTGCGTCAGGTCGATCGTGAACTTCTGCATGTCCCAGGCGCCGGTCGGGCAGCGCTCGGCGCACAGGCCGCAATGCAGGCAGACGTCTTCGTCCTTGACCATCACGCGCCCGGTCTTGAGCGTTGCCGACACGTACAGCGCCTGCTCGACATGGCGCGCCGGTGCGCGCAGCCGGGTGCGCAGGTCCGCCTCGTCGCCATTGCCGGTGAACGTGATGCAGTCGGTCGGGCAGATGTCGACACAGGCATCGCACTCGATGCACTGGCCGGTGTTGAACACCGTCTGCACGTCGCAGTTCAGGCAGCGCTGCGCTTCCTTCCACGCCGCCTGCACGTCGAAGCCCAATTCGACCTCGACCTTGATGTTGCGCAGCGCCGCGTTCACGTCGCGCCACGGCACCTTGTGGCGCAGGTCGGGCGATACCGCGTTGTCGTAGCTCCACTCGTGGATGCCCATCTTCTGCGATACCAGCGTGACGCCCGGCGCCGGGCGCACGCGCACGTCTTCGCCGTGCAGGAACCGGTCGATCGAGATTGCCGCGGCGTGGCCTTGCGCCACCGCCCAGATGATGTTCTTCGGGCCGAGCGCGGCGTCGCCGCCGAAAAACACGTCGGGGCGGCTCGACTGCAGCGTGACCGCATCGAGCTCGGGCATGCCGTGCTCGTTGAAGGCGATGCCGGCGTCGCGCTCGATCCACGGGAACGCGTTCTCCTGGCCGACCGCGACCAGCACCTCGTCGCACGCGAACACCTGCTCGGGCTCGCCGGTCGAGACCAGTTGGCGCCGGCCGTTGGCGTCGCGCAGCGCGCGTACCTTGTCGAAGCGCATGCCGGTGAGCCGGCCGCCCTCGTGCAGGAACGCGGTCGGCACCAGGCAGTCGAGGATGGGGATCTGCTCGTGGGCGGCGTCTTCCTTCTCCCACGGCGAGGCCTTCATCTCTTCGAACGGCGAGCGCACGATGACTTTCACGTCGACACCGCCGAGCCGTTTGGCGCTGCGGCAGCAGTCCATCGCGGTGTTGCCGCCACCGAGCACGATCACGCGTTTGCCAATGCTCGTGACATGGCCGAACGACACCGACGCGAGCCAGTCGATGCCGATGTGGATGTGCGCCGCCGCCTCGGCGCGGCCCGGGAGGGCGAGGTCGCGGCCGCGCGGCGCGCCGGAGCCGACGAACACCGCGTCCCAGCCTTCGTCGAGCAGGGACCGCATCGATTCGATGCGCGTTGCCGCGCGGAACTCGACACCCAGGCGCAGCACGTAGCCGGTCTCTTCGTCGATCACGGCTTCGGGCAGCCGAAAGCGCGGGATCTGCGAGCGCATCATGCCGCCGGCCTTGGTGTCGCCATCGAACACGGTGACCGCGTAGCCCAGCGGTGCCAGGTCGCGCGCCACCGTCAGCGCGGCCGGGCCGGCGCCCACGCAGGCGATGCGTTTGCCGTTCTTCTGCAGCGCCGGGCGCGGAAGGCGTTCGCTGATGTCGTCGTCCTTGAAGTCGGCGGCAACGCGCTTGAGGCGGCAGATCGCCACCGGCTCGGGCCTGTCGGCCTGCGCTTCTTCGACGCGACCCCGCCGGCAGGCCGGCTCGCACGGCCGGTCGCAGGTGCGCCCCAGGATGCCGGGAAACACGTTGGAGGCCCAGTTGACCATGTAGGCGTCGGTGTAGCGGCCCGCCGCGATCAGCCGGATGTATTCGGGAACCGGGGTGTGGGCCGGGCAGGCCCACTGGCAGTCGACCACCTTGTGAAAGTAGTCGGGGGCGTGGATGTCGGTGGCTTGCAACGAGTCCCTTTCTGTGCGCTCGCGGCGGCGTCGCGCCGGCCAGTGCGAGCGCCGCGGCGCATCTGCAGTGCGGCCATGCTAGGTCGGGCGCGCAGCAGTGTCAGCGAGGGTTTGCGCCAGTGCGGTGCGCGCACACTTGCGATGCGTGATGGCGTTCACACGGTGTCGACGCCGCAATGTCAGACAATCGCGGGCCAATTTGGAGGAGTCCGGGGTGCAGCGAGTTCCCACCGTCGCGAATGTCTTGCCTGCGCGCGCCGCGTTGCCGTGGGCGCGGCGGCGCGACCGTGCCGCGGTGGTCTTCGCGGGTGCCGGCTTGCCGTGCGCATGATGCCTGGGCGCCACCGCCGTGCCTTGTGCGCGCTCGCGTGGCTGGGCCTGCTTGGCGTCACGCCGGTGCGCGCGGCGGGGTGGGCCACGTTCCCGGTGGACGACTCGATGAGCCAGACCCAGGCCGGCGCCGCGCAACTGCGCTGGCACGACGCGCTGCCCACGCGCGGCGGCCCCGACCTGCTCGACGCGACGATGGACGTGCGCATCGTGCTCAACGTCAGCCCGTGGATCGGCAAGCCGGCGCGCATCTACATGCTGATGCCGCCGCTGCCGCTGTCGAGCCTGTCGGTGCAATGGACGACCTCCGGTGTGCTGCTGCCCGGGCGCCTGTCGGGCGGCCAGCGGCAACTGGTCTTCCAGGGCGTCGTTGCCGGCGCGCGCATCGAAGACCTGCTGCGCGTGGCCATCGCCGCCGACGCGCACGACCCGGCGACGCCGCGGCGCGTCGCCTTCACGTTCGAGATCGAGGTTCCGAGTCGATGAGCTTGCATTGCCTGCGCCGCGCGGCGCGCGTTTCCGCCGTCATGGGATTGGCGCTCGCCGGCCTGGTGTTCGGCGGCGCCGCGCAGGCGCAGTTCGCCGCCGCGGTGACGCCGCCGCGGTTCGAGATCGCCGTCGAGCCGGGCCAGGTCACGCGCCAGGTGTTCGAGATCACGCAGGCGATCCCCGGCGACAGCACCTACCGCGTCTACACCACCGACTGGAGCATGGACGCCACCGGCGCGCTCACCTTCTACGAGACGCTGCAGCCGGGCAGCTGCCGGCCGTGGGTCGCGATCGAGCGCAAGGAAGTCACCGTGGCGCGCGGCGCGCGCGTGCGCTTTCGCTTCGAAGTCGCCCCGCCCGCCGGCGTGACGCCGCAGGAATGCCGCTTCGCGCTGATGATCGAGAGCAAACCGCAGGACGTGAAGACCGGCGACATCGCGTCGTTCCCGATGAACGGGCGCATCGGCGTGATCGTCTATGTGAGCGTGGGCGGCGCCAAGGCGGTGCTCGAACCCGGCGCCCTCTCGGTCGGCCCGTTCGACGGCCGGCCGACGCCGCTGCTGGCGGTGCACAACCGCGGCAACGCCACCGGTCGGCTGTCGGGCATCCTGAACGGCACCGACGCCGCCGGGAC
>JAGWTP010000034.1 GCA_028868895.1 Burkholderiales bacterium
TGGTGCGGGGCCCGTGCGCCCGGCCACTCGCCGGGCGCGGCTGCGCGCCTTGCTGGGCCGCCACGAACGCAGGCTGTGGGCCGGCGCCGTGCTGCTGCTCGCGGCGGCGATCGCGCTGCACGGCCCGCTGGCGCCGCGCCCGCCGGCGCTGACGCTGGCGCAGATCGACACCGCGATGCGCAAGTCGATCGACGAAAAGCCGCTGCCTGCGGCGACGACGCGCGCCTACGAGACGATCCTGCCGTCGGTGGTGCGCGTGGTCGGCCTGATGACCGAAGGCGACGACGGCCGCGACGACCCCGACGCGCGACACGGCCCGGTCGAGCGTGGCGTGGGCACCGGCGTGGTGATCATCGACAACGGCACGATCCTGACCAACCTGCACGTGATCAAGGGCGCCCGGCGCATCCAGGTGCTGTTCATGGACGGCACCGAGTCCGACGCCCGGGTGATCAACACCCAGCCGGAGAACGACCTGGCGGTGCTGCGCGCCCGCACCATCCCCGACGACCTCGAGGCGGCCACGATGCGCAGCACCGCCGACCTCGCCCCCGGCGACGCGGTGCTGGCGGTGGGCTTCCCGTTCGGCATCGGGCCGTCGGCATCGAGCGGCGTGGTGTCGGGCCTGAAGCGCGAGTTCCGCTCGCCCGACGGCCACCAGACGCTGACCAACCTGATCCAGTTCGATGCCGCTGCCAACCCGGGCAATTCCGGCGGGCCGCTGGTGACGATGGACGGCGCGGTCGTGGGCATCGTCACCGCCATCCTGAACCCCACGCACCACCGCACGTTCATCGGCATCGGCTTCGCGATGCCGATCGAGAACGCGGCCGCCGCGGCCGGCATGCCGCCGTTCTGAACCAACGCGAGTACCGCCCCGAATGGACCAACAAACCAGCCGCCCCGCCGATGCCTCCACGCTGATGGAGCAGATCCTGTACGAGGTCAAGCGCGTCGTCGTCGGCCAGGACCACTTTCTCGAGCGCGTGATGGTGGCGGTGCTGGCGCAGGGCCACCTGCTGGTCGAAGGCGTGCCGGGGCTGGCCAAGACGCTGACCGTCAAGACGCTCGCCGCCACCTTGCGCGGCACCTTCAAGCGCATCCAGTTCACGCCCGACCTGGTGCCGGCCGATCTGGTGGGCACGCGCATCTTCAACCCGCGCAGCGGCGAGTTCAGCACCTCGCTCGGCCCGGTGTTCACCCACCTGCTGCTGGCCGACGAGATCAACCGCGCGCCGGCCAAGGTGCAAAGCGCGCTGCTCGAGGTGATGCAGGAGCGCCAGGTCACGATCGCCGGTGAAACGCACCGCGTGCCCGAGCCGTTTCTGGTGATGGCCACGCAGAACCCGATCGAGACCGAGGGCACCTACCCGCTGCCCGAGGCGCAGGTCGACCGCTTCATGATGAAGGTGCTGGTCGACTACCCGAGCGAAGAAGAAGAGTTCGTGATCGCCCAGCGCGTGACCGGCCCGGCCACCGCGGTCGCGGCAGTGGCGAGCATGGGCCAGCTCGCCGAGTTGCAGCAGGAGTGCCGCAAGGTCTATGTCGACCCGGCGCTGATGCAGTACGCAGTGAGGCTGGTCAGCGCCACGCGCCGCCCCGAGCGCTACGAACTGGCCGACACGGCCAGGTACCTGAGCTACGGCGCCAGCCCGCGCGCCACCATCGGCCTGATCGAAGGCGCACGTGCGCTGGCCTTCATGCGCGGTCGCAGCTACGCCTTGCCCGAAGACATGACCGGGCTGGTCGGCGACGTGCTGCGCCACCGGCTGGTGCTGTCGTACGAGGCCCTGGCCGACGGCATCACCGCCGACGCCATCGTGCAGCGCGTGATGAAGAAAATCGCGGTGCCCGACAAGCCGCTGCAGACGGGTGCCTGAAATGGTCGCCAGGCCCGCCCCGCCGGCCCAGGCGCCGGCGCCACGCACGCAGGGCGCCGAGGCGCTGCTCAAGCGCCTCGAATGGACGGTCATCCGCCGCCTCGACGGCCTGCTGCAGGGCGACTACCGCACGCTGTGGCGCGGCGCCGGCCTGGACCTGGCCGACCTGCGCGAATACCAGCACTCCGACGACGTGCGCCACATCGACTGGAACGTCACCGCACGCCTGAACCAGCCCTATGTGCGCCAGTTCACCGAAGACCGCGAGCTGGCCGCGTGGTTCCTCGTCGACCTGAGCGCGAGCGTGGACTTCGGTTCGAGCGCGCTCGGCAAACGCGATGTCGCGCGCGAGTTCGTCGGCGTGCTGGCGCGGCTGCTCACCCGCCACGGCAACCGCGTCGGCGCGCTGCTCTACGGCACCGCGGTCGACACCGTGCTGCCCGCACGCGGCGGGCGCGTGCACGTGCTCGAACTGCTGCAGCGCATGGCGGCGCGCCCCGAGCGCAGCGCGCCCGGCGCGACCGACCTGCGCGAGCTGCTGCGGGCGGCGCAGCGCATCGTCAAGCGCCGCAGCAGCGTGTTCGTGATCTCCGACTTCATCAGTGCGCCGGGCTGGGAAGCCGCGCTGGCCCGTCTCGCGCTGCGCCACGACGTGACGGCGGTGCGCCTGTTCGACCCGCTCGAAATGGAGCTGCCCGACCTCGGCCTGGTGACGATGATGGACGCCGAGAGCGGCGAGCAGCTCGCCGTCGACACCCACGAGCGCGGCTTTCGCGAGCGCTTCGTCGCTGCGGCGCAGCGGCGCGAGGCCGCACTGCTCGGCGCGCTCGCGCGCGCCGGCGTCGACACCCTGGAGCTGGCCACCGACGGCGATCTGATGGACGCGATCCTGCGCTTCGCCGACCTGCGCAAGCAGCGCAGCCGTCTGGCCAACTGGAGCGGCAAGCCGGGGCGCGCCGGCGTGGGCGCGCACCTGTCGTCGATCGGCGTGAGCCCGGCATGAACGACCTGCCGCTCAAGCCCTTCATGACCTTCATCTGGCCGGAGATGTTGTGGGGCCTGCTGGCCGTGCCGCTGCTGGTCGCGCTGTACTTCTGGATGCTGCGCCGGCGCAAGAAGACCGCGCTGCGCTACGCCAGCCTGAGCCTGGTCAAGGAAGCGATCGGCGCGGGCCTGGCGTGGCGCCGCCACCTGCCGCCGGCGCTGCTGCTCACCGCGATCACCGCGCTGCTGTTCGCCGTCGCGCGGCCGGCGGCGGTCGTGACGCTGCCGTCGGCCGAAAAGACGATCGTGCTGGCGATCGACGTCTCGGGCAGCATGGCGGCCACCGACGTGCTCCCGGACCGCATGACGGCAGCGAAAGAAGCCGCCAAGGCATTCATCGCCGAGCTGCCGCGCAGCGTGCGCATCGCGGTGGTGCAGTTCGCCGGCACCGCGGCGGTGGTGCAGCCGCCCACGCTGAGCCGCGACGACGTGGTGGCGGCCATCGACCGCTTCCAGCTGCAGCGCGGCACCGCGATCGGCAGCGGCCTCGTGCTGTCGCTGGCCACGCTGTTCCCCGATGCCGGCATCGACCTGTCGCAGATCACCGGCCAGCGCGCGATGCCGCCGGCAACGGGCGACGCGCCCAAACCCGAGTTCGTGCCGGTCGCGCCGGGCTCGTATTCGTCTGCCGCGATCATCCTGCTCACCGACGGCCAGCGCACCACCGGCCCGGACCCGATCGACGCGGCCAGGATGGCGGCCGACCGCGGCGTGCGCGTCTACACCGTGGGCATCGGCACCAAGGAAGGCGAGATCATCGGCTTCGAGGGCTGGTCGATGCGGGTGCGGCTCGACGAAGAAACCCTCAAGAACATCGCCAGCCTGACCCGCGCCGACTACTTCTATGCCGGCACCGCGCAAGACCTGAAGCAGGTCTACCAGGGCCTGTCCACGCGCATGATCGTCGAGAAGAAGGAAACCGAGATCAGCGCGCTCTTCGCCGCGTTCGCCGCGCTGCTGGTGATGGCGGCGGCGGGGCTGTCGTTGTGGTGGTTCGGGCGGGTCGCGTAGCGGAGTGCGTCGACCGTGCGCGGGCTAGAACAGGTCGCTGTGCGTGCCCGTTCGAATGAGCTTGAGGGCGCCGGCTTTTGCATCTCCCTCCTTGTCGTAAATGAGGAGCCAGTCCGGCTCGACGTGACACTCACGCACGCCGTCATATTCGCCTGACAGCTCGTGGTCACGGTGCTTCTTGTCGAGAGGCCGGTCATTGAGCAATTCCTTGACGACCGAGCGCATCTTTTCCCAGTCGTAACGACCCGGCTTCTTGATTCGCTTCTTGTCGGTCTTGAACTGGCCGGTCTCCCGGAGCGCTCGGGGCATGTGTCAAGCTCAAAAGCTGTCAACAGAGACGTCAGTCACCCTGCCGGCTTTTGCTGCCTTGATGGCCGCCAGCGTCGTAGCGTTCGGACGAGGCACGTCCATGGGCAGCCCGCCTTTTTCGACGACGCTGCGCAGGAACAGGCGGATGGCGGTACTCACGTCCAAGCCAGCAGCCTTGAGGACGGCGGCGGCCTCGCGCTTGAGCTCGGGCTCGACCCTGGAACGAACATCGACGGTCAACATGAGGAACTCCTTCGCAGGGTTTCTGAGTGCGATTTGTAGCTACATTGTAGCGCAGGCGATTCAGCGTCGGCAACCTCGTGAGGATCAGCCGAACCGCCCCTGCAGGAACCACCCCTGCGTGGCCCCCGGCATCGGCACGCGTGCGCGGTAGACCCACACCAGCGCGCCGCCGGGCAACTGGGCGATGAAGTAGTCGCGCTCGGCGAGCGCGGCGTCCCACCAGCCGGACTCGATGCGCTCGGGGCCGCTGAGCAACTGCAACGGCTGGCCGTCGAGCAGCGGGCCGCGATCGCGTTCGCGCAGCGGTTCGGGCGGGTGCAGCAGCCACACCGGGCGCACCGGCGAGGTCGGGGGCGGCGCGCCGCCGGAGTTGCCGGCCGGGAGGATGGCGGCGTGCGCGCGCATCGGGCGGACCCCCGGGCGCATGTGCGCGTCGGCCCGGCGCCAGGCGCTCGCGCGCTCGGGGCGGTGGTCTTGCCGCGCCACCAGGCGCAGCACCTGCTCGGTGCCGAGGCGCGCCTGCAGGCGCTCGATCAGGCGCGTGAGGCCCTCCTGCTCGGACTGGGGCGTCGGGAACAGCTCGGCGTTGGGCGGTGCGCGCCGGGCGATGTCTTGGGCGTGCAGGCGCAGTTCGAGCGTGGGTGCGGGCAGCTGCAGCGACGCGAGCCGTTCGCGCAGCAGCACCAGCAGGTGGGCGGGGTCGCGCGAGGGCTCGGCCAGTGCGATCTCGAGCGCCGTGGAGCCGGCCGTGAGCGCGGCGCGGCGCGAACCTTTTTCATGCTGCATCACGAGCGTGTAGCGGCGCACGAAGGCGTGCTGCGCGGCAAGCCAGGCGATCAGCCGGGCGAGCAGCAGCTGGGCGCCGTGCAGCAGCTGCTCGGTGGTGTCGGCGCGGGCGTGGAGCTCGAGCCGGCTGTCGAACGTGCTCGCCGGCACGAGGGGCTCGCGCGGGTCGGGGCACTGGCCGGTTGCGCGGTCGAGTTGGCTCAGCATCGCCTCGCCGAAGCGCCGCGCCAGGCCCTCGCGCGGCACGCGCTTCAGGTCGGCCAGCGTGCGCAACCCCATGCCCTGCAGGGCCTCCCAGTGCGCGCGGCCGGGGCCGAGCAGCCAGGCCGGTGCGGCGTCGAGGGCGCGCCGGGTGGCGGCGAGGTCGACGCAGTCGAGCTGCGGGTGCACGCGCGCGAGCAGCGCCGCGCCGAGGGCCGTGCTGGCGCTGACGGTGTGCAGCCGGTGGCCCAGCGGCGCGAGCGCGGCGTGCAGGCGCTGCAGCAAGGCCGGCGCTCCGCCGAAGTAACGCAGGCTGGCCTGCACTTCGAGCAGCACGGTGTGGGCGGCGGTGCCGCGGGTCGATGCCGAAGCGATGTCGCCGGCGAACTCGATCACGACCATCGGCGTGAAGGCCAGCGCCGCGTGCGCGACGGCCGTCAGTGCCTGGGCGTCACGGGCCGGGTCGGCCTGGCCGAGCGTGAGCTGCGGCGCGAGCGCGAGCGCGGTGGCACGCTGCAGACCGGGCTTGACGCCAAGCGCGCGCGCGGGCGCATTGGCGCTGACGATGGCGCGCGCGTCGAGCAGCGCCAGCGGCTGGCCGCTCGCCTCGTGCGCCAGCGTGGCCGCGAACGATTCGAGCGACAGCAGCGGCAGGTGCAGGGCGATCCAGAGCACGGGAGGGAATCGGCAAGACAGCAGTCGGGATCACGCGGCTTCGGCAGGGCCGACGAAGCACGATGCGGTTCAGCCGGCGGCGAGGTTGACGAACGTGGCGGCGTGCAAGCCATCCGGGCCCGGACGGCCGGCCACTTCGCCGCCCGCAGGCTCGCCGCCCGCACGCGCCACGCCTGCCGGTTCGCCACCCGCAAGAGCCACACCTGCGGGTCCCGCGCCCGCAACTCCCACACCTGTGGGCCCTGCGCCCGCAGTTCCAACGTTCGCACGCACGGCACTCGATCTCGCCCGCTGCAGCGCCGTGCCCGACAGCACCGGCGGCAGCGCGAGTTGCACCGGTGCGGCCAGCGGCGGCCCGCGGCGCTTGAGCACGTGCACCGCCAGCGCGTCGGCGCCGTTGGCTCGCAGGCCCAGGCGCAGCGGCGCGGCCGTGGGACGCTGCGCCGCGCTCATCTCGCGCAGCACGAAGGCCGGGCCGTCGTGGGCGTGCGCGGCCAGCTGCAGGCGGCGCAGCCGCTCGGCGCGCAGGCGCGGCGGCAACCAGGCGAGCACCGCGCCGACATGGCCGCTCTTGAGTGCCTGCTCGAGCGCCCACAGGCTGTCGGAGCCGGCGATCAGCCGGGCCCGGGTGTTGATGACCAGCAACTGCTCCACGTCGAAGCCGAGCCGCGCGAGTGCGAGCGCCGACAACTGCGCCGGCGGGTCGAACAACATCACCAGCCGGCCCGCCTGCTGGGTGGCGACCAGGCTCGCGCCGAGCAGGCGGATCTCGCCGACCCCCGGGTGCGGCAGCAGCAACTCGGTGAGCACGCGGCGCGGCCACCCGCCACCCGGGAGCTGCGCATCGAGCAAGGCAAAACCGCTGGGCACCGCGGCGTCGGCGTGGCGGCCGAGCTGGTGGCCGAGCCACACGCCGGGATGCAGGCTTTCGGGGTGGACGACGGCGGGCCGGCGCGGCGCGGCAGGTGCGGCGCCGGCCGACGGATCCGCCGCTGGCCGGTACAGCGCCCGCGCGGCGCCCGCCGCCGGGGGCAGCGGCCGAGACACCGAAGCGGGCAAACAGTCCATTCGGGAACTGTACGTTTATACAGTTCTTTGCGCAAGTTGCTGCCTCCTTCGTCGCCGAGGGTGCAACTCAGGCCATGGGCCGAAGGCCCGCCAGCCTGTGCCGAAGCTCGCTCACGACGAGACCGAAATCCGGGACTGGGCCGGCGAGGTTCTGCACAAAGGCTTCCCACTGCCCCTGCTTGCCAGGATCGGTTGCAAAGGCGTCGCTGAGTCCATCAGGAATCCCCACAGGGATCACCGTGCTGCGACGCGCAAACGTCGCCACGATGGCCCGACGCAGCCGCTCTGGGTCGATCTCGAATGCGCTCGTCAGCCTCCACACGTCGCAGTAGTCCTTCATGCGGGTGTTCGCACGCCCCAAAACCACCATCGCATGAAACTTCTCGGCGATGACGGTCTCGGGCGGATAAGCGCGCAGGTGTGGTGACGGCATGTCGAGGAGCACCGGACGATCGATGTCCTCAACACCCGGCTCGACGGCATCACCAAAGCCGATGTCCACGATGATCGGAATGCGTGCGCCGGCGAGTGACGCTGTCGTCCGAAGCCGCGAGCCCCCGTACTCGCCCTCCTTGCGGATGGCCTCGATCCTCAGGCCCTTCAGATCGAAGACCACGCCGTCGTCAGCTTGGACCGCCACGACCTCGCGGAACGCCCTGAGCAGCGCATCCTCCGCCGCGTCCCCGAAGCCAAGCAGGTCGACGTCCCGCGTCGCGCGATGCGGCTCGTCGAACCAGGTGGCCAGCAGCATCGCGCCCTTCAGCACGAACCGCTCGCGGTGTTGCGACAGGCTCAGACGATGCAGCCGGCGCTCCAGCGCGTACCGCGTGAGCAGCAGTTCTATGGACTGGCCGCGCGCATGCGCCAGGTTCAACAGGCGCTGGCGCACGGAGGCGCCGACGTTGCGCTGGCGATCAGGCATCGCTGGTCAGCGCCATGACGTAAGGTTCCATCGTGGCCCACACGCCTGCGGCTTCGGCCTCCCGCGCGATCGCCGCAGGCGTGGCCTTGCGCTGGCGCAGCGCCTTGCGCAGGCTCTCGATGGCGAGCGCGTCGCCCACCGTTCGACGGTAGCGGAACAGGTCGGCGACCGTCTTGGCAACACCGAAAACGGGAACGGGCGTGCCGGCGATCTTCTTGCCCTCGACGCTGCGGTGCAGAAGCTCGTCAGGGAACCGGGCGATGCGGATCGGCGGATAGGTGACCCGAGGGCGCCAGTCCTTGCGCCCGATGGCGATCCAGACCTTCGGTGGCATCTGGTCAGTGAGGCCGTGGAATGCCAGGGCCGAGGCCAGGCAGATGACGCCTTTGGGCACCAGCCGGGCCGCTTCGGCCAGCGACTGCTGCGCATCGAGCGCGGCATCGGGAAGTTGGTAGAGCCCGCGGGCGAGACGCACGACCTCGCCGGCGCGTTCCATACGGCCGATCGTCGTGGCGGTGATGCCCGCCGCGCTGAACTCTGCGAGCCGCGTCATCCCCCGCCGTTTGAGCAGCAACAGCGCCTGAGTGCGCTGCGTGGAACCGTCAGAGGCGGGCATGGTATGAATCCTCGGGCGACTCAACTATTTATCCAAGGATTTATACCATGCTGCCGCTCATGAAAGGAACGGTTGCAGGACGGCTCCGCTCTCGATCAGTGCGCCCGTCGGTGTGTTCCCCCGCTCGATCTTTGCCATTCAGGCCACTATTCAGTTGCTTGTGGCAACCATCTGTGAAAGCATGCGGCCCCGCATCGTTCCGTACGCCGCACATGCCCGACGCCCCTCACGCCCGCCACCGCGTCGAAACCATCCGCGAGTTCAACCGCTTCTACACGCGCCGCATCGGCGTGCTGCACGAAGGGCTGCTGGACTCGAAATTCACGCTCACCGAATCGCGCCTGCTGTGGGAGCTGGCGCACCGCAACCCCATCACGGCCGCCGAGATCGCTCGCCGCCTCGACCTCGACCCCGGCTATCTGAGCCGGTTGCTGCGCGCACTCAAGGACCGCGGCCTGATCCGCAGCACCCGCTCGAAGGACGACGCGCGCCACCAGCACCTGAGCCTCACCGCCAGCGGCCGGCGCGCGTTCGCGCCGCTCGACCGGCGCGCGCTGGCCGAGGTCAGCGCCCTGCTCGCCACGCTCACCGAAACGCAGCAACAGCAACTGCTGCAATCGATGGCGGCCATCGAACAACTGCTGGTCGATCCGGCGGCGCGCCAGGTGCCCTGCCTGCTGCGCCCGCACCGCGCCGGCGACATCGGCTGGGTGATCTCGCGTCACGGCGCGCTCTACGCCGACGAGTACGCCTGGGACCTGAGCTTCGAAGCCCTGGTCGCGCGCATCGCGGCCGATTTTCTGGAGCGCTTCGACGCGACGCGCGAAGCCTGCTGGATCGCCGAGCGCGACGGCGCAAACGTCGGCAGCGTGTTCCTCGTGCAAGCGCGCGACGAGAGCACGCACCAGGCGATCGACGGCGTGGCGCAACTGCGCCTGCTGCTGGTCGAACCCGCAGCGCGCGGCCTGGGTCTGGGCAAGCGGCTGGTCGATGAATGCCAGCGCTTCGCGCGCCGCGCCGGCTATCGCAAGATCGTGCTGTGGACCAACCGCGAACTGCTCGCTGCGCGCGCCATCTACCGCAAGGCCGGGTACGTGCTCGTGCGCAGCGAGCCGCACCACAGCTTCGGCCACGACCTGGTCGGCGAGACCTGGGAGCTCGAGTTGCAATGAGCGCCGCACCCTGCCCGTGCCAGACGCGCTCGGCCGCGCATCCCACCACGCCCTACGCCGCCTGCTGCGCCCACTACCACGCCGGGCCGTTGCACCTGCAGGCGCCGACCGCCGAGGCCCTCATGCGCTCACGCTACGCCGCCTACGTGCTCGACCGGGTCGACTACCTGCTCGCCACCTGGCACCCGAGCACACGGCCGGCAGCCATCGACGCGAATCCACCGGGCCTGAAGTGGCTCGGGCTGGAGGTGCGGCGCCACACAGTGATGGACGCCGACCACGCCAGCGTGGAGTTCGTGGCCCGCAGCAAACTCGGCGGGCGCGCCCAGCGGCTGCATGAACTCAGCCGCTTCGTGCGCGAAGACGGGCGCTGGTTCTACGTCGACGGCGATTCGCCCTGACGCGACGCCGCGTCCGGTGTCAGGCGAACTCCTGCCGTACCGTGGCCGACATCAGGCGCCGGATGATCCAACCGAGCACCGCGCAGCCGACCAGCGTCATCAGCACCGCCATCACCCGCGCGGCGGTCACGAAGCCGCCGAACACGCCCATCGCCTGCGGCGGGATGGCGGCACTGCGCAGCGTGTTGCTGACCACCGACTGCAGCACCTCCTGCTGCAGCCACAGGCCGAGCAGGTTGGCGCAGATGGCGACCACGAGCAGGCCGATGAAGGTGCGGCGCGCCCAGTCCAGCCGCATCAGCAGGCCGATGGCCGAGGCCAGCGTGGCCAGCGAGATCGCGAGGCACGCGCCCACCACCCACGGCAGGTAGCCGATCAGCAGGCCGGCCAGCAAAGGCAGCGTGTGGCGCTCGGCGGCCAGACGCAGGCCCGGCATCAGCGACGCGACGGCGGCGTTCTGCACCAGCGCCGAGGCGCTCGTCAGCGCGGCCAGGACGATGAACACCCAGGCGGTGGCGGTGACGAAGAGCGAGCGGGCACCGACGTTGTAGGTCTGCGGCATGGTGAATCCTCGGCCCGGGCGGGTGGCAGCGCCTGCCCGGAAAAGCAGCGGAGCCCGCGACGACGAGCCCAACGCATGCCGCAATTTTCGGCCGCGATCGATGACAGAACACCCCTTGCTTAAGGGACGCAGCCATGTCCACACGCAGTTTGTGCGTTGTTTGCAACAGTCGCGTGAGCGATTGCGGGTCGCGTCGGGCGCGCGGCAGCGCAACGCCGGGTTCAGCGTGAACGCGGCACGCAACATGGCTCCGACACCGGAGTGGCGCAGCGCGCATTGGGGCAGCGCATCCTGGTCGACAATCCGGCCCGTTACGAACCCCCGCGGCGCGCGAGCCGCGGCACAATGATTCGGCCTTGCCAGGGCCCACATCCGTCCGCCCTTGCGGCGCACAACACTTGATGGAGACACGATGAACGGTTTGATGATGCAGCAGCCGCTGCTGATCTCGTCGCTGCTGGTGCATGCCGAACGCCACCACGGCGACCAGGAAGTGGTGTCGCGCCGGGTCGAGGGCGACATCCATCGTTGCACCTACCGCGAACTGGCCGCGCGCTCTCGACGCATGGCCAAGGCGCTGGCCACGCTCGGCGTGCAGCCCGGCCAGCGCGTGGCCACGCTGGCCTGGAACGGCTACCGGCACATGGAGCTGTACTACGCGGTCTCGGGTTCCGGTGCGGTGCTGCACACGCTCAACCCTAGGCTGCACCCCGACCACGTGGTCTACATCGCCGACCACGCCGAAGACCAGGTGCTGTTCTTCGACATGACCTTCCTGCCGCTGATCGAAGCCATCGCGCCGCGCGTGAAGACCATCAAGACCTTCGTCGCGATGACCGACCGCGCGCACATGCCCAAGGACAGCAAGGTCGCCAACCTGCTGTGCTTCGAGGACCTGGTCGACGCCAACGACGACCGGTTCGAATGGCCGGTGTTCGACGAGAACCAGGCCTCGTCGCTGTGCTACACCTCGGGCACCACCGGCAACCCGAAGGGCGTGCTCTACAGCCACCGCTCGACGGTGCTGCACACCTTCGGCATCGCGCTGCCCGACGCGCTGAACTGCTCGTCGCGCGACACCATCCTGCCGGTGGTGCCGATGTTCCACGTCAATGCCTGGGGGCTGCCTTACGCGGCCTGCATGATGGGCTCCAAGCTGGTGTTCCCGGGCCCGGGGCTGGACGGCAAATCGCTGTACGAGCTGTTCGAGGCCGAGCGCGTGACGATGTCCGCCGGCGTGCCCACGGTGTGGCAAGGCCTGCTCGCGTATGTGGAGGCCAACGGCCTCAAGTTTTCAACCATGCGCCGCACCGTGATCGGCGGCTCGGCCTGCCCGCCGGCGATGATGAAGACCTTCGAGGAAGGCTACGACGTGCAGGTGCTGCACGCCTGGGGCATGACCGAGATGAGCCCGGTGGGCACCGCCGCGGTCCTGAAGGGCAAGCACGCCGGCTTGTCGCGCGAGCAGCGCCTGGCGGTGCAGGCCACGCAGGGCCGCGTGGTCTACGGCGTGGACATGAAGATCGTCGGCGCGAACGGTGAAGAGCTGCCCTGGGACGGCAAGGTCTCGGGCGAGTTGCTCGTGCGCGGGCCGTGGATCATCTCGAGCTACTTCAAGGGCGAAGGCGGCGACCCGCTGGTGCCCGATGCGCGCGGGCGCGGCTGGTTCCCGACCGGCGACGTCGCCACCATCGACGCCGACGGCTACATGCACATCACCGACCGCAGCAAGGACGTGATCAAGTCGGGCGGCGAATGGATCGGCTCGATCGACCTCGAGAACATCGCGATGGCCCACCCGTCGGTCGCGATGGCCGCGTGCATCGCCGCCAGGCACGCCAAGTGGGACGAGCGGCCGCTGCTGATCGTCGTCAAGAAGCCCGGCGCCGAACTCACGCGTGAAGAACTGCTCGCGTTCTTCGAAGGCCGCATCGCCAAGTGGTGGACGCCCGACGACGTAGTGTTCGTCGACGCGATCCCGCTCGGCGCGACCGGCAAGATGCTGAAGAACCGGCTGCGTGAGCAGTACGGCGACCGGCTGCTCGCGGCCGGCTGAAACGACCCTCCGTTGCAAGCCGGCGCCGTCTACGCCGCCCTCGCCTTCGTCTGGTGGGGGCTGTTCCCGCTCTACTTTCGCGTCGTCACGAGCGTGGCGCCGTTCGACGTGCTGGCGCACCGCATCGTCTGGTGCACGCTGTTCCTCGCGCTCGTGCTGACGTGGCGGCGCCAGTGGGCGTGGCTGGCGCAGGTGCGGCGCTCGCCGCGGGTGCTCGGCGCCTTCGCCGCCAGTGCATTGCTGATCGCGGTGAACTGGCTGACCTACATCTGGGCGGTCCACAGCGACCATGTGGTCGACGCAAGCCTGGGCTACTTCATCACGCCGCTGGTCAACGTGCTGCTCGGCACCACGCTGCTGCACGAGCGGCTGCGCCGCGCGCAGTGGGTCGCGCTGGCGCTCGCCGGGCTGGGCGTGGCCTGGCTCACCGTGCAGGCCGGGCACCCGCCATGGGTCGCGCTGGTGCTGGCGATCAGCTTCGGCGGCTACGGCCTGCTGCGCAAGGTGGCGGTGCTCGGCGCCCTCGAAGGCCTGACGCTCGAGACCCTGCTGCTCGCGCCGCTGGCGCTGGCCGTGCTCGCCTTCGAGTGGCAGCGCGGCACCGGCAGCTTCCCGGCTCCCGACTGGGTCACCAACCTGTGGCTGATCGGCCTGGGGCCGGTCACCGCGGTGCCGCTGCTGCTGTTCGCGGCCGGGGCACGCCGGCTGTCGATGACGGCGCTCGGCTTGCTGCAATACATCGGCCCGACGATCCAGTTCGTGCTCGCGCTGTGGGTCTTCCATGAACCGTTCGCGTGGTCGCGGCTGGCCGGCTTCGGCTGCATCTGGATGGCGCTGGCGGTGTACAGCGCCGAAGGCTGGCACCGGTCGAGACGGTTCTCGGCCGTGCCCGCATGAAGCCCACGCTGCACCAGCCGTTCGCCATCGATTGACCTCCGGTCCCGCGCTCCTCCGTACCGCCCTCACCCACCCGCCTGCGACCCCCATGATGACCCTCATCCTCGCCCGGCACCGCCCGTCGACGCGCCGGCGCCCGATCACCTTGATCGCGCTCGTCGCCATGCTGCAGTGGCCGTGCATCGGGCAGGCGCAGAGCGGCTCGGCTGGAATGGCTTCGCTGCCGATCGCGACCTCGTTCGGCTTTGAAACCGTGCGCTTGCCGCAAGGCGAGCACATGGGGCTGGCCGGCGGCACGTTGCTGTTCGACATCGGCAGCGACTGGGCCGTGGGGCCCGCGGTGTACGGTGCCGCCAGCGGGCGGCGCGGCGGTTTGTTCGTCGGCGGCGTCGAACTGCAGCATCGGTGGCAGCTGGCCGACAGCGTGTCGCTGGCCGCCGGTTTGTTTGCGGGTGGCGGCGGTGGTGCCGCAGCGCCCGTGGGCGGCGGGCTGATGCTGCGCCCGGCGGTCACGTTGTGGAAAGACCTGGGGCCGACGCTGCAGGCCGGACTGTCATGGTCCTCGGTGCGGTTTCCGAGCGGGCAGATCGCCAGCCAGCAAGTCGGCCTGGCGCTCGCCTGGCGCGGCGAGTTCGGGTATTTCACCGACGCTGACACCGGATCGAACTCGGCCGCGGCATGGGGCGCATCGACCGGCCTGGGTTTCGACCGCATCGCCGCCACCGCCACCAGCTACCGGTTCGCCGACGGCAGTGCGCGCCACATCGGCCTGGCCGGTGCCCGCGCCGAACGCCGCTCATCCACCGACGGGCTGGCCTGGGGCCTCGAGGCCGCCGCGGCCGCCAAGGGCGACGCCACCGGCTACATGGAGATCCTGGGCAGCGGCGCCTACAGCGTTGCGCCGCTGCCATCGTGGCGGGTCGGTGTGCGCCTGGGTGCCGGGCTGGCCGGCGGCGGCGCGGTGCCCACCGGCGGCGGCCTGATCGGCAAGGCCGCGGCGACGATGGCGTGGAGCCCCGCGCCCGGTTGGACGCTGGGCGGCGAGTTCGGCATGGTTCGCGGCGTGCGCAGCCCGCTGCGGGCGCGCGAAGCGCAGGTGTGGCTCGGCATCGACCTCGAACCCGGCTTCGACGGACGCCGCAGTTCGCCCGGCACGGTGGTGCGCACCGAATGGGTTGCCGCGCTTCAACACGTTGTTCGCGTCGAACGCCGCGACGGCACGCGCCAGCCGCTCGACACCATCGGCCTGAAGCTCAACCGCTACCTGGACGAGCACTTCTACCTCAGCGGCCAGGCGCACAGCGCCTACGCGGGTGGCGCCGGCGCCTATTCGGTGGGCCTGTTCGGAGCCGGCGTCGCGACGAGCCCGCGATCGTCGTGGCGGCTCGGCGCCGAAGCGCTGGTCGGCGCGGCCGGCGGTGGCGGCGTGGCGACTTCCGGCGGCGCGATCACGCAAGGCCTGGTCTGGGCCAGCTGGTCACCGAGCCGGCTCGGCGAGTGGCGCGCCGGCCTGGGCGCGACGCGCCCGCTGCGCGGCGGCGGCGCCAGCCCGATCGTCGAACTGTCGTGGAGCCACGCCTTCGGCATGGCCGGGCGCTGACGCCCGCACCGCGCCGCGGCTACTTCAGGTCGCCCGCCAGGCTCGCCAGCGTCTCGGCGGCGATCACGGTGTGCGCGGGGTAGTGGGTGTGGTCGCAGCCGAGCTTGACCACCGCGCCCGCCCGCACCGCCTCGCGCGCGGCCTTGCCGAACTCGAAGCGCAGGAAGTGCACCGCCGAGGTCTTCTCGGCGTTCTCGCGGTCCATGTCTTCGTCGGCGATGGCGTAGAGGCGCGCATGGCCCTCGACCTCGACGAACATGCGGTCTTCGATGCCGATCAGCCGCGCCAGCTCGCGCTTGCGCTCGTGGACGTCGGGGTACTCGATCAGCATCGTCGCCTTCCAGTTGCTGCCCGAGGGCACCAGCGGCAGGTAGGAGTCGATCTCGCCGCGGATGCCTTCTTCGTCGAAGATTTTCTCGATGTGCAGCATCTCCTGGATCTGGCGCCGGATCGTGGCCTCGTCCTCGAACTGCACGCTGACGTGCTCGCCCAGGTGCACGGTGCGAAGCTTGCGGTGCGCGATGGCCGCGGGCAGGCTGCTCTTGCGGACCTTCGCGTAGGCCTCCAGCGTCATCAGGTTTTCCTTGGTGATGGTCATGTTCATTCCAATCCGTAGGCGATGCGAACCAGGCTCAGCGGGTGCTGCAGCGTGGCCGCCGGCAAGCCGTTCTCGGCCATGCCCTGCGCGATGTGGTGGCCGGCCAGCGCGCAGTCGGAACTGATGTAGTCGGGCGCGTCCTTGGCCATCGCCTTGAACACCGGCTTGCCGATCTTCATCGCGATCGGGTGGAACGCGGTCTTGACGCCGTAGGTGCCGGCGTGGCCCGAGCAGCGCTCCACCGTGTTGAGCTGCACCGGCACGGTCTGGCCGATCAGCTTGAACAGCTCCTCGGTCTTCTTGCCGATCTTCTGCACCCGGCCGTGGCACGGGATGTGGTAGCTCACCTTGCCCAGCGCGCCCTTGAAATCGAGCTTGAGCAGGCCGTCCTTGTGGCGCGCCATCAGGTACTCGAAGGGGTCGAACATCGCCTCCTGAACGAGTCTCACGTCGGCGTCGTCGGGGAACAGCAGTGGTAGCTCCTGCTTGAACATCAGCGTGCACGACGGGATCGCGGCCAGGATCGCGTAGCCCTCCCTGGCGTACCTGGCCAGCACCGGAATGTTCGCTTCCTTGTGCTTCGCCACGCCGTCCAGGTCGCCGAGCTCGAGCTTGGGCATGCCGCAGCAGCTTTCCTTCTCGACGATCGTGTAGGCGATGCCGTTGTGGCGCAGCAGCTTGATCAGGTCGAACCCGATGCCGGGCTCGTTGTAGTTGACGTAGCAGGTCGAGTAGATCGCGACCTTGCCGGGCGTGCGCTCGCCGTTCACGACCGGCGTGGCGGCGTCGGCCTTCTCGGCGCTCCAGCGGAAGCGCTTCGTGGCCAGCTCGGGCAGCCAGGCGTCGGGGTGCACGTGCAGCGCGCTGTCGAGCACCTTGCGCACCGGCCGGGTCTTGTTCAACGCATTGACCGCCTGCACCACCACCGGAATGCCGGCGAACTGGCCGTGCGTGTCGGTGGAGGCCAGCAGCTTCTCGCCGGCACCGACCTCGCCGTTCTTGAACTTGATCGCCTTGGCGCGCAGCATCGTGTGCGGGAAATCCAGGTTCCACGGGTGCGGCGGCACGTACGGGCACTTGGTCATGTAGCACAGGTCGCACAGGTAGCACTGGTCGACCACGCTCCAGAACTTGCCCTTGTCGACCTCGTGCACCTCGCCGTCGGCGGTGGCGTCGATCAAGTCGAACAGCGTCGGGAACGCGTGGCACAGGCTGACGCAGCGGCGGCAGCCGTGGCAGATGTCGAACACGCGCTCCAGTTCCGTCTCGCACGCGGCCTGGTCGTAGAACTCGGGGTTCTTCCAGTCCACCGGGTGGCGGGTCGGCGCTTCGAGGTTGCCTTCGCGGGTCGTCATGGTGGGGTCTCGGGGCGAAATGGCGTTTCGTCAATGAACAAGGGGCACGAAGCCCCCTGTTCGGCAAGCGTGGGCAGGTCGGTCAATCGACCAGCGCTTCGAGTGCCTTGATGTATCGGTTGGCGTGCGAGCGTTCGGCCTTGGCCAGCGTCTCGAACCAGTCGGCGATCTCGTCGAAGCCTTCGGTACGCGCCTGCTTGGCCATGCCCGGGTACATGTCGGTGTACTCGTGGGTCTCGCCGGCCACGGCCGAGGCAAGGTTCTGGCGGCTCGAGCCGATCGGCAGCCCGGTGGCGGGGTCACCCACCGCTTCGAGGAACTCGAGGTGGCCGTGGGCGTGCCCGGTCTCACCCTCGGCGGTCGAGCGGAACAGCGCGGCCACGTCGTTCTGGCCCTCGATGTCGGCCTTGTTTGCGAAATACAGATAGCGCCGATTCGCCTGAGATTCGCCCGCGAAAGCGTCTTTCAGGTTCTGCTCGGTTTTCGATCCTTTCAAGCCCATGTCGGTCTCCTGGTGAGTGGAACTGCGTCGGACGCCGAAACGATTCCGCTTCGGCGCCCGGCACCTGCGACCTTACTCCAGCGCCCGCAAGCCAGCCAATACAAACGGCCAATGCGCCACATTGAACATGCCTATTCAGCGTTCACCAACGATAGTGGTGTCCATGTTTGCGGCAACGCCGGACTCCAGAAAATCGCAGGCCAGGTGCGCCAGTGCGCGCACGCCCAGCGCCAGGCCGCGCTCGTCGACGTGGAAGCGCGGCGAATGGTTGGGCGCGGCCTTGTCGGGGTCGGTGCCGGGTGGCGTGATGCCGACGAAGATGAACAGGCCCGGCACGACCTGCTGGAAGAACGAGAAGTCCTCCGACCCGGTGACCTTGGGCACCAGCATCAGGTGCTGCGCGCCGGCGACGCGGCCGAGCGTGGGCTGCATCGCCTCGGTGAGTTGCGGGTCGTTCACGGTCACCGGGTAGTTCTTGCGGATGCACACCGTGCAGCCGGCGCGCGAGCCGCGGCTGATGGCCTGCGCCAGGTAGGTCACGCGCTCGTGGATGTCGTCGCGCATCGCCTCGTCGAAGCTGCGGATCGTGCCGCGCATCTCGACCGAGTCGGGGATGATGTTCTCGCGCACGCCGCCGCGGATCGTGCCGATCGTCACCACCGCCGGCTCGCGCGTGAGGTCGAGCTCGCGGCTGACCACCGTCTGTAGGCCGAGAACCACCTGCGCGGCAGTGACGATCGGGTCGACGCCGAGCCAGGGCATCGCGCCGTGCGTCTGGCGGCCGTGCACGGTGATCGTGAGGTTGTCGGCGCTGGCCATCGTCGGCCCGGGGCGGTAGCCGATCACCCCGACCGGCAGCCTCGAGGTCACGTGCAGACCGAAGATCGCGTGCGGTTTCGGGCCTGCCAATGCGCCCTGCTCGATCATCATCTTGGCGCCGCCCTCCTCGCCCTCGGGCGGCAGTTCCTCGGCCGGCTGGAAGATGAACTTGACCGAGCCGCGCAAACCCGCGCGCAACCCGGCGAGCACCTCGGCCACGCCCATCAGGATGGCGGTGTGCGTGTCGTGGCCGCAGGCGTGCATCACGCCCACCGACTCACCGTTCCAGGTGGCGCGCACCTTCGACGCGAACGGCAGGTCGACCTCCTCGGTGACGGGCAGCGCGTCCATGTCGGCGCGCAGCGCCACCACCGGGCCCGGCAGCCCGCCCACCAGCAGGCCGACCACGCCGGTGTGGGCGACCTCGGTGCGGACCTCGTCGAGGCCGAGCCGGCGCAGGTGCTCCGCGACGATGCCCGCGGTCCGGAATTCGCGGTTGCCGAGTTCCGGGTGCTCGTGAAAGTCGCGCCGCCAGGCGATCACCTGCGGTTCGATGGCCTGCACGGCCGCGTCGATCCGCTCGGCCAGCGAACTGGCGACGATGGGCGAGGCGGACAAATCGGACAGATCGGACATGAGGTTTCCTTCGAACGGGTGGTGCGGGCTCGCCGCGAGGAAAGTTATCACACCGTGGGCCGTGCGGGAGCGTCTCGTTGTCGTGGCCATCGTGCCACCACGACGGCTCGCAGCCGCCACGCTCAGCGCGCTGCAACCCCGAGCAACCGATCGAGCAGACCCGGCTCGCTGGACAGCGTCTTGCTGGCGCCCTGCCACGCCACCCGGCCGCGCTCCAGCACCACGGCCTGGCGGGTCAGCGGCAGGATCTGGCGGGCGTGCTGCTCGACCAGGATCACGGCGGTGCGGCCTTCCTTGACCATCTCGCCGACGACGCGGATCAGGTCCTGGGCGATCAACGGCGCGAGCCCTTCGAGCGGCTCGTCGAGCAGCAGCAGGCGCGGGTTCAGCATCAACGCCCTGCCCATCGCCAGCATCTGCTGCTCGCCGCCCGAGAGCTGGTTGCCCATGTTGGCGCGGCGCTCCAGCAAGCGCGGGAAGGTCGCGTACACGCGCTCCAGGTCCCACGGCCCGGGACGCGCGACGACGCTCAGGTTCTCCTCGACACTGAGCGAGGCGAAGATGTCGCGCTCCTGCGGCACCCAGCCCAGCCCCGCATGGGCGCGGCGGTGACTGGGCACGTGGGCCAGGTCTTGACCGGCGAAGCGGATCGTGCCGCGCGTCTGGCGCGCCGCGCCCATCAGCGTGGAGATCAGCGTGGTCTTGCCCATGCCGTTGCGCCCGAGCAGCGCCAGGCTGTCGCCCTCTTCGACGCTCAGGCTGATGCCTTCGAGCACGACGGCCTCGCCGTAGCCGCTCCAGACGTCTTGCATGCGCAGCAGTTCAGCCATGGCTCGACTCGCCGAGATAGAGCTGGCGCACCTGCGCGTTTTCGGCAATGCGCTGCGGCACGTCTTCGACCAGCATCGCGCCGCCCACCAGCACCGAAATGCGGTCGGCGAAGCGGAACACCAGGTCCATGTCGTGCTCGATCAGCACGACCGTGACCTCGCGCGGCAGTTGCGCGATGGTCTCGAAGAGTTCGCGGCTCTCCAGCGTGGGCACCCCGGCGGCCGGTTCGTCGAGCAGCAGCACGCGCGGCTTGGCGGCCAGCGCCAGCGCGATCTCGATCAGCCGCTGCTTGCCGTAGGCGAGGTTGCGCACGCGCTCGTTGGCCACGTCGGCCAGCTTGAGCTGCGTGAGCAATTGCGCGGCCTCGTCGAGTGCCTGCGCATGCGCGCCCACCGGCCGCCACCACGCGGCGCCGTGCCCGCGCCGCTCGCACACCGCCAGCATCACCGACTCGAGCGCCGTCATGTCGGCGAACAGGCGGTTGATTTGGAACGTGCGCGCCACGCCGCGCTTGACGCGCTGGTGCTGCGACAGCGCGGTCACGTCGACGCCGTCGAGCAGCACCGCGCCCGAGGTCGGCTCGAGAAAGCCCGTGAGCAGGTTGATCAGCGTCGTCTTGCCGGCGCCGTTCGGCCCGATCAGCGCGTGGCGGCTGCCGCTGGCCACGTTGAGCGTCACGTGGTCGGTGGCAACGAAGCCGCCGAACTTCTTGACGAGGTTGCGGGTCTGGAGCGCGTAGGTCGCACCGTTCATGGGCGCACCCTCCCCCACCGCGCACCGACGCGACGCAGCGCGCCCAGGATGCCGTCGCGCGCGAACAGCACGACGACGATCAGCAGCAGGCCGAGCCAGAACTGCCAATACTGCGGGTTGACATCGGACAGGCGGTCGTGCGCGACCACGAACACGATCGTGCCGAGCAGGGCCCCGTACAGGCCGCCGGTGCCGCCGAGCACGAGGATCAGCATGACCTCGGCCGAGCGCGAGAAGCTGAACACGTCGATCGAGACGAACTGGGTCGTCTGCGTCAGCAGCGCCCCGGCCGCGCCGGCATAGGCCGCGCCGATCACGTAGACCGCGATCAGCCTGCGGTGCACCGGCGTTCCCAGCGCCGGCATGCGCAGCACGTTCTGCTTGATCCCGCGCAAGCTCATGCCGAACGGCGAATAAACCAGGCGCCGCGCGATCCAGAACAGCCCAAACAGCACCGCCAGCGCGTAGAGGTAGGCGGTCGAGCCGTACAGGTCGAACGGGAACCGGCCGAGCAGCGGGCCGACCACGATGCCCTGCAGGCCGTCGACGCCGCCGGTGTAGTCGGTGGCCTTGTTCGCCGCCTCGTAGAGCATCAGCCCGACGCCGATGGTCACCATCAGCCGCGTCAGGTCGGTGCCGCGCAGCACCAGAAAGCTCGTGACGTACCCCGCCAGCGCCGAGACGGCGAGCGCCGCGGCCAGCCCCAGCAGCGGGTCACCGATGCCGTGCGCGGCGAGCAGCCCGGCGGTGTAGGCGCCGATGCCGAAGAACGCCGCATGGCCGAGCGAGATGATGCCGGCGTAGCCCAGGATCAGGTCCAGCGACAGCGCGAACAGCGCGACGATGGCGATCTGGCTGAGCAGCAGGCGGCTCTGCGGGAAGGCGAAGAAGGCCAGCACCGGCAGCAGCCAGAACACGACTTCCGGCGCGCGCCAGCGCGAAGCCCGGCGCAGCGGGCCGAGGTCGACCACCGGCCCGGGCGGCACGGCATCGCGAGCGTTGTCGGCGCTCATCGCGCGGCCGTCCTGCCGAACAGGCCCTGCGGACGCGCGATCAGCGTGACCACCATCACCGCGTAGATCACGAACGCGCCGACCTGCGGGAAATAGTATTTGCCGACCACGTCGGTGATGCCGATCAGCAGCGAGGCGTACAGCGACCCCAGGATGTTGCCGCTGCCGCCGACCGCGACGACGATCAGGAAGTAGACGATGTACTTGATCGGGAACCCCGGGTCCATGCCGAGCGCCTGCACACCGAGCGCGCCGCCCAGCCCGGCCAGCGCCGAACCGAGCGCGAAGGCGATGCTGAAGACGCGGTCGACGTTGATGCCCAGGCCGCGGGCGGCGCGCGGGTTGTCCACGGCGGCGCGCAGTTCGGCGCCGAAGCGCGTGCGCACGAGCATCCACTGCAGCGCGGCGGCGACGGTCAGCCCGATCCCGACCAGCAGCAGGCGGTAGATGCCGATGTCGGCGCCCGGCAGGTTGAACTCGCCGCGCAGGTAGGCCGGCAGTTCCAGCGGCTGCTGCTGCGAGCCGAACAAGTAGCTCGCGGTCGAGATCGACATGAACACCAGGCCGATCGAGAACAGCACCTGGTCGAGGTGCGAGGCGCCGTACAGGCGCCGGTAGAGCGTGCGCTCGAGCACCACGCCGACGGCCGCGCACACCACCAGCACGATCGGCAGCGTGAGCAGGAACGGCACGCCCACACGGTTGAACAGGACCACGCAGACATAGCCGCCGAGCATCGCGAACGCGCCGTGCGCGAGGTTGATGAAGTTCATCAGCCCGAGCGTCACCGACAGCCCGACGCTGATGAGGAACAGCAGCAGCCCCGAGGCGATGCCGTCGAAGAGGATGGTCATGGTGCGGCCCGCATCTGGCGTGGAAGGTGGCGCACGGCGTGCCGTGCGCGCTGCAAGTCGCCGCCCGGCGGCGCTTGCGCGTCGGAGCCTTCAGCGGCTCACGGCTTGCCGGGGTCCTTGACGTCCGGGAACGAATCGAACTCGACGTTCTGCAGCTTGTCGCCGACGCGCTCGACCTTGCGGATGTAGACCGTCTGCACGATGTCGCGCGTGGCCGGGTCGATCGTGATCCTGCCGCGCGGGCTCATCCAGCTCATGCCCTTGGCGGCCTCGATGAACTTGTCGGCGTCGGCGCTGCCGCCGGTCTTGGTGATCGCCGCGGCGATCAGGTGCATGCCGTCGTAGCCTGCCACCGACATGAAGTTGGGGCGGTCCTTCGGGTAGGCCTTGGCGTACGCCGCCGTGTAAGCCGCGTTCTCCGGCGACTTGTGCGACTGGGCGTAGTGGCCCGCGGTGATCACGCCCAGCGCCGGGTCGCCCATGGCGTCGAGGACGTCCTCGTCGGTGAGGTCGCCGGTGGCGATGATGCGCACACCGGCCTGGGCCAGGCCGCGGTCGGCGAAGCCCTTCATGAAGGCGATCGTCTGCGCGCCCGGCGGCAGGAACAGGAACACGGCGTCGGGCTTGGTGTCCTTGATGCGCTGCAGGTAGGGCGCGAAGTCGGTGTTGCTCAGCGGCACCCGGACGTCACCGACGATCTCGCCGCCGGCGGCGCTGAAGGTCTTCTTGAACTGGCCTTCGGCGTCGATGCCGGGGCCGTAGTCGGCCACCAGCGTGTAGACCTTCTTGATCTTGTTCTTCGCCGCCCAGGTGGCGATCGGCGCGGTGTCTTGCGGCAGCGTGTGCGAGGTGCGCACGATGTACGGCGAGCGCGTCGTGATGATCGACGTGGCGGCGTTCATCACCACCATCGGCTTCTTCGCCTCGGTGGCGAGCGAGGCCACCGCCAGCGCCGACGGCGTGAGCGCGAAGCCGGCCAGCACGTCGACCTTGTCCTTGACGATCAGTTCCTGCACCAGCCGCTTGTCGACGTCGCCCGAGGTGCCGGGGCTGTCGTCCTTGACGATCAGCTCGACCTTGCGCCCGGCCACGGTGTCGCCGTTGACGCCGAGGTACAGGCGCACGCCGTGTTCGATCTCCTTGCCGTAGTCGGCGAACGGGCCGGTCATCGGCAGCACCAGGCCGATCTTCAGGGGCTCGGCGGCGAAGGCCGGGGCCGAAACGCCGAAGGTGCCGAGCGTGGCGAGCGTGCCGAGAGTGAGGGCGAGGACGCTCAGTTTTCGTCTGGGTTGCATGCGTGTCTCCATGGGTTGATTGGTTGGGCGTGGCGTATCGACAGTGTCGCAGCGGCTCGTGAACAAAAACGGCAGGCCGCGGCAACGCGGCGGCAGGGCTTACCCGCGTTGTTCGCGGAAGAAGCCGAGCTTCTCCTGCGCCACGCGGTCGGAATACGAGAACAGCACCAGGTCGTCGGCGGCGTGCAGCGTGTAGGCCATCCAGCCCGGCACGACGACCACGTCGTGCGGCGTCAGCGCGAAGCGCTGCTCGCCCACACGCATTTCGCCGCGGCCCTCGACGACGATGAAGATCGCGCTGTCGCTGGATCGGTACGGCAGCGTCGCGCTGCCGGCGCTCAGCAGGCGGATCGTCGTCGCCATCGTCGGCATGGCCCAGCCGCCGTCGAGCGGGTTCACATAGCGCATCAGGTGCCCCAGGTGCGGGTCGGGGGCACCGGCGCGGGTGAGCGCGTGCAGCGCCTCGCGGGTGCGTGCATACGGGTAGTTGAAGACCGGCGAGTTGAGCGAGGCACTGCGGTACCCCACCGGCAGCAAGCCGCTGCCGTAGCGCGCGAGCGCGTCGCCCTCGGGGCGCGTCAGCTCGGCCTCGTCGCGCGGGTGGTCTTCGCGGAAGGTGGCGTTGAAGAAGCCGACCAGCGGGATGTCCAGCCCGTCGAGCCAGACCATCGGCCCGCTGCCCTCGTGGCCGTGGTGATGGAAGGTCCAGCTCGGCGTGATGACGAAGTCGCCCGGCTGCATCGTCGTCTTCTCGCCGTCGACCGCGGTGTAGGCGCCGCTGCCTTCGACGATGAAGCGCAGCGCGCTTTGGGTGTGGCGGTGCGCCGGCGCAACCTCGCCGGGCATGATCAGCTGCAGCCCGGCGTACAGCGAGTTGGTGATCTGCGAGCTGCCCTTCAGGCCCGGGTTCTCCAGGATCATCACGCGCCGCTCGGCCTCGCGGGCGCTGATGTGCGCGGCCGATTCGAGCACGTAGGGCCGCACGTCGGCATAGGCCCAGCGGTGGGCCACGCCGACGGGGGTGGGTGCCTCGGGCACCAGGCTTCTCAGCCGCGTCCACAGGGGCGCCAGGTGTTGCGTGTCGGCGCGGCCGTAGAAGGCTTCGCGCTCGCGCTGCACGGCACCGGAAGCGGCGGCAGCGGCGGTCGGGTTGGCGGTGGATGTGGCAGCGTTCATGCGCGGGTCTCCGGGGCGTTTCAGGCGGGGATGAAGTCGGGTTGGCGCTGCGGTTCGGCGGCCTCGAAGGCGGGATGCCGGCGGGCCTGCGCGTCGATCTGCGCGATGCGGGGCCAGCGGGCGATGTCGATGCCGGAGCGGCGCGCGTTGGCCACCTGCGGCACCAGGCAGCAGTCGGCCAGCGTCGGCGCGCCGCCCACGCACCAGTGGCCGGTGTCGGTGGCGCCCAGCAGCGCTTCGAGCGCGTCGAAGCCCAGGCCGACCCAATGTGCGATCCAGGCGTACTTCTGGGCCTCGCTCAACGCCAGCGCGCCGGTCAGGTGCTTGAGCACGCGCAGGTTGCCGAGCGGGTGGATGTCGCAGGCGATGAGCTGCGCGATCTCGAGCACGCGGTCGCGCGCGGCGCCGTCGGGCGGCACCAGCAGCGGTGCGGGCTGCAGCCGGTCGAGGTGGTCGATGATGGCGAGCGACTGCGTGATGCGATGGCCGCCGACCTCGAGCGTGGGCACCAGCGCCTGCGGGTTGAGCGCGCGGTAGGCCGGTGCGTTCTGCGCGCCGCTGCGGATGTTCACGCCGACATGCCCCCACGCCAGCCCCTTCAGGTTGAGCGCGATGCGCACGCGGTACGACGCCGAGCTGTTGAAGAAGCCGTGCAGGCGAATCGCCCCGGTCGTCATGTTCAGACCACCTTGACGCGCAACTCGCCCAGGCCGTCGATGCCGCCGACCATCGTCTGGCCGCGCTCGACCTTGCCGACGCCTTCGGGCGTGCCGGTGTAGATCAGGTCGCCGGGGCGAAGTTCGAAGTAGGTCGAGAGGTTGGCGATGACTTCGGCCACCGACCAGATCAGCTTGGCGATGTCGCTGCGCTGGCGGTCGGCACCGTCCACCTGCACCCACACGGCGCCGGCGGCCGGGTGGCCGATCGCAGCCACCGGGACGATCGGCCCGATCGGTGCCGATGCGTCGAAGGCCTTGCCCAGCTCCCACGGCCGGCCCTTGTCGCGGGCGCGCAATTGCAGGTCGCGGCGCGTCATGTCCAGGCCCACGGCGTAGCCGTACACGTGGTCCAGGGCCTGTTCGACGGGGATGTCACGCCCGGCCTTGCCGATCGCCACGACCAGCTCGATCTCGTGCTGGAAGTCGGTGCTCTGCGACGGGTAGGCGATCGATGCGGTCTGGCCGTGCGGCACGGCGACGATCGCGTTGTCGGGCTTGCAGAAGAAGAACGGCGGCTCGCGGTCGGGATCGAAGCCCATCTCGCGCGCATGCGCCGCGTAATTGCGGCCGACGCAGTAGACGCGGCGCACCGGGAACAGGGCGGCGGTGCCGGTCACCGGGACGGTGACGCGGGGTTCGGGTTCGAAGACCAGGCTCATCGGGAATCTCCAGCAGGATCGGTTCGGAATGGTTCGGAATGGTTCGGGATATCGGGACGGTTGGCGGGCGCGCGCGGCTCACGCGGCCAGGCAGTTCTCGACCCGCCAGCCATAGAGCCATTCGAGCGCATCGTAGAAGCGTTCGGGCGTGCGGCCCTTCCAAAGCTCGTTGCGCACCAGCCGCTCGACGCCCTTGGCGTGGAAGATGCGGCCCATCTCGCGCGCCGACAGCACGATGCGCGCGGTGCGGGCGACGCGCGAGCGCTGGTAGTGGTCGAAGGCTTTTGCGAAATCGTTGCCGTGCACGCGCAGCGCCTCGCCCAGCGTCACCGCGTCTTCGAGCGCCATGCAGGCGCCTTGCGCGAGGTACTGCAGCGTCGGGTGCGCGGCGTCGCCGAGCAGCGTCGCGAGGCCGTAGGTCCACTGGCCGATCGGTTCGCGGTCGGCGGTGGCCCAGCGCTTCCAGCTCTTGGGCAGATCGATCAACTGGCGCGCGCGCGGGCAGATGCCCTCGAAATAGCCCTGCACCTCCTGCGCCGAACCTTCGGTCACGCTCCACTCCTCCTGCCGGCGGCTGTGGAACGTGACCACCACGTTGTACTGCTCGCCGCCGCGCAGCGGGTAGTGCACCAGGTGGCAATTGGGGCCGACCCAGATGCTGGCGGCGTTCCACTGCAGGTCGGCGGGAAAGTCCTTTCGGTCGACCACGGCGCGGTACACGACGTGCCCCGAGACCCGCGCCGCATCGCCGACGTACTGCGCGCGCACCGCCGACTTGACGCCGTCGGCGCCGATCAAGGCCTGGCCGCGGTGCGTGCCGCCATGGGCATCGACCACGGTGACGCCGGCGGCGTCCTGCTCGACGCGTGCCACCGGCGTGCGAGTGAGCACCTCGATGCGGCCGCTGGCGCGCGCCGCCTCGAGCAGCGAGAGGTGCACGTCGGCGCGGTGGATCACTGCATACGGGTTGCCGAAGCGCTGGCGGAAGGCCTCGCCCACGGGAATGCGGCCGACCAGCGATTCGTCGAGCGCGTCGTGCATCACCATCTCGTCGGTGTAGACGGCCAGCGCGCGCGTGGTCGCGCCGATGCCGAGCGCGTCGAACGCCGCGAACGCGTTCGGGCCGAGCTGGATGCCCGCGCCGATCTCGCCGAGCTCGGGCGCCTGCTCGAGCACTGTCACGCTCAGGCCCTGGCGCGTGAGCGCCAGCGCCGCCGCCAGACCACCGATGCCGCCGCCGGCCACCAGGACCGGAAGCGAAGCGTGACGAGTGACCACGGGACTTTCCTTTGCCAATGCGAACTGAACATCAGTACACTTACGATCAGTGTAGTGATGACATGAACCATAGTGCATCAGGGTTTTCCCGCATCAGACGGAGGCTGGCATGAAGAAGTCGAAGACGAAAGCGGTGGACCTGCACGGCCTGCCCGGCCACTCCATCCGGCGCCTGCACCAGATCGCGGTGGCGATCTTCCTGCAGGAGACCGGGGCCCACGGCGTCACGCCGGTGCAGTACGCCGCGTTGCAATCTGTGGCCGACGCGCCGGGCATCGACCAGCGCACGCTGGCACGCAGCATCGGCCTGGACACCTCGACGATCGCCGGTGTGCTCGACCGCCTGGAGTCGCGCGGCCTGCTGTTGCGCAGCGCGTCGCCCGACGACCGCCGCGTGCGCCGGCTCACCCTCACCGACGACGGCCGCGCGCTGCTCGGCGCGCTGGTGCCCGACATGCTGCGCGCCCAGCAGCGCATGCTCGAGCCGCTGGCCAAGGCCGAACGGGCCGAGTTCATGCGCATGCTGGACGTGCTGGTCACGGCCAACAACGAACTCAGCCGGGCGCCGCGCGACGGCTGATCGCGCCGCACCCGATTGCCGCACCCGATTGCCGCACCCGATTGCCGCGCCCAATTGCCGCGCGCACCGGCCCGCGCCGCGTGGCGAGCCAGTCGGCACAATAGCTGCACCGCCCTGCCCCGCCGACCGCCATGTTGATCAACTTCTTTTTCACGCTGCGTGCCGCCAAGCTGAAGGTCTCGGTCAAGGAGTACCTGATGCTGCTCGAAGCGATCCAGGCCGGCGTGCTCGACGCCGACCCGGCCAACGCCGCCGACACGAGCGGGCCGACCACGACCAAGTTCTACTACCTCGCGCGCACCGCGCTGGTCAAGGACGAAGCCAACTTCGACAAGTTCGACCGCGCCTTCGCCGCCTACTTCAAGGGCGTCGAGATGCTCACCGACTTCACGCAGGACGTGCCGCTCGACTGGCTGCGCAAGAACCTCGAACTCGAGCTCAGCGCCGAAGAAAAGGCCGCGATCGAGAAGATGGGCTGGGACGAGCTGATGGAGACGCTGAAGAAGCGCTTCGAGGAGCAGAAGGAGCGCCACGAAGGCGGCAACAAGATGATCGGCACCGGCGGCACCAGCCCGTTCGGCGCCTACGGCTACAACCCGCAGGGCATCCGCATCGGCCAGGACAAGAGCCGCAACAAGAGCGCGGTGAAGGTCTGGGACCAGCGCCAGTTCAAGGACTACGACGACAGCCTGGAGCTCGGCACGCGCAACATCAAGGTCGCGCTGCGGCGGCTGCGCCGCTTCGCGCGCGAAGGCGCCCAGGACGAGCTCGACCTCGACGACACGATCCGCTGCACCGCGGCGAACGCCGGCTGGCTCGACATCAAGATGGTGCCCGAGCGCCACAACAAGGTGGGTGTGCTGCTGCTGATGGACGTGGGCGGCACGATGGACGAGCACATCCACCGCGTCGAGGAGATCTTCTCCGCCGCGAAGAGCGAGTTCAAGCACCTGGAGTTCTATTACTTCCACAACTGCGTCTACGACTTCATGTGGAAGAACAACCGGCGCCGCTACAGCGAGAAGTTCCCGACCATGGACATCATTCGCAAGTACAACAAGGACTACAAGCTGATCTTCGTCGGCGACGCGACCATGAGCCCGTACGAGATCCTGCAGCCCGGCGGCAGCGTCGAATACAACAACGAGGAAGCCGGCGCCGAATGGCTGCAGCGCCTCACCCACGCGTTCCCGAAGTTCGCCTGGATCAACCCCGAGCCGCAGGGCGTGTGGGGCTACCGGCAAAGCATCGCGGTGATCCAGCAACTGATGAGCCAGCGCATGTTCCCGCTCACCCTCGCCGGGCTCGAAGGGGCCATGCGCCTGCTGAGCAAATGACCGCGGCGCGGCGGCTGCGCACCGCGCTCGCCGCCCTCACCGCGATTTCGGCACTGGTGGTGGCCGGCTGCGCGCACCTGCCGTTCGCGGCGGACAAGGCCGAGGCACAGCCCCCCGGCGCAGCCGCCTCCGGCGTGCCCACCCGGGCCGAGTACCGCCTCGAGATCCAGGCCCCCGGCGCACTGCGCAAGCTGCTCACCGACTACCTCGACCTGGCCCGGTTCCAGAACGCCCCGGCCACCGAAGGCGTCAACGACGCCGAACTCGAGCGCTTGCGCAGGGCAGCGCCGGCGCAGGCGCGGGCGCTGCTCGAAACCGCCGGCTACTTCAACGCCGAGGTCACGGTCGAGCGCATCGGCACCGACGCCGCCGGGCTGCGGCTGCTGCGCATGGTGGTCGACCCCGGGCCGGTCGCCACGGTGACGGCGTTCAGCCTCGACGCCACCGGCGCACTGCAGACCGCTGCGGCCGCCGGCAACGCCGCCGCGCAGCACGAGCTCGACACCCTGCGGGCCCGGTGGCCGCTGCGCGCCGGTGACGCCTTTCGCGAGAGCGCCTGGGTGCAGGCCAAGACCGGCACGCTCGTGCGGCTGCGCGCCGACGGCTACGCGGCGGCCTCGTGGCGCAGCACCCGTGCGCGCGTCGATGCGGTCGACAACCGCGTGACTCTTGAGATGGTGATCGACAGCGGCCCGCTGTACCGGCTCGGCGCGATCCACATCGACGGCCTGTCTCGCTACGACGAATCCGCGGTGCGCCGGCTCGCCAACTTCGCGCCCGGCGATCCGTACACCGAGAAGACCTTGCTCGACTTCCAGGAGCGGCTGCAGAAGGTCGGCCTGTTCGAGGGCGCGTCGGTCGAGCTCGACGCCGCGCCGGCCAGCGCGGGCGCGGCGCCGGTGCTGGTGCACGTGAAGGAGCAGCCGCTGCACCAGACCACGGTAGGCCTGGGCTACAGCGGCAACACCGGCGCGCGTGCGACCGTCGAGTTCACCCAGCGCCGCCTGTTCGGCAGCCGCTGGATCGCCCACAACAAGCTCGCGCTCGGCCCCGAGCAAAAGACCTGGCAAGGCGACCTGACCTCCTACCCGCTCGACGGCCTGTATCGCAACCTGGTCTCGGGCAGCACCTCGCACCTGCGCACCAACGGCCAGTTGCTGCGCGACTGGAACGCGCGCATCGGCCGCACGCAGGACACGCCGCGCATCGAACGCCTGTACTTCGGCGAGCTGGCGCATGCGCGCGTCGACAGCGACGTGCTGACGAGCCAGGCCGACGCCGCCTCGTACAACTACCAGTGGGTCTACCGCGACCTCGACAGCGTGCTGTTGCCCACGCGCGGGCTGACCGCGTCGGCGCAGGCCGCGCTCGGCTACGCGCGCGGCACGCTGGCCGCGGCCGGCGCACCGACGCTCGACGCGCGCGGCCCGTTCGCGCGCGCCTACTCGCGCCTGACCTGGTACCGGCCGCTCGGCGACGCCTGGTACGGCACCGCGCGCCTCGAGGCCGGCGAGGTCTTCGCCCACAGCGCGATCGGCATCCCCGACACCCTGCTGTTCCGCGCCGGCGGCGACGACTCGGTGCGCGGCTACGGCTACCGCACGCTCGGCCCGGTCGTCGACGGCGTGGTCACCAGCGGGCGCACGCTGCTGACGGCGAGCCTCGAAGTGGCGCGGCCGATCTCGCCCGCCTACCCGGCCTACTGGTGGGCGGCGTTCGTCGATGCCGGCAATGCCGCCGACCGCTGGATCGACTTCAAACCCGCGCTGGGTTACGGCGTGGGTCTGCGCTGGCGCAGCCCCGTCGGGCCGCTGCGCGTCGATCTGGCGTATGGCCAACAGGTGCACGCGGTGCGCGTGCACCTGAGCGTGGGGATCGCGTACTGATGGACGAACCCGGCACCCCGATCACCGACGCACCGGCACCCGTGCAAGCACCGCGGCGGCCGCTGCGCCACGCGTGGCGCACGCTCGCGGTGGCGCTGCTCGCCGGGCTCGTGCTGCTGGTCGCGCTGGTTTTCGCCGCGTGGTGGAGCGCGCGCACCGAGCGCGGCAGTGCGTGGTTGTTGTCGGTGCTGCCGGGGGTGCAGGTCGAGGCGCCGCAGGGCGTGCTGCTCGGCGACTTTCAGGCGCAGCGCCTGGTCGTGCGCCTGCCCGGCGGTGGCGCCACCGTCACGCTCGCCGGCGTGGGCTGGCGTGGCCTGGCGATCACGCGGGCGCCGGCGCCGCTGTGGCTGCGCGTCGCCATCGATGCGGTCACGGTGCGCCGCGTCGATGTGGCGACCACCACCACGCCGAGCGGTGCGCCGAGATCAGCCCCCACCACGCTGCGGCTGCCGATCGAACTGGTGTTGGGCTCGCTGCACATCGACGAGCTGCACGCCGCCGCGCTCGGTGCGCAACCGGTGCGTGATCTCGACGCGCGCGTGCACCTCGGCGCCGGGGCGGGCGCCGAGCACCGCATCGACCATCTCACGCTGGGCTGGGACCGCCTGCGGCTCAGCGGCGAGGCGCGGGTGGCGACCCGCGCACCACTGACGCTGCGCGCCGCGATCGGCCTGGCCCAGCAAGGCGGCAAGGCCTTGCCGGCCTGGAGCGCAGGCGCCTCGCTCGCCGGGCCGCTGGCGTCGCCGGTGCTCTTGGCCACGCTGCGCGCCGCGCCGGCGCCCGGGCGGGCGGCCCAGTCGCTCGACCTGCGCGCCACGCTGCACCCGTTCGCGCCGTGGCCGCTGGGCGAGTTGCAGGCGAGTGCCACGGCGCTCGACCTCTCGGCGTTCGGCAGCAGCGCGCCGGTGACCGCGCTCACGCTCGCGGCGCAGGCCACCAGCACCGCAGCCGATCGCCCGGCGCAGGTGATGCTCAGCGTCACCAACACGCTGGCCGGCCGCTGGAACGAGGGCCGCTTGCCGCTGCGCCGCCTGACGCTCGAACTCGCCGCGCGCCCGGACCGGCCGCGCGAACTGACGCTGCGCGCGCTCGATGCCGACCTGGGCACCATCCAGGCCAGCGCCGGGCGCGTGACCGGTGCCGGCCGCTGGTCGCCCGACGGCTGGAACCTGGCCGCGACGCTGCACGCGCTGCAGCCGTCGCTGCTCGACGCCCGCGCTCCGGCCATGCCACTGAGCGGGCCGCTGACGCTCGCCGGCAGTGCGGTGGCCGGCAACCGCATCGAGCTGAAGGCGGAGCTGGCCGGTCACCTCGCCGAGCTCGCCCCGGCGCGCGAAGTGCGGCTGACGCTCGACGCCGGCCTGGGCGCCGATCGCTTCGAGTTGCGCGCGCTGCAGGCCCGGGCCGGCGGCGCGCGTGCGTCGCTCGCCGGTGTGGCCGTGCGCGCGTCGAGCGTGGCGGCTTGGGTCGTCAAGGCGCAGGGCACGCTGATCGACTTCGACCCCGCGCTCTGGTGGCCCGGGCGCAGCGACGCTGCGTGGCGCGCCGCCCCCAACCGTCTGAATGCGCGCGGCAGCGTCGACTTGAGCGTGTCCGCGTTGGCCGCCGACCGGCCGCTCACGGAGCGCCTGGCCGCACTGCGCGGCGCGGCGACGATCACGCTCGACAAGAGCCTGCTCGCCGGCGTGCCGCTGGCCGGCGAGGCCACGCTGCGCAGCGGCAGCGGCAGCGGCGCGCAGGCGCGGCTCGCGCTGCGGCTCGACGCCGACGGCAACACGCTGCGTGCCACCGGCCAGTTGGGCACGACCGGCAGCGGGGCCGGCGACGCCTGGGACCTGAGCGCCGATGGCACCGCGCTGCAGCGGCTGGCGCCGCTGTACAGGCTGTTCCAGCCGGCCGGCACCGACGCCACGCTGGCCGGCACCTTGCACGCCAGCGCGCATGTCAGCGGGCGCTGGCCGGCGCTGGCCAGCAGCGGCCGGCTCGAGGCGCAGGCGTTGCGCGTCGGCCCGCTCCGCGTGGCCCAGGCGCAGGCGCACTGGCGCCTGGGCAGCTCGGCCGGCGCACCGCTCGACGCGCAGGCCACGCTCAGCCAGGCGAGCCTGTTTCGCGGCGCGGCGCCGGGCCCGTCGCTCGAATCGTTGCAGTTGCAACTTTCAGGCACCGGGCGCGCCCACACGCTGTCGCTGCAGGCCGAGTCGAAAGCCCGCCCGCCGGCCTGGGCCGAGACGCTGCAATCGGGCGCGGCGCCACCGGCCCCCGCCGGCGGCGCGCGCACGCTGGCCGTGCTGCAAGCCCAAGGCGGGTTCATCGATCGCGGTGGTGCGGCCCTCGCCGGCTGGCACGGCACGGTCCAGCGGCTCGAGCTGCGCAGCAACGCCGCCGGCGCGGCACCGCTGCTGCAAACCGCCGACGTGACGCTCGAAGCCCTCTGGGCCGGTGGCCCGCTGCGCGCCACCGTGCAGCCCGGCCGCGCCGAGGTGCTCGGCGCGGCCTTGCGCTGGAGCCGCATCGCCTGGCAGGCGGCGAGCTCGCCCGGCGGCTACGCGCAGCTCGACGCCGACGCCGAACTGGAGCCACTGCGCATCGCGCCGCTGCTGGCGCGGGCGCAACCCGATTTCGGCTGGGGCGGCGACCTCACCGTGGCCGGCCACCTCAAGCTGCACACCACCGCGGCACCGGCGCCCGGCTTCAGCGCCGACATCGTGGTCGAGCGCCGCGCCGGCGACCTCACCGTGACCGACGAACTCGGCACCACCGCGCTCGGCCTGACCGACCTGCGCCTGGGCCTGAGCGCCGACCACGGCGTCTGGAACTTCACGCAGGGACTGGCCGGCACGACGCTCGGTGTGGCCGCCGGTGCGGTGGTGGTGCACACCGCGCCGCAGGCCACCTGGCCCGGCGCCGATGCGCCGATCCAGGGCGTGCTCGAGCTGCGCGTGGCCGACCTCGGCACCTGGGGCCCGTGGGTGCCGCCGGGCTGGCGCCTGGGCGGCGCGCTGCACACCAGCGCCAGCATCGGCGGGCGCTTCGGCGCGCCCGAATACACCGGCGAGATCGACGGCCAGCGGCTGTCGGTGCGCAACTTTCTGCAAGGCGTGAACGTGAACGACGGCGACCTGGCGATCCGCCTGCAGGGCGACACCGCGCGCATCGAACGCTTCACCGCGAAGGGGGGCAGCGGCAGCCTCAAGCTCGAAGGCAGCGCCAGCCTGGGCGCCACGCCGAAGGCCGAGCTCAGCGTGAGCGCCGACAAGTTCCAGTTGCTCGGCCGCGTCGACCGGCGCATCGTCGCCAGCGGCTCGGGGCAGTTGCAGCTCGACCGCAAGACGCTCGCGTTCGACGGCCGGTTCAACGTCGACGAAGGGCTGATCGACTACACCCGCAGCGACGCGCCGACGCTGTCGTCCGACGTCGAGGTGGTGCGCGCCCGGGGCGCGATCTCGCCGGCCGCGGCGGCTTCGGCAGCGGCGTCGGCAACGGCTTCGGCAGCGGCGTCACCGGCCATCGCGGCGACGCCCGTGCGCACGGTGGCGCTGAACCTGACCGTCGGGCTGGGCGAGCGGCTGCGCCTGCGCGGGCGCGGGCTGGACACCGGGCTGCGCGGCGAGCTGCACATCAGCTCGCCGGGCGGTCGCCTGGCCGTCGACGGCACGGTGCGCACCGCCGACGGCACCTATGCCGCCTACGGCCAGAAGCTCAGCATCGACCGTGGCCTGATCACCTTCAACGGCCCGGTCGGCGACCCGCGGCTGGACATCGAGGCCACCCGCCCGAACCTGGACGTGCGCGTCGGCGTGGCGATCAGCGGCTACGCCGCCAACCCGCACGTGCGGCTGTTCTCGGACCCCGCGCTGTCCGAGATCGACATGCTCAGCTGGCTCGTGATGGGCCGTGCCAGCGACGCACTGGGCAGCACCGACACCGCGCTGCTGCAACGCGCCGCACTCGCGCTGCTCGCCGGCGAAGGCGGCGCCATGTCGAACCCGCTGACCCAGGCACTCGGCCTGGCCGATGTCTCCGTTCGGCAGTCGACCGGCGCCGTGCGCCAGACCGTCGTCGCGCTCGGCAAGCAACTGTCGCAGCGCTGGTACGTCGGCTACGAACGTGGCCTGAACGCCACCGCCGGCGGCTTCCAGATCGTCTACCGCATCGCCCAGCGCTTCACGCTGCGCGCGCAGTCGGGCGTGGACAACTCGCTCGACGCGGTCTGGGCGTGGCGCTGGAATTGACCGCGCCGGCGCCGAAAACCTGCATGCGAAAATCCTCGCGCTCTCGCCGTAGTTCAATGGACAGAACGGCCGCCTCCTAAGCGGCAAATACAGGTTCGATTCCTGTCGGCGGGACCACCGTTGAAATCGTGGCTCGACCTACGGGCACGGGCGGAGTCCGAGTGTGGACTGGTTCATGATTTACCACGCTCTTCACGAAGCCGACGATCCCTTCAAGTCGGAGGCCCTCAGCACTGCATCCTGTATCGCTGATCGCTGAGTTCCCGTCGCCGCTGCTTGAGCCAGTCCTGCATTTGTCCCGACTGAGGCTGCCTCGCCTGTGAGTCGAGGTTCGCAATAGAGTCGCGCAGGCTTTCGCACTCAGCTTGACGGGACGCCTGTGGGTTCTGCTGCTGGATCACGACCGCCTGAGGCGGGGGTGCGGCAACCGCCCGAACTTGCGCCCATGCAGCTTCCCCCATCGCCACCTTCTGATCCCACGGCATGTTGTCGGGGACGCTCACGGCGCGATCAAGGGTCGCCTTCTGCTGGCTGCACGACGCACTCGACCAGAACATGCCGCCGCTGTATGCCTTGCAGAGGTAGATCGTGTCCGCCTGTGCTGACCAAGGAGCTACGCATGCCAAGAGCCAGAACCACCGCATCGCGCCCTCCCGTTTGTTGTGATGCGATGGTAGGGGCAGACAGCGACAGAGGTGGCCGGGGAACAGACAGCGTCTGAACAGAACAACATACAGCGCCCGAAGACGTTTCCAGACCGTATTC
>JAGWTP010000136.1 GCA_028868895.1 Burkholderiales bacterium
CACCAGGAAATCAACGACCACCTGCCCGAAAAGCTCGTGAACGACGAGATCCTCGAGGCCATCGTCTCGATGCTCAACGACATGGGCATCGCGGTCTATGAGCAGGCACCCGATGCGGCCACACTGCTCATCGCCGGGGGCGGCACGACCACCGCCACCGAAGAGGAAGCGGAAGAAGCGGCCGAAGCGGCGCTCTCGACCGTCGACTCCGAGTTCGGCCGCACAACCGACCCGGTGCGCATGTACATGCGCGAAATGGGCACCGTCGAGTTGCTGACGCGCGAAGGCGAGATCGAAATCGCCAAGCGCATCGAAGGCGGCCTGCAGGCCATGATGTACGCGATCAGTGCGTCGCCGACCACGATCGCCGAGATCCTCAGCTACGCCGACCGCATCGGCTCGGGCGAGATGAAGATCTCGGAGGCCGTTGACGGCTTCGTCTCCGAAGGCGAGGCCGACGACTACGTCGCCGAAGAAGACGTCGACTTCTTCGACGAGGAAGACGACGACGACGGCCAGGGCGGCAGCAAGGCACTGACCAAGAAGCTCGAGGAGTTGAAGGCGGCCGCGCTTGTGAAATTCGAGACCTTGCGCGTCAACTTCGACAAGATGCGCAAGGCCTTCGAAAAGGACGGCTACCAGTCACCGTCGTACAACAAGGCGCAGCAGGCGATCAGCGCCGAGTTGATGACGATCCGCTTCACGGTCAAGACGATCGAGAAGCTCTGCGGCATCCTGCGTTCGCAGGTCGACGACGTGCGCCGTTACGAGCGCGAACTGCGCAAGATCCTCGTCGACAAGTGCGGCATGCCGCAGGAATACTTCATCAAGCACTTTCCGCCCAACATCCTGAACTTGAAGTGGGCCGAGAAGGAGGCCGCAGCGAACAAGCCTTACAGCGTGATCCTGGCGCGCAACCTGCCGCCGGTGCAGGAACTGCAGAAGAAGCTGACCGACCAGCAGGCACGCGCGGTCGTGCCGCTCGAAGACCTGAAGCGCATCAACAAGCGCATGAACGAAGGCGAGAAGGCCTCGCGCGACGCAAAGAAGGAAATGATCGAGGCCAACCTGCGGCTGGTGATCTCGATCGCGAAGAAGTACACCAACCGCGGCCTGCAGTTCCTCGACCTGATTCAAGAGGGCAACATCGGCCTGATGAAGGCGGTCGACAAGTTCGAATACCGGCGCGGCTACAAGTTCTCGACCTACGCCACGTGGTGGATCCGCCAGGCCATCACGCGCTCGATCGCCGACCAGGCGCGCACGATCCGCATCCCGGTGCACATGATCGAGACGATCAACAAGATGAACCGGCTGTCGCGCCAGCACCTGCAGGAATTCGGCTTCGAGCCCGACGCGCCCACGCTGGCCGAAAAGATGGAGATCCCGGAAGACAAGATCCGCAAGATCATGAAGATCGCCAAGGAGCCGATCTCGATGGAAACGCCGATCGGCGACGACGACGATTCGCACCTGGGCGACTTCATCGAGGACACCAACAACACCGCGCCGATCGAAGCCGCCATGCAGGCCGGTCTGCGCGATGTGGTGAAGGACATTCTCGACAGCCTGACACCGCGTGAAGCGAAGGTGCTGCGCATGCGCTTCGGCATCGAGATGAGCACCGACCACACGCTCGAAGAGGTCGGCAAGCAGTTCGACGTGACGCGCGAACGCATCCGCCAGATCGAGGCCAAGGCGATCCGCAAGCTCAAGCACCCGAGCCGCTCGGACAAGCTGCGCACCTACCTCGACGCGCTCTGATCGACGCGCGTTGCGACCGGGGCCGCAGGCATGCCGCGGGGCCCCTTTCTCCCAGGCTGATCGGCGCGGCTTTGGGGCCTCGCGATAAACTCGTGCACATGCCCCGCAAGCGCTCTTTCGCATGACCCCGATCGTCGAACGCACCGTGCTGTTCGCCGATCTGCGTGGCAGCACATCGATGTACGAGACGCTCGGCAACACCGACGCCACCGCGGTGGTGACGCAGAGCATCTCGCTGCTCGCCCGTATCGTCGGCAACCACGACGGGCGCGTCATCAAGACGCTCGGCGACGGGCTGATGGCGATGTTCGTGTCCCCGGTCTCTGCGGTGGCCGCCGCCGACGACATGCACGAGTCGCTGGAGCGCATCGGCGCCCCCGGCGATGGCGGCTTGGCCGTTCAGGCACGCCTGGTGCCGCTGAAGCTGCAGGTCGGCTTGGCGTGCGGCGAGGTGATCGAGATGTCGGGCGACGTGTTCGGCGACGCGGTCAACGTCGCGGCGCGCCTGATCGACCACGCCGGCGACAACGAAACGCTGGTCACCGCCAATGTGCTCGACGGCCTCGGGCATCCGCAGCGTTCGCGTTTTCGCAGCCTGGACCGGATGCAGTTGCGCGGTCGCGTCGAGCCGGTGCACGTGCACCTGCTCGAGGCCGCGCGCCGCTTCGGCGACACCGCGGCCACCGCGTTCGGTGACATCACGCCGGCCCCCGAACCCGAAGGCATCCGACTCGTCTGGATGGACCTGAGCCGCGTCTATGCCGGCGCGAGCCTGCCGGTCGTGCTCGGTCGCAGCCCGCAAGCCACCTACATCATCGACGACACCCGCGTCTCGCGTTCACATGCGCGCATCGCCTGGCACGGCGGCACGTTCCAGCTCACCGACCTCAGCTACAACGGAACCTACGTGCGCTTCGACCACGACCCCGAAATCATCAGCCTGCGTCGCGGCAGCTGCACGCTGCACGGCAGTGGCGTGATCGGGCTCGGCGCGCCGCCGTCGGATGCGGCGAGCCCGAGCGTGCGCTTCGAGATCCTGCGGTTCGCCGACACCCAGCGGCAACCGCCGTCTGATTTCGACCTGTGACGCTGCCCGCCCGTCACCCCGGCCCGCCGGGCAGGATCGCAACCATTCGGCACTGGCACCCGGATCAAACCAAGACCGATATCGCCGCATGAGCTTCGCCACCGAACCCGCCCATCAGCACGGCCGACCGACACGCACCGCCGTGCTGCTGTGCAACCTCGGTACGCCCGAGGCACCCACCCCGCAAGCCGTGCGCCGCTACCTGGCCGAGTTCCTGAGCGACCGGCGCGTCGTCGAGATTCCGCGTCTGCTTTGGCTGCTGATCCTGCACGGCGTGATCCTGCGCACCCGGCCGGCAAAGTCTGCCAAGAAGTACGCCAGCATCTGGACCGCCGCAGGCTCGCCGCTGCGGGTCTGGACCGAGAAGCAGGCACTGCTGCTCGGCGGCTACCTGGGCGAGCGCGGCCACTCGGTCACGGTGCGCTACGCGATGCGCTACGGCAGCCCGTCGATCGCCTCGGTGCTCGACGAACTGAAGGCGCAGGGCAACACCCGTGTGCTCGTGCTGCCGCTTTACCCGCAATATTCGGCCACCACCACCGCCAGCGTCAACGATGCGGTGCACCAGTGGGCGCAGCGCGTGCGCAGCACGCCCGAGCTGCGCTTCGTCAATCGCTATCACGACGACCCGGGCTACATCGGCGCGCTCGCCAAGCGCATCACCGACCACTGGGCGTCGAACGGCCGCCCCGACAAGCTGGTGCTGAGCTTTCACGGCGTGCCCCGGCGCACGTTGATGCTCGGCGACCCGTACCACTGCGAATGCCTGAAGACGGCACGGTTGCTGAGCGAGCGGCTCGGGCTCGGTGCCGCTGAGGTGATCGTCACGTTCCAGAGCCGTCTTGGTCGCGCCGAATGGCTGCAACCGTATACCGAGCCGACGCTGGTCGCGCTGGCCCGGCAAGGCACAAAGCGGGTCGACGTGGTCTGCCCGGGCTTCACGTCCGACTGCCTGGAAACGCTCGAAGAGATCGACCAGGAGGCTCGCGAGGCCTTCCTGCATGCCGGTGGCACCGAGTTCAATTACCTGCCCTGCCTCAACGACCAGCACCAGTGGATCGAAGCGCTGGCGGCGCTGGCGATCCGGCATCTGCAAGGCTGGCCGACGCTCGGGCCGGCTGACCCGGTTGCGCTCCAGGCACAGCGCCAACGCGCGCTCGCCCAGGGCGCCACGGCCTGAAGCGACACCGACGCGAACCCGATGCGCCTCGACAAATGGCTTTGGGCCGCGCGCTTTTTCAAGACGCGCAGCCTCAGTGTTGACGAGATCGGCAAGGGCCACGTCGAGCTCAACGGCCAGGCCGCCAAGCCCTCGCGCGAGGTCCGCGTGGGCGATCGGATCACGCTGCGCCATGGCCCTGTCGTACGCAGCATCGTCGTCCAGGCGCTCAGCGAGCAGCGGGGTTCGGCATCGGCGGCACAGTTGCTGTTCGAGGAGACGCCCGAGAGCATCGAGCGCCGCTCCCAACAGGCGCTCGCGCGGCGTCTGAACGCCGAGCCGTCGCTGACCATCGAGCAGGGCCGGCCGACCAAGCGCGACCGACGCCAGCTGGTCGACTGGAACCGCTGGAGTGCATCGGCCGAGCCCGACTGATGCGGGTGCCGACGTCGCCGGTTGGCGTGACGGGTCTCGACTGCCGCGCGGTAGCCTCGGCACCCGGCGACCTCGACATCACCGCAATCTCCCTCTTGAAGCCCGGGGCAATCGCCCCAACTGAGCGGCACTGGAAACAAGCACACCATGACGAACATCGATTCCACCCCACCGAAACCCGATCCCGCGCCCGCCGAGGCGCCCGCGCAAGACGCCTCGACGCCCAACGCCGAGGTTCTGCTGCTGGAACTCGAAGCGCGGCACGCCGAAGTGTCCGACGCCTTCCTGCGCGCCAAGGCGGAGGCCGAGAACACCCGCCGTCGTGCCGACGACGAGATCGCCAAGGCCCGCAAGTACGCGGTCGAGAACTTCGCCGACAGCCTGCTGCCGGTCAAGGACAGCCTCGAGGCCGCGATCGCGCGGCCCGATGCCACACCCGAGCAGATGCTCGAGGGCGTGCACGCCACGCTGCGCCAACTGGAGTCGGCACTCGAGCGCAACAAGGTCGCCGAGATCAACCCGCCGGCGGGAACCCGGTTCGACCCGCATCAGCACCAGGCCATCAGCGTGGTGCCCGCCGCGCAGGAACCCAATACGGTGGTCGCGGTGCTGCAAAAGGGCTATCTGATCGCCGACCGGGTATTGCGACCGGCCTTGGTCACGGTAGCCGCCTCGGCGTAACCGGGCCTGCACTGCCAGCGCACGCGGTATCCACAGCGAACGCTTGAAAGCCCACACCTTATCCACACGTTAAGAACAACTCGACTCAGTCCCCAGGAGCACACATCATGGCCAAAATCATCGGTATCGACCTCGGCACCACCAACTCGTGCGTGTCGATCATGGAAGGCAACACCACCAAGGTGATCGAAAACAGCGAAGGTGCGCGCACCACGCCGTCGATCGTGGCGTACCAGGACAACGGCGAGATCCTCGTCGGCGCCTCGGCCAAGCGCCAGGCCGTCACCAACCCGAAGAACACGCTGTTCGCGGTGAAGCGCCTGATCGGCCGCAAGTTCACCGAGAAGGAAGTGCAGAAGGACATCGACCTGATGCCCTACAAGATCGTGGCCGCCGACAACGGCGACGCCTGGGTCGAGGTGCGCGGCACCAAGCTGGCGCCGCAGCAGGTCAGCGCGGAGATCCTGCGCAAGATGAAGAAGACCGCTGAAGACTACCTCGGCGAGACCGTCACCGAAGCCGTGATCACGGTGCCAGCCTACTTCAACGATGCGCAACGCCAGGCCACCAAGGACGCCGGGCGCATCGCCGGGCTGGATGTCAAGCGCATCATCAACGAGCCCACCGCGGCCGCGCTCGCGTTCGGCCTCGACAAGAACGAGAAGGGCGACCGCAAGATCGCCGTCTACGACCTGGGCGGCGGCACCTTCGACATCTCGATCATCGAGATTGCCGATGTCGAGGGCGAGAAGCAGTTCGAGGTGCTGTCGACCAACGGCGACACCTTCCTGGGCGGTGAAGACTTCGACCAGCGCATCATCGACTACATCGTCACCGAGTTCAAAAAAGAACAGGGCGTCGACCTGACCAAAGACGTGCTGGCGCTGCAGCGCCTGAAAGAGGCCGCCGAGAAGGCCAAGATCGAGCTTTCGAGCAGTGCGCAGACCGACATCAACCTGCCCTACGTGACCGCCGATGCCTCGGGCCCGAAGCACCTGAACATCAAGCTGTCGCGCGCCAAGCTCGAAGCCCTGGTCGAGGACCTGATCGAGCGCACGATCGCACCGTGCCGCACCGCGATCAAGGACGCCGGCGTGGCCGTGGGTGCCATCAACGACGTGATCCTGGTGGGCGGCATGACTCGCATGCCCAAGGTGCAGGAGAAGGTCAAGGAGCTGTTCGGCCGCGAGCCGCGCAAGGACGTCAACCCCGACGAAGCCGTGGCCGTCGGCGCGGCCATCCAGGGCCAGGTGCTGGCCGGCGACCGCAAGGACGTTCTGCTGCTCGACGTGACGCCACTGAGCCTGGGCATCGAGACCCTGGGCGGCGTGATGACGAAGATGATCAAGAAGAACACCACCATCCCGACCAAGTTCGCGCAGGTGTTCAGCACCGCCGACGACAACCAGCCGGCGGTGACGATCAAGGTCTACCAGGGCGAGCGCGAGATGGCCTCGGGCAACAAGAGCCTGGGCGAGTTCAACCTCGAAGGCATTCCGCCGTCGCCGCGCGGCATGCCGCAGATCGAGGTCAGCTTCGACATCGACGCCAACGGCATCCTGCACGTCGGCGCCAAGGACAAGGGCACCGGCAAGGAGAACAAGATCACCATCAAGGCCAACTCGGGCCTCACCGAGGCCGAGATCGAGCAGATGGTGAAAGACGCCGAACTCAACGCCGCCGACGACAAGAAGAAGCTCGAGCTGATCCAGGCCCGCAACTCGGCCGACGCGATGATCCACAGCGTCAAGAAGAGCCTGGCCGAGCACGGCGCCAAGCTCGAGGCCGGCGAGAAGGAGAAGGTCGAGGCCGCGATCAAGGATGCCGAGGAAGCGCTCAAGAGCGAGGACAAGGACCACATCGAGGCCAAGACCGAGGCGCTGATGACGGCAAGCCAGAAGCTCGGCGAAAAGATCTACGCCGAGTCGCAGGCCGCAGCGGCCGCGGCGGCGGGCGGGGGCAGCGCCGAAGCACCGCATGCGCAGGCCGCTGATGCGAAGCCGGCCGACGACGACAACGTCGTCGACGCCGAGTTCAAGGAAGTCAAGAAGGGCTGATTCCCTTCCACGCCGTCTCGCCGGTTTCGGACGGAGCATCCTGCTCCGGCTGAAACCGGCGTCGGCGTTTCACGCAAGCGCTGAACGACGATGAACCGAATGACGAACAGGCGGGAGCCGCGATTCCATGGCCAAACGTGACTACTACGAAGTGCTCGGCGTCCCCAAGAACGCCAGTGAAGACGACATCAAGAAGGCCTATCGCAAGCTGGCGATGAAGCATCACCCCGATCGCAACCAGGGGGGCGATTCGAAGAAGTCGGAAGACAAGTTCAAGGAGGCCAAAGAGGCCTACGAGATGCTGACCGACGCGCAAAAGCGCGCCGCCTACGACCAGTACGGCCACGCCGGCGTCGACCCCAACATGGGCCGTGCGGGTGGTCCCGGTGCGGAAGGCTTCGGCGGTTTCGCCGAGGCTTTCGGCGACATCTTCGGCGACATCTTCGGTGGCGGCGCCGGTGGCCAGCGCCGCGCCGGCGGGCAGCAGGTGTTCCGCGGCAGCGACCTGAGCTACGCGATGGAGATCACGCTCGAAGAGGCGGCGCTGGGCAAGGAAACGCAGATCCGCATCCCGGCCTACGAGGCCTGCGAAACCTGCAAGGGCAGCGGCGCCAAGCCCGGCACCAGCCCGAAGGTGTGCAGCACCTGCAACGGCCAGGGTACGGTGCACATGCGCCAGGGCTTCTTCAGCATCCAGCAGACCTGCCCGCACTGCCACGGCACCGGCAAGATCATCCCCGAGCCCTGCACCACCTGCAGCGGCCAGGGCCGGATCAAGAAGAACAAGACGCTGGAGGTGAAGATCCCTCCCGGCATCAACGAAGGCATGCGCATCCGCTCCAGCGGCAATGGCGAGCCCGGCACGAACGGCGGCCCGGCGGGCGACCTGTACATCGAGATCCGCATCAAGCAGCACGAGATCTTCGAGCGCGACGGCGACGACCTGCACTGCACCGTGCCGGTGAGCCTGACAACCGCGGCGCTGGGCGGTGGCATCGAGGTGCCCACGCTCGGTGGCAAGGCCGAGATCGACCTGCCCGAAGGCACCCAGCACGGCAAGACCTTCCGGCTGCGAGGCAAGGGCATCAAGGGCGTGCGCTCGAGCTACCCCGGCGACCTGTACTGCCACGTGAGCGTGGAGACGCCGATCAAGCTCACCGAGCACCAGCGCAAGCTGCTGCAGGAACTCGACGAATCGTTCCACAAGTCGGGTGACCGGCACTCGCCGAACGCCAAGACCTGGACCGACCGGGTCAAGGACCTGTTCAAGTGAGGCCGGGCGCGGCACCGCGACGCGCCGCCGCCGGCCCGCGGTGAAGGCTCACGGGTCGATGCTGATCGCCTGCGCCAGGTTCAACGCCCCCGACTGGCTGAAATTGACCTCGACCTTGGCGCCGTTGACCAGCATCCCGCCTTG
>JAGWTP010000035.1 GCA_028868895.1 Burkholderiales bacterium
CTTTCGCGATCACGGCCGGCGTCATTGCGCGATCTCGGCGTTGTGATACAGCGCCTGCACGTCGTCGAGGTCTTCGATGACGTCGAGCAGCTTCTGCATGCGCTGGCCGTCCTCGCCCGAAAGCGCGACCGTGTTCTCGGCGCGCATCGTGACTTCGGCCAACTCGGGTTTCAGGCCGGCGGCTTCGAGCGCGGCCTTGACCGCCTCGAACTGCGGCGGCGCGCACAGCACCTCGATCGCGCCGTCGTCATCGGGGATCACGTCGTCGGCGCCGGCTTCGAGCGCCACTTCCATGACCTTGTCTTCGCTGGTGCCGGGCGCGAACACCAGTTGCCCGCAGTGCCTGAACTGAAATGCGACCGAGCCTTCGGTGCCCATGTTGCCGCCGTACTTGCTGAACGCGTGGCGCACTTCGGCCACGGTGCGCACGCGGTTGTCGGTCATGCAGTCGACGATGATCGCCGCGCCGCCGATGCCGTAGCCCTCGTAGCGGATTTCCTCGTAGGTCACGCCTTCGAGGTTGCCGGTGGCCTTGTCGATGTTCTTCTTGACGGTATCGGCCGGCATGTTGGCGGCCTTGGCCTTTTCGACCGCCAGGCGCAGGCGCGGGTTCATCGCCAGGTCGCCGCCGCCCTGGCGCGCGGCCACGGTGATCTCGCGGATCACCCGGGTCCAGACCTTGCCGCGCTTTTCGTCCTGGCGACCCTTGCGGTGCTGGATGTTGGCCCATTTGGAATGACCGGCCATGAGGCTCCCTTGGTTGCAGGCCCGGCGCACGCCGGACCGCGGTGTTTGTTCGATAGACTGCAATTTTACTTGGCGCCCCGCGCGCTTCCCGGAGCACCCATGGCCGAGCCGATCCTGATCGCCAAGCGCGTCGTCCCCGGTCAAGAACCGATCGAGTGCTTCCTGCTGCCCGCGCTGGCCAACCGCCACGGCCTGATCACCGGCGCCACCGGCACCGGCAAGACGATCACGCTGCAGACGCTGGCCGAGAACTTCAGCCGCCTGGGCGTGCCGGTGTTCATGGCCGACGTGAAAGGCGACCTGACCGGCATCACGCAGGCCGGCAGCGTCTCGCCCAAGCTGGCCGCGGTGCTGAAAGAGCGCGGCATCGAGCCGTCGCCCGCGGTCGCCTGCCCCGCCACCTTGTGGGACGTGTTCGCCACCGACGCGAAGGCCCAGGGCCACCCGGTGCGCGCCACCGTCAGCGACATGGGCCCGCTGCTGCTCGCGCGCATGCTGGCGCTCAACGAGACGCAGCAGGGCGTGCTGCAGCTCGTCTTCAAGATTGCCGACGACAACGGCATGCTGCTGCTCGACCTGAAAGACCTGCGCGCGATGCTGCAGTACGTGGGCGACAACGCCAGCCAGTTCACGACCGAGTACGGCAACGTCAGCGCCGCCAGCATCGGCGCGATCCAGCGCGGCATTCTGCAGATCGACGAGCAGGGCGGCGACCGCTTCTTCGGCGAGCCGATGCTCAACATCGCCGACTTCATGCAGACGGTGGAGGTGGGCGGCAAGGCGCGCGGCGTCGTCAACATCCTCGCCGCCGACCAGTTGATGAACAGCCCGCGGCTGTATGCGACCTTCCTGCTGTGGATGCTCAGCGAGCTCTTCGAGCAGATGCCCGAGGTCGGCGACCTGGAGCAACCGAAACTGGTGTTCTTCTTCGACGAGGCGCACCTGCTGTTCAACGAGGCGCCCAAGGCGCTCGTCGAGCGCATCGAGCTGGTCGTTCGGCTGGTGCGCAGCAAGGGCGTGGGCGTGTACTTCGTGACCCAGAACCCGCTCGACATCCCCGACACCGTGCTCGCGCAACTCGGCAACCGCGTGCAGCACGCGCTGCGCGCGTTCACGCCGCGCGACCAGAAGGCGGTGAAGGCGGCGGCGAGCACGATGCGCGCGAACCCGGGCCTGGACATCGAGACCGCGATCACCGAGCTGGCCGTCGGCGAGGCGCTGGTGAGCCTGCTCGACGACAAGGGCCGGCCTTGTCCGACCCAGCGCGTCTATGTGATCCCACCCGGCAGCCAGATCGGGCCGATCACGCCGGCGCAACGCCTGGCGTTGATCGAGGGCTCGCTGGTCGCCGGTGTCTACGAGAAGGCGGTCGACCGCGAATCGGCCTACGAAAAGCTCAAGGGGCGCGCCGCCGCGGGCCCGGCCGGCACACCGGCATCGACCGGCGCCACCGCACCGCCGGCCGACACGCTCAACCCACCCGGTGGCGCAGCGCCCGCGCCCGCGCCCGCCCCCGAGGCCGGCGGCGGCCTGTTCGGCGGCCTGAGAGACGTGCTGTTCGGCAGCACCGGCCCACGTGGCGGCCGCCACGAGGGCCTGGCCGAAGCGGCAGCGCGCTCGGCGGTGCGCACGATCGGCTCGAGTGTCGGGCGCGAGATCGTTCGCGGCGTGCTCGGCGGCATCCTGGGCGGTGGCCGGCGGCGCTGACGACGGCGGCGCGCGTCGCGCCGTCACCCTCGCTCAAATGCCCGCGTACCACTCGTAGCCCTGGTCTTCCCAGTAGCCACCGTTGCCATCGCGGATCTTCGCGAAGCTGTCGACCAGTTCGATGCGCATCACGTACTTGGCCTGCTTGTAGCCGAGCTGGCGCTCGACGCGTGCGCGCAGCGGCGCGCCGTTGGCCACCGGCAGCGGCTGGTCGTTGAGCTCGTAGGCGAGCAAGGTCTGCACGTGGTGGGCCTCGTCGAGGTCGATGCTCTCGTAGTACCGCGAGTCGTGGCCGTCGAGCGAGGGCCCGTCCATCGAATCGGCACAGCGAAACACCACGAACCTGGCGCTCGCCAGCGGCCTGACCTGCGCCAGCACGTGGCTGAGCTGCACGCCCTTCCATTTGCCGATCGAGCTCCAGCCTTCGACGCAGTCGTGGCGGGTGATCTGGGTGCGCGAGGGCATCGCGCGCAGCTGCGCGAGGGTGAACTCGGCGGGCGCCTCGACCAGGCCGCCGACCTGCAGCTTCCAGTCCGTGAAGCCGCCGCGCAGCAGCGCCTGGTAGTCGGCGTCGACGGGCATCAGCGTGCCGTTGGTGCGGAAATGCGCGGCCACGTCGGCAGGGCTGAACTCCTGAGCCATCGCGTTGCGGCCGGCCACCGCGCGCTGCGCCACGCGGCTGAGGTCTTGCGCGCTCGTGAGCACATCGACGAACCCGGCATTGTTCGACAAGCGGTCGCAGCCCGCGAGTGCAAGCGTGCCCACCGACGCAAGCGCGGTGCGCAGCGCGGCGCGGCGGCTGGCGGTGCGAGGGCGGGCGTGCCCGCTGGAAATCAGTTTTCTGCCCATGTTCATTGCTCCGTCTTGTCTTGCGGCACCACGTACCAGCCGGTGATCATCGAGCGCAGGTGGTTCCAGGCACCGCTGACGATGACCTCGAACACATGCACCAGCACGAACAGCAGCAAGCCGGTGGCCGCCAGAAAGTGCAGCGTGCGTGCCGACTGCCGGCCACCGAGCAGATCGACCCAACCGGTGAACACCGTGTCCAGGCGCGGCGACATCGCCATGCCGGCGACGACCAGCAGCGGCAGCAGGCCGAAGATCACCGCCAGGTAGGCCAGGTTCTGCAGCACGTTGTAGCGCTTGGCGGCCTCCCCGCTCGGGTGGCGAAACAGCAGGTGGTCCTTGATCGATGTGCCGATGTTGCGCAACTCGGTGCGGGTGGGCAGCAGGTCGTGGCGAAAGTGGCCGCTGAACAGGCCGTAGAGCAGGTACGCGGCGCCATTGATCACGAACAGCCAGGCGAAGAAGAAGTGCCAGTGCCGGCCCATCGACAACCATTGCGGCCCGGGGATCGTGGCCCACGAGGGGAACGCGCGCGCGACCCACTCGCCCGCCGGCCCGGACCGCGACGCGCCGAGCACGCCCTGGGTCACGAACTCGTGGCCGGCCACGCGCGTGACGCCGACGATGCCACCCGGCATCTGCAGCGCGGTGATCGAGACCCAGGGGTGCGCGAAGTCGGAGTCGCGCCCCCAGTACAGCGCCGGGTGGGCGTTGAAGATCGTCAGACCGCTCATCAACAGGATCGTCAGGCAGACGACGTTGATCCAGTGCATCACCCGCACCGGCAGGCGGTGGCGGTAGAAGCGCCGCGCTGCCGCGCGTGCCGCGGCTGGATCGAGCGCCGTGACGCCCGACGCCACCGCCGCAGGGGCCGTCGGTGACTTGGCTGAGGGCGCGGCGGGCAGCCGGGCGGTGGGTGTGGCCATGGGCGCTGTTCCTCGATGGGTGCTTGCGCATGCGTCGGCGCGGGGTGCGCCGAAGCGTCTGCGAGTCTGTCGAAACCGCAACCCCCTCCTTACATCGCGGCCATTTCGGGCCCGAGGGGTCACTCCATCGGCGTCATCTTCAGCGCCGGCTGCATCAGCACCCGCGCCTGCCGGGCCACATCGGTCACGATGCGGTGGGTGACGTAGCTGCTCTGGGTGTCGGGCTCGAGCGCGGCGATCGCCAGGTTGGCCAGCGGTTGGTCGAGGCCGACGTAGTAGCTGCCGGCGCGCGCGTCGATCAGCGCCGCCACCCGCTCGACCTTGACGTGGACCACGCCGCCGGCATCGGCGATGCTGCCGCGCACGTCGTTGCGCTCGCCGAAGTCGCGCGCGGTCACGGTGTAGGTTTCGCCGCGCAGTTCACCGGCTTCGTCGAGCCGCTGCACCTGCAGCCCCAGCGCCCGCAGGCGCAGCACGGCGTCGGTCTGGTCGGCGCCGAGCCAGTAGCCGCACGGGCGCGCGCGCACCTTCAGTGAGTGAAGCTCGAGCGCGGAATCCCAGGCCACCGTGACCGTCTTGTCGGCGCCCGTCAGCGGGTCGAGCATGCGCAGGTTGTATTCGCTCGGCGTGGGTTGCGCGGCGACGATCATCTCGCCCCGGCACGCCTTGGCGGCCACCTCGGCGTCGACATAGCCACGCAGCTTCTGCATGTCGTCGGCGCGCGCCGCGGCGCTCTTGAGCACGCTCGTGATCGCCGTGACCTGTGTGTACACGCGGCGCAGCAGGTGCGTGCGGCCCAGGCCGACGCCGCGGCTCTCGATCAGGAAACTCACCGCATTGCGCAGGCCGGTCACGTTGCGCATCGTGTCGGGCTGCACGCCGCCCATCGAGACCTTCTTGTCGGCCGGATCGGCCGAGGTGGTGTAGTACCACTCGGTGCTCAGGCCGTGCGCCTTGAGGCTTTGCAGCATCGGCTGGCGAAACCACTCCTCGGAGGCCTTGGTGACGAACCCGGGCAGGTTGGCCACCATCGCGTACTGGACCAGCGCATCGAAGCGCGGCAGCGCATCGAACTTGGCCGGGTACGGACCAAAGGCCGAATACTCATGGGCGTCGACCACGACCACCGGCTTGAACTCGCGCTCCAGTTGCGCCTGGGCCTGGGCCTCGGGCGTGCGCAGCAGCAGGTGGTCGCGGTTCTCGTCGATGCCGCTGGCGGTCAGGCGCCGATCGGCCGCCGCGCCGTCGGGGTTGGCGCGCGGCAGGATCACGACGTTGATGCGGTCCAGCAGCGGCGCCAGCGCACCCTGCGCCAGCTCCTGCGCGACCACGATCAGCGCCTCGCCGCCGGCAGGCTCGTCGCCGTGCTGCTCGCCGACGAGCAGCACGGTGGGCCGCGCCGGACTCGCCGTCGCACCGGTCGAAGCCAGCGGTACGGGCTCGCGGCTGAACTGCAGCGCTTCGAGCGGAATGCCGGTCTGCGAGCTGCCGACCTGCAGCAGCCGCACCGTGGTCGCGTTGGCGGCGCCCTGCCCGTCGCGCACCAGGCCGTGCATCAGCGTGCGCAGTTCGGCATTGCTCGTGAAGCCGGCATGGCCGGGCTCGAACGCCGGCGTGTTGTAACTCACCAGCGGGTCGGGGAATCGCGCGGCCACTCCGGGACTCTCGACCATCGGCGCCGGCGCCGACGCAGCCCCTGCCGAAGCAGCCGCCGAGGCAGCAACCTGTGCGGCCGGAACAACCGGTGCCGCCGACGCCTCGGCCGGCGCCGACGCAGCGGCCATCACTGCCGGGCGGCTCGAGGTGGGCAAAGGCACCCACGCCGGCATCGGCGCGGCGCTGCAGGCCCACAAGGTCGTCACCGCCAGGCCGAGCGGCCATTGGCGCGTGAACGACTTCAAATTCCAAGATTGCATGCAACGCTCCAGGACGCCTCTGATCTGCACTCCAGCTCGGTCATGCCGTTGGGCAGACAGGGCGCATTTTGCAGCAGCAGGTCGCACCGGCGGCGCACCGGTTTCCGTTCGTCCGGGTCCTGGGGTCGTTCGTCGCGCTGCGCGACGCAGGGCCGTTGCAGACGCGAACGCAACGGCCTGGCCTGGCGCGCATCAATCCGGGATCAGTCGATTTGCCGCGGGGAGCCGTTCGGCAATTTCCGGCAGGCGTCCACCGCCATCGACCTCTGGGCGATGACTGCCGCCGGGGCATTCGCGTTCGTCAGAGTCGGTGCAACTGCCCGCCTTCGAACTTGACGCGGTCACCGACGCGCAGGCCTTGAAGGTGCTGGAAGTCGAAGTCACGCACGCTGCCGTTTTCGAAGCGCACCTGCACGCGAAAGACCTCGTCATCGCGGCGTTTGAGCTTCTCGATCTCGTTGCCGGCGACCGCACCGCCGATCGCACCGACACCGGTGGCCACGGCCTGGCCATCGCCACCACCGAAGCGGCTGCCGACCACGCCGCCGACCACCGCACCGAGCACCGCACCGACACCGCTCGGCTGCGAGGCCACCGGCACGCGGCCGATGCTTTCGACGCGGCCGTATTCCACATATACGGGCACCGGCCGGGGCGATGCCACGGGTGCATACATCACGGTCTGTTCACGCATCGGCGGCCCGGCGCAGGCCGTCAGCAGTGCCAGGGTGGCCAGGCCGAGACCGGCCGAGAGAGGACGAACAGCAAACATCAGACGACTCCTTCAATGCAGACAAGGCACCGCACGCGGCCACGAATCGGAGCGCGAGCGCGGCGCAGCGGTCATTTTCGCCGACGCGCCGCGGCTTCGTTCAATCGTCGCGATCACCGTGATCACGACGACCTCCGCGGTCGTGGTGGTCGCCGCCATAGCCACGGTCGCCGCGGTCTTCCCAGCGCCGCTCGCGATGACGCCAATCGCCGTCGTAGCGCGGGTAGGCCACCGGCACCGGCTGGTAGTACACGTCCTGGCGCGGGTAGTACGCGACCGGTGGCGCGACCCGGTACGCCGGCGCCCGCACATAGACCGGCGGCGCGGGCAGGTAGACCGGCTCGGCCTGGTACACCGGCACCGGCGCGTAATACGGCGCGTTCGACACGATCGCACCGACAGCCGGCAGGTTGATGCCGATCTGCCACGAAACATCGCCGGCATGCGCGGCTCCCGCGCCCAGCGTGGCAGCGGTGGCGATCAGCGCGGTGGCAATGGACTTGTACATCTGATCCTCCTTGATCAGGCCGCACCTGTGGCCTGCGTGCTCTACAAACGCGGTGCACCCGGTGCGGCGTTGACTGATGTTGGTGCCACGAAGGTAAAGAGAAGTTTCGCGGCCGGCCGATGCCAGCGGCGCGGCGCATCGGTGCGGGGCACTTGGACCGCGTCGATAGAATCGACGCGGTCCCCGTCTCGGCCCCCGCCCGCCGCCCTCGCCCATGACCTCTCCTGCCGCAGACACCGCCCCCAAGCCGAGCAGCAACTTCCTGCGCCAGATCATCGAACGCGATCTGGCCGAGGGCACCTATGCGCAGCGGCGCTTTGCCGGCACGCCCGGCGACGCCGCCCACCACGCTGCCGGGCAGCCCGACCCGGCCAGGATCCGCACCCGTTTCCCGCCCGAGCCGAACGGCTACCTGCACATCGGCCACGCCAAGAGCATCACGCTGAACTTCGGGCTGGCGGCCGAGTACGGCGGCGTGTGCCATCTTCGCTTCGACGACACCAACCCCGAGAAGGAAGAGCAGGAGTACGTCGACGCGATCCTCGACGCGGTGCAGTGGCTCGGCTTCGACTGGCATGCCGGCGGCGTGAGCCACCTCTACTACGCCAGCGACTACTTCGACTTCATGTACCGCGCGGCCGAAGCGTTGATCGAAGCCGGCCTGGCCTACGTCGACGAGCAAAGCGCCGACGAGATCCGCCACAACCGCGGCGACTTCGGCCACCCCGGCAAGGACAGCCCGTTTCGCGGCCGCACGCCGGCCGAAAACCTGGCGCGCTTTCGCGACATGCGCGCCGGCAAGCTGGCCGACGGTGCTGCGGTGCTGCGCGCCAGGCTCGACATGGCCAGCCCCAACATCAACCTGCGCGACCCGGCGCTGTACCGCATCAAGCACGCCGCGCACCACAACACCGGCGATGCCTGGTGCATCTACCCGATGTACGCCTATGCGCACCCGATCGAGGACGCGCTCGAAGGCATCACCCACAGCATCTGCACGCTCGAATTCGAAGACCAGCGGCCCTGGTACGACTGGCTGCTCGACACGCTGTGCACGCTCGGGCTGCTCGCGCCGCCGCGCCCGCACCAGTACGAGTTCGCGCGGCTGAACGTGACCTACGTGATCACCAGCAAGCGCAAGCTCAAGCAACTGGTCGACGAGAAGATCGTCGACGGCTGGGACGACCCGCGCATGCCCACCATCGCGGGCCTGCGCCGGCGCGGCTACACGCCCGAATCGATCCGCCTGATGTGCGAACGCGCCGGCACCGCCAAGGCCGGCGGCTGGACCGACTACGCGAGCCTGGACATCGCGCTGCGCGAAGACCTCGAAGGCAAGGCGGTGCGCGCGATGGCGGTGCTCGATCCGGTGCGCCTCAAGCTCACCAACTGGGCCGACTTGTTTGCAAGCGATTCGTACCACGAACCCTGCCGCGCACCCGCGCACCCGCAGCGCCCGGAACTCGGCGCGCGCGAGTTCGGCCTCGGCGCCGAGGTCTGGATCGAGCGTGACGACTTCACCGAAACGCCACCGAAGGGCTTCTTCCGCCTGTACCCCGGCAACCGGGTGCGGCTCAAGTACGGCATGGTGGTCGAGTGCACCGGCTGCGAGAAGGACGCCGACGGCGCCATCACCGCCGTGCTCGCCACGGTGCTGCCCGACACCAAGAGCGGCACGCCCGGCGCCGACGCGGTCAAGGTCAAGGGCACGATCACCTGGGTCGGCGTGCACGACGCGCTGGCCGCCGAGGTGCGCCTGTACGACCGCCTGTTCACCGAACCCCAGCCCGATGCCGGCGGCAAGGACTTCAAGGCGGCGCTCAATCCCGCCAGCAAGAAGGTGGCGATGGGGTTCATCGAACCTTCACTGGCGAACGCCCGGCCCGACGACAAGTTCCAGTTCGAGCGCCACGGCTACTTCGTCGCCGATCGGGTCGATCACGCTGCCGGCAAGCCGGTGATCAACCGAATCGCGGGGCTTAAGGACTCGTGGGCGACCTAGCTGCCCGCGGCGCCCGCGGCCGGTGAACGCGGCCCGCGCAGCGAGCAGCAAGGGGCTGGCGACCGAGGCGCTGTCGGAACACCAGCGGTTGTCGTGCACAAGCGCTGCGGCGGCGCGCAGCGTCGATCCGGACGCCGTTCAAGGCCCGCCCGACCTCACTCCTTCACCGACCCCGTCATCCCCGACACGTAATATTCGACGAAGAACGAGTAGATGAACGCCACCGGCAGCGAGCCGAACAGCGCGCCGGCCATCAGCGGGCCCCACTGGTACACATCGCCCTGCACGAGTTCGGTGACCACGCCGACCGGCAGCGTCTTGATCTCCGACGACGAGATGAACGTGAGCGCGTAGATGAACTCGTTCCACGACAGCGTGAAGGCGAAGATGCCGGCCGAGATCAGGCCCGGCACGGCCAGCGGCAGCACGATCTTGACCAGGATCTGCCAGCGGCTTGCGCCGTCGATCAGCGCGCACTCCTCGAGCTCGATCGGGATCGAGCGAAAGTAGCCCATCAGCAGCCAGGTGCAGAACGGGATCAGGAAGGTCGGGTAGGTCAGGATCAGCGCCCAGCGCGTGTCGAACAGGCCGAGCTTGAAGACCACGTTGGCCAGCGGGATGAACAGGATCGACGGCGGCACCAGGTAGGCCAGGAAGATCGCCAGCCCGACATGGCGCGAGCCGCGAAAGCGCAGCCGCTCGATCGCGTAGGCGGCCAGCACCGAGGCGGCGAGCGAGAACCCGGTGGCCACCACCGACACCAACACGGTGTTCCACATCCAGGCCGGGAACGAGGTCTCGAACAGCAGCTTGTGGAAGTGCTCGAGCGTCGGCCCGACGACCCAGAACGGGTTGCCGGTGCGCGACAGCAACTCCTGGTCGGGCTTCACCGAGGTGATCGCCATCCAGTAGAACGGAAACAGCAGCACGATCAGGAACACCACCAGCGGCAGGTAGACCGTGACCGCCTTGCGCGGCGTGGAGTCGAGAAAGCTCATCCCGACGGTGTCGGTGTTGCCCTTGTCGGCGCTCATTTGTCGGCCCCGCCTTGTTGCCAGGCCCGGCGCTGCAGGCCGAAGTAGCTGAACATGATGCACGCCAGCAGGAACGGCACCATCGCGATCGCGATCGCGGCGCCCTCGCCGAGCGCGCCGCCGTTGATCGCGCGCTGGAACGCCAGCGTGGCCATCAGGTGGGTGGCGTTCAGCGGCCCGCCGCGGGTGATCACGTAGATCAGCTGGAAGTCGGTGAAGGTGAACAGCACCGAGAACGTCATGACCACCGCGATGATCGGCGTGAGCAGCGGCAGCGTGACATGGCGGAACTGCTGCCACGGCGTGGCGCCGTCGATCGCCGAGGCCTCGTAGTACGACGGCGAGATGGTCTGCAGCCCGGCGAGCAGCGTGATCGCGACGAACGGCACGCCGCGCCAGACGTTGGCCGCGATCACCGAGAAGCGCGCGTTCCACGGTGTGCCGAGGAAGTCGATGTACTGGTGGATCACGCCCATCTTCACCAGCGCCCAGCTGATGATCGAGAACTGCGAGTCGTAGATCCACCAGAACGCGATCGCCGACAGCGCCGTGGGCACGATGTAGGGCAGCAGGATCACCGCACGAAAGAAGGTCTTGAAGCGGATGTTGCGGTTCAGCAGGATCGCCAGCCACAGCCCCAGGAAGAACTTCAGCACGCTCGCCACCGTGGTGTAGAAGATCGTGTTGAACAGCACCAGCCGCGTGACGCTGTCGCCCCACAGGTAGATGTAGTTGTCCAGGCCGACCCACTCGCCGGGGCGGCCGACCTTGGCGTCGGTGAAGCCCAGCCACACGCCCAGGCCGAGCGGGTAGGTCAGGAACAGCAGCAGCAGCAACGCTGCCGGCAGCATGAAGATCAGGCCGAGCGCGTTGCGGCTGTTCTGGACTTTTTCAAGCATGGGTGCAGGGCCTGCAACGCGATCGACGGTTCAGGTTCTCAGACCTTGTAGTAGCGCTCGGCGCGCTTTTGCGCCCGCTCGGCCGCCTCTTTGGGCGTCTTCGCCCCGCTGGCGGCCTCGGCCACCATGTTGGTGACGATGAAGTCGGCCGCGGCACCGGCCGACGCGTAGCCGAGCTTGCCGGCATAGCCGGCCGGGCGCAGGTTCTTCACGGCGTCGCGGTACGGCGTGTTCTTCGGGTCGGCGGTCCAGATCGCGCTCTTGGCGTAGTCGGCCAGCGGCGGCGCCACGTACCCGGCGGCGGCGGTCTGCCACGGATCGAACTGGTCGCGCTCCATCATGAACTGCAGGAACATCTTGGCCGCGTGCGGGTACTTGGTGTACTTCATGATCATCTGGTTGAAGAACAGATGCGACTCGGTGGGCACGCCCACCGGCCCGACCGGGAACGAGGCGTGCTGGATGTCGAGCGCCATCTCCTTCAACTTCGGGTCGCTCGATGTGCGCGCTGCGTAGTAGATCGAGATGCCGTTGTTGGTGAGGCTGATCTGGCCGTCGAGGAAGGCCTTGTTGTTGTTCGGGTCGAGCCACGACAAGGTGCCGGGAATGAAGGTCGCGTACAGCTCCTTGCTGTACTCGAGCGCCTTGATGGTTTCGGGGCTGTCGATGACGACCTTGTTGTTGGTGTCGACGAGCTTGCCGCCGAACGCCCACATGACCCAGTTGCACCACATGCCGTCGCCGGTGGCATTGCCCAGCGCCATGCCGCCGGGCGTGCCCTTGGCCTTCAGGGCCTGGAACAGCTTCAGGAAGCCGTCGGTGTCTTTCGGGAAGCTGTCGAAGCCGGCCGCCTTGGTCATGCTCTCGCGGTAGACCATCATCGAGCCGGCCGCGCCCAGCGGCACGCCGATCCAGTGCTTGCCGTCGGGGCGCAGGAAGGCGTTGCAGGCCGGGTACCAGCCGCCGTACTTCCTGCCCAGGTAGTCGCACAGGTCGGTCACGTCGAGCAGCTTGTCGGGGTACAGGTTGGCGTCGTCGTTGGTCGACAGGATGATGTCGGGCCCGGCGCCGGTGTTGGCCGCCACCGCGGCCTTCGGGCGCACGTCTTCCCAGCCTTCGTTGTCGACCCGCACCTCGATGCCGGTTTTCTCGATGAACTTCTTGACGTTGACCATGTAGGCGTCGATGTCGCCCTGCACGAAACGGCTCCAGCGCAGCACGCGCAGCTTGGCGCCCTTCTCGGGCTTGAGGACCAGTGACTGCGCGTGCACGGCGGGCGCGAACACCGCGGCACTGGTGCCGAGCGTGGCCGCGGCGGCGACGCCGGCCGAGCCTTCGAGGAACTTGCGGCGATTGAACGAATTCATTTCGTGTCTCCTTGATCAGTCGGGGGTGAATGGACGCGGGAAAGGCGCAATCGGGCGCAGTGCATCAGGCCGACAGACGCCGGCCGGTGCTCGCATCGAACAGGTGGGCGCGCTGCGGGTCGGGCAGCAGGTGCACGGTGCTGCCGGGGGCGAAATCATGGCGCTCGCGGAACACGGCAGAAAGTTCGACGCCGTCGTGCCGGCAGACGACGAAGGTGTCCATGCCGGTGGGTTCCATCACGACCACCTGCGCCGGGATGCCGCCGCCATCGGCCAGCGTCAGGTGCTCGGGGCGGGTGCCGAAGACCACCGGCTGGCCGTCGACGCCGCCGGTGCGCGCCGGGGCATCGAGCCGGGTGCCGTCGCTGAGTTCGATGTGCGCGCCGGCGCCGGTGCGACGCAGCGTGCCGGGCAGGAAGTTCATCGCCGGCGAGCCGATGAAGCCGGCGACGAACTGGTTGGCCGGCTGGTCGTACAGGTCGAGCGGGCTGCCGGTCTGCTCGATCCGGCCGTCGCGCATCACGACGATCTTGTCGCCCATCGTCATCGCCTCGATCTGGTCGTGGGTGACGTAGATCGACGTGGTCTTCAGGCGCTGGTGCAGTTCCTTGATCTCGCTGCGCATCGCCACGCGCAGCTTGGCGTCGAGGTTGGACAGCGGCTCGTCGAACAGGAACACCTGCGGGTCGCGCACGATCGCGCGGCCCATCGCGACGCGCTGGCGCTGGCCACCCGAAAGCTGGCGCGGGTAGCGCTCGAGCAACGCGCCCAGCGCCAGGATCTCGGCGGCACGCGCGACCTTGGCCTCGATGTCGGCCTTGCTCTGCTTGGCCAGCGCGAGCGAGAACGCCATGTTCTCGCGCACCGTCATGTGGGGGTACAGCGCGTAGTTCTGGAACACCATCGCGATGTCGCGCTCCTTGGGCTGCAGCTCGTTGACGCGCCGCTCACCGATGCGGATCTCGCCGCCGCTGATCTGCTCCAGCCCGGCGATCATGCGCAGCAGCGTGCTCTTGCCGCAGCCCGAGGGGCCGACCAGCACCGTGAACGAGCCGTCGCGAATCTCGATGTCCACGCCGTGCAGGATGGGAACGTCGCCGAAGTTCTTCTTGACTGCCTGGATCGTCACGCTGGCCATGCACGGGGTTCCTGAAGGTCGCGGGCAAGAGCTGCCCCTGTGAGCCATGACCGCGCCGGGCACGGCGCCATCACGTTGCGGGCAGAGTATCGGCACTGCCGCACGCCACCGCCATCAGGGCAAACCGTTAGGCCGCGGTTGCCCCACATTTGTATGATGACCTGATAACCATGCTGAATCCGCAACCTCTCACAGCAACCGGCCGGTCGGCGTCCCGGGCCGCCGCGCACGCCGCGCCCCGGGCCGGGTCGGCGCGGCTCGCGCCACAGCGGCTGTCGGACCGGCTGGCCGTGCTGCTGGGCGAGCAGATCGACTCCGGCGCGTTGCGCCCCGGCGACCGGCTGCCCACCGAGCAGCAGCTCGCGCTGGCGCACGGCGTCTCGCGCACCACGGTGCGCGAGGCGGTGCACCAGCTTCAATCGCGCCGGATGGTGGTCTCGCGCCAGGGCTCGGGCGTGTTCGTCGCGCCCACGCCGACGCAGCGCCCGCTGGTGTTCGACCCGTCGGTGCTCGAATCGGTGCAGGCCGTGGTTCATGTCGTCGAGGTGCGGCGCGTGCTCGAGGCCGAGATCGCCGCGCTCGCCGCCGAACGCGCCAGCCGCGCGCAGATCACCGCGATGCGGCGCGCGCTGAAGGCGATCGATGTGGCCGCCGCCGCCGGCCACGACGGCGTCGCCGAAGACCTGGCCTTTCACCGCACGATCGGCGAGGCCACCGGCAACCCGCAGTTCCGGCTGCTGCTGGGCTTTCTCGAACAGTACCTGCGCGAGGGCATGCGCATCACGCGCGGCAACGAGGCGCGCCGCGCCGACTTCATGGAAGCGGTTCGGCTCGAACACCAGGCCATCGTCGACGCGATCGCGGCGCGCAACCCGGCGCTGGCGCGCCGCCGGGCCCGCGAGCACCTGGCCCACAGCGAGCGGCGGCTGGTCGTGGGCGGCGTCATTGCGGGCGAGCGCGGCAAGGCCGCCGCCGACCCCACCCAACGGAGCACACGGTGAACCAGGGCAACGAACGCGGCGACAAGGTCCTGGGCGTGGTCGGGCTGGGCTCGATGGGCTACGGCGCGGCGCTCACCGCCCTGCGCAAGGGCGTGCCCACGCTCGGCCTGGACACCCGCGCCGAAGCGCGCGCGCGCTTCGAGGCCGAGGGCGGCCGCGCCACCGACTCGCTGGCCGACCTGGGCGCGCAGTGCCACGCGGTCGTGGTGCTGGTCGTCAACGCGCTCCAGACCGAAGAGGTGCTGTTCGGCGCCGACGGCCTGGGCGCCACGCTCGCGCCCGGCTCGGTCGTGATCGCCTCGGCCACCGTCGACCCGAGCCTGCCGCCGCTGTGGCAGCAGCGCCTGGCAGCGCGCGGCCTGTGGCTGATCGACGCGCCGGTGTCGGGCGGAGCCGCCAAGGCCGCGGCCGGGCAGATGACGGTGATGGCCTCGGGCGCGCCGCAGGCCTTCGACGCGGCGGGCACCCTGCTCGACGCGATCGCCGGCAAGGTCTACCGCCTGGGCGACCGCCCCGGCATCGGCTCGACCGTGAAGATGGTTAACCAGCACCTGGCTGGCGTGCACATCGCGGCGGCCTGCGAGGCGATGGCGCTGGGCCTGCGCGCCGGCGCCGACGCGCGCTCGCTCTACGAGGTGATCTGCAACTCGGCCGGCATGAGCTGGATGTTCCAGAACCGCGTGCCGCACATCCTCGACGGCGACTACACGCCGCTGTCGTCGGTGAACATCTTCGTGAAAGATCTGGGCATCGTGCTCGACGCGGCGCGCAAGCTCTCGTTCCCGCTGCCGCTGGCGGCCGCGGCGCACCAGCTTTACCTCGCCACCGCGGCGGCCGGTCACGGCGCCGAAGACGACTCGGCGGTGATCAAGTTCTACGCCGCGCTGGCGGGGATCGAGTTGCCCAAGGCGGTGGAGCGGCCGTGATTCCGGGCGAGACACGACGAATGACGCTGGGCGAGACACGACAAATGACGCTGGGCGAGGGGCGAAGAATGACGCTGGGCGTCATTGCAGACGACTTCACCGGCGCCACCGATGTCGCCAGCATGCTGGTGCGCGCCGGCATGCGCACGGTGCAGGTGATCGGCGTGCCCGACGACACCCAGGGCGCACTGGCGCCGGAGGCCGACGCCGTGGTCGTCGCGCTGAAGACGCGCACGGTGCCGGCCGATGAGGCGATCGGGCAATCGCTCGCCGCGCTGCGCTGGCTGCAGGCGGCCGGCATGCGCCAGTGCTACTTCAAATACTGCTCGACCTTCGACTCCACACCGGCCGGCAACATCGGCCCGGTCACCGAGGCGCTGCTGGACGCACTCGGCGCCGACTTCACGATCGCCTGCCCGGCTTTCCCGGAAAACGGCCGCACGATCTATCGCGGCCACCTCTTCGTCGGTGACGAGTTGCTCAGCGATTCGGGCATGCGCCACCATCCGCTCACGCCGATGCTAGAGGCCAACCTCGTGCGCGTGCTGCAGGCGCAGAGCCGGCGGCATGTCGGCCTGCTGCGTCACGACGCGGTCGTGCAAGGCCCGGCGGCCGTGCGCGAGCGCATCGGCGCGCTGCGCCACGAGGGCGTCTCGATCGCCATCGCCGACGCGATCGACAACGCCGACCTTCGCAGCCTCGCCGCCGCCTGTGTCGATCTGAAGCTGCTGACCGCCGGCTCCGGCCTCGCGCTCGGCCTGCCCGCGGTCTACGCCGAACGCGGCTGGCTGACACCGGATGCGCGCGCCGCCGAACTCGATCCCGCGCCGGGCGGCGCCGCGGTGCTGGCCGGCTCGTGCTCGCTGGCAACCAACGCGCAGGTGCAGCACTGGCTGCACGCTGGCCGGCCCGCGTTCGCGGTCGATCCGCGCGCGCTGGCGCGTGGCGAGCCGGTGGCCGCCGCCGCGCTGGCGTGGGCGCAGGCGCAACCGCCGCAGCAGCCGGTGCTGATCAGCGCCACCGCGTCGGCGCAGGCGCTGGCCGACGTGCAGTCCGAACTCGGCGCCCAGCGCGCCGGCGCCCTCGTCGAGACCTGCCTGGCGCAAATCGCGCGCGGGCTGGTCGAGCGCGGCGTGCGCCGGCTCGTGGTCGCCGGCGGCGAGACCTCGGGCGCGGTCGTTCAGGCGCTCGGCGTGACGCGCTTGCGCATCGGCGCGGCGATCTGCCCGGGCGTGCCGTGGACGCAGGCCGAAGGACGGCCACCGGGCGAGGCACTGCACCTCGCGCTGAAGTCGGGCAACTTCGGCGGCCCCGACTTCTTCGACGAGGCGCTGCGCTCGAGCGTCACCGCATGAACCATTTCGACGCCGAGCGCGAAGAGATCTGCCGCATCGGCCGCTCGCTGTTCGAGCGCGGCTATGTGCATGCCAGCGCCGGCAACATCAGCGTGCGGCTGCCGGCAGGCCAGGGCTTCCTGATCACGCCGACCGACGCCTGCCTGGGATCGCTGCAGCCCGGCGCGCTGGCCCACACCAACACCGCCGGCGCCCAGCTCGGCGGCGCGCGCGCGAGCAAGACGCTGGCACTGCACCTGCGCATCTACGCCGCCGCGCCGCAAGCGCAGTGCGTGCTGCACACCCACAGCACGCACCTGGTCGCGCTCACGCTGGCGGGGGTGTGGAGCACGGCGAGCATCCTGCCGCCGATCACGCCCTACTTCGTGATGAAGGTCGGCCCGGTGCCGCTGATCCCGTACCACCGGCCCGGCGATCCGGCCGCGGCCGAACTCGTCGCCACCGCGATCGAGACGGCGCGCGCGCGCGGCACGCCGATCCGCGCGGTGATGCTCGAGCGCCTGGGACCGAACGTCTGGCACGAGTCGCCGGCCGGCGCGATGGCGACGCTTGAAGAACTGGAAGAAACCGCCCGGCTGTGGCTGCTGGCCGGGCGCCAGGCCACGGCGCTCACGCCGGCGCAACTCGACGAACTGCGCCACAACTTCGGCGCGCGGTGGTAGCGCATACCGATGAATCAGTTGGCCCACACCCCATCGTGTCCGCTCGGGCTGAGCCTGTCGAAGCCCCGGTGGCACATGACGCAAGCCTTCGACAAGCCTGTTCGGGGCAACGTCGAAGGGCTCAGGCCGAACGGCCCTTCACCGAACGGTACGGGGTCGTGAGCGCGCTGAACGCAGTCGCCCAGCGGCCTGCTCACCACCCCGGACCGCCATTCCCGCCCTACTTTCGAGGAGACGCTCAATGAAACTTCTGATCACCGGCGGCGGGGGCTTCCTGGGCGCCCGCCTGGCCCGCACGCTGCTCGCGCGCGGCTCGCTCGCCGGGCGGCCGATCACCCGCATGGTGCTGACCGACATCGCCCCGCCGCCGGCCGACCTGCTCGCCGACCACCGCGTCGAGGCCCGCACCGGCGCGCTGCTGAGCCAGACCGACGCGCTGCGCGACGAACCCTTCGACGGCGTGTTCCACCTCGCCTCGGCGGTGTCGGGCGAATGCGAGGCCGACTTCGACCTCGGCCTGCGCTCCAACCTCGACAGCACGCGCGCGCTGCTCGATGCGATCCGCGCGAACGTCAACGCCGGCGGCAAGGCGCCGCGCGTGGTGTTCTCGAGCTCGGTCGCGGTGTTCGGCCCCGACCCGGCCGTGCCGCTGCCGGCGCTCGTCGCCGACGACACGCTGCCGGCGCCGCAGACCTCGTACGGCACGCACAAGCTGATCTGCGAGCACCTGGTGGCCGACTACACCCGCAAGGGCTACATCGACGGCCGCGCCGCGCGGCTGATGACGGTCACGGTGCGGCCGGGCACGCCCAACGGCGCGGCCTCGTCGTTCTTCAGCGGCATCATCCGCGAGCCGCTGGCGGGCATCGAGGCAATCTGCCCGGTCGATGCGAGCGTGTCGCACCCGGTGTCGTCGCCGACGCGCACCGTCGACGGCCTGATCGCGGTGTACGAGGCGAGCCGCGAGGCCTTCTGTGGCCGCACCGCGCTGAACCTGCCGGCCCTGAACGTGCGCGTGGCCGACATGCTCGACGCGCTCGCCGAGGTCGCCGGATCGGCGGTGCGCGCCCGCGTGCGCTTCGAGCGCGACGAGCGAATCGCCGGCATCGTCGCCAACTGGCCGGGCGGCGCGTCGGCAACGCGTGCGTCCAAGCTCGGGCTGAAGCCGCACACGAATTTCGCCGAGATCATCCGCCAGTACATCGACGATTGCGCCGCGGCACCGAACGCCGCCCAGACCTTGAAGGGGCTGAGCCAATGAACCAGATCGACCTGAAAGACCGCGTCGCGGTCATCACCGGCGGCGCGCAAGGCATCGGCCATGCGGCGGCCGAACGCATGCTGCGCTCGGGCGCGAGCGTGGTGCTGTGGGACATCGACGCCGCGCGCCTGGCGCAGGCCGAGAGCACGCTCGGCGCGCTCGGCCCGGTGCGCACCGCGATCGTCGAGCTGAGCCTGGAGGCCGACATCGCCGCGGCCACGCAGGCCGCCGTCACCGCCTTCGGCCGCATCGACATCCTCGTCAACAACGCCGGCATCACCGGCGGCAACGCGCCGACCTGGGAGCTCGCACCCGAGGTGTGGCGGCGCGTGATCGAGGTCAACCTGGTCGGCCCCTACCTCACCTGCCGCGCGGTCGTGCCGCAGATGGTCAGGCAGGGTTACGGGCGCATCGTCAACATCGCCTCGGTGGCCGGCAAGGAAGGCAACCCGAACGCATCGCACTACAGCGCCTCGAAGGCCGGGCTGATCGCGCTGACCAAGTCGCTCGCGAAGGAACTCGCCACGAAGGGCGTGCTCGTCAACGCGATAACGCCGGCCGCGGCGAAGACCGCGATCTTCGATTCGATGACCCCGCAGCACATCGAGTTCATGCTCGGCAAGATCCCGATGGCGCGCTTTCTCGAGGTCGGCGAGGCCGCGGCGATGATCGCCTGGCTGGCCTCGGAAGAATGTTCGTTCAGCACCGGCGCGGTGTTCGATCTGTCGGGCGGGCGGGCAACGTACTGACACCGTCGCGGAGCCCCGCCCCGGGGCCCCCATGGATCGTGTTCCTCGGGCACACTACCGCTCCGATCGATCCTCCATGGAGCCACCATGATCACTGTTCGCAACATCTTCCGTGCCACCCTGCTCGCCTCCACGGTCGCGTTCGCCGGCTGCGGCATGATGCCGTCGTCGATGGCGTCCGACACCGTGAAGTTCGGCGCCACACTGTCAGGCGCGGCCGAGGTCCCGCCCACCAACAGCGCCGGCACCGGCACCCTCGTGGCAACGCTCGACAAAGGCAGCAGCGTGCTGAACTGGCGGCTCAGTTTCTCCGGCCTGACCGGCCCGGCCGTCGCGGCCCACTTTCACGGCCCGGCCCTGCCCGGCGCCAATGCCGGCGTGGTCGTTCCGATCCCGCTCGCGATGACACCGGCCGAAGGCCAGGCCACGCTGACGCCGGCGCAGGTCGCCGACCTGACCGCCGGCAAGTGGTACGTCAACGTCCACACCGCCGCGCACCCCGGCGGCGAGATCCGTGGCCAGGTGATGGTGAAGTAAGCGGCTTCGGGGCCGGCGGGCGCGCAAGCCAAGCCGACCCTGCGCCGAACCGCCCGACGATCCCGCGCGACGCGGTGGATCCCGGGCGCGGCTACACCTTGTGGGTCGACAGCAGCAGGCTTGTCTCGGTGCTCGCGATGCCGGGGATCAGGCGGATGTTGCCGAGCGCGCGGTCGAACGCTTCGAGCGTGTCGGCGCGCAACTCGGCCACCAGGTCCCAGCGGCCGTTGGTGCTGTGCAGGCCGATCACGTTCGGGTGGCCGCGCAGCTTGCGCAGCACCTCGCCGCCGTGGCCTTCGACCGCGATCGTCATCAGCGCGCGGATGCGCTGGGCCTCGGCCTGCGGCTTCACGCGCACCGTGTAGCCGACGATCACGCCGTCGCGTTCGAGCCGCTTCATGCGGTTTTGCACCGTCGCGCGGGCGACCTTGAGCTTGAGCGCGAGCGTCGATACCGGGGTGCGCGCGTCCAGGCGCAGCAGCGCCAGCAGTTCCCGGTCGGTGTCGTCCAGATTGAACATCTTGCTCACCTGTGCGTAGCAAATTGCGCGGTGCGGCGATCATATCGCTCACTGTGCTGTCTTTTCGTTGGCTGCGAGGCGCGAGAGACTGACCTCCGATCGACCCGTGGCGGTTCACGCCATCGATCCGGAGACGCCTGCCATGACCCGCTTTCTCGACGTGCCCGCCCTGTCCCGCCTGGTGCAGGACGTCGGCCTGCCGCGCTTCCTGCGCGAACTGACCCAGGCGATCCACCGTGACTACCTGCGCTGGAACGAGTTCGACAAATCCGCCCGGCTGGCGAGCCACTCGGCGCTCGGCGTGATCGAGCTGATGCCGGTGGCCGACGCCCGCCACTACGCGTTCAAGTACGTCAACGGCCACCCGCGCAACACCGGCCGCGGCCTGCCCACGGTGATGGCGTTCGGTGTGCTGGCCGAGGTCCAGACCGGCGCCCCGCTGCTGCTGTCGGAGCTGACGCTGACGACCGCGCTGCGCACCGCGGCCACCTCGGCGCTGGTCGCGCAGCAGTTGGCGCGGCCCGGCGCGCGGCGCATGGCGCTGATCGGCAACGGCGCGCAAAGCGAGTTCCAGGCGCTGGCCTTCCACACGCTGCTGGGCATCGACGAGATCCGCGCGTTCGACGTCGACGCCGCCGCCACCGCCAAGCTGGTGCGCAACCTGGCGGCGTATCCGGGCCTGCGTGTGATCCGCGCCGCGTCGATCGCGCAGGCCGTGCGCGGCGCCGACATCGTCACCACCGTCACGGCCGACAAGACCCGCGCGACGATCCTGACGCCCGAGATGATCGAACCCGGCATGCACATCAATGCCGTCGGTGGCGACTGCCCGGGCAAGACCGAACTGCACCCTGACGTGCTGCGGCGCGCGCGCGTGATCGTCGAATACGAGCCGCAGACACGCATCGAGGGCGACATCCAGCAACTGCCCGCCGACTTTGCGGTGACCGAGCTGTGGCGCGTGCTCGCCGGCCTGGCCGCGGGCCGCGAGCACGCGGACCAGGTGACGGTGTTCGACTCGGTCGGCTTTGCGCTCGAAGACTATTCGGCGCTGCGCTACGTGTACGCGCTGGCGCTGGCGCGCGGCATCGGCACCGACGTGGCGCTGGTGCCGCCTGGCGAGCAGCCGAAGGACCTGTTTGCGCTGCTGGCCCCGCGTGCAACGGCCATCGAAGGCCACGCGCTGGCGTGCGCAGCGGGCGCGATCGGCGCCATCGATCGAGCGGCGCGCGCCGACGCGACGCAAGCCGCATGAGGTCGGTCCAGGCGCCGGCGACGGTCGTGATGGTCCGCCCTCACCACTTTCACCCGAACCCCGAAACCGCCGCCGACAACGCGTTCCAGCGTCGCGCCAGCGCGCCCGAAGCGGCCACGGCCCGCGCCGCGCACGACGAGGTCACCCACGCGGCAAACGCACTCGAACAGGCGGGCGTGCGCGTGCACATGTTCGACGACCACGGCGAACGCGAGACGCCCGATTCGGTGTTCCCGAACAACTGGTTCTCGACCCACCGCGGCGGCCACGTGGCGCTGTACCCGATGGCATTGGAGAGCCGCCGCCGCGAACGTCGCACCGACGTGATCGAGATGCTCAAGGCCGAGTACCGGGTGCAAGACGTGATCGACTACTCGGGGCTGGAACACGACGGCCTGTTCCTCGAAGGCACCGGCGCGATGGTGCTCGATCACATCGCCAACGTGGCCTACACCGCGCGCTCGCAGCGTGCCGACCCGGTCGCGCTCGAGCGCTTCTGTACCCACTTCAACTTCGAGCCGATGGCGTTCTCGACTGCCGATGCGCAAGGCCGGGCCGTCTATCACACCAACGTGATGATGTGCGTGGCAACCGAGTTCGCGCTCGTCGGCTTCGAGCTGATGCGTGACGCACAGCGGCGCGACGAGGTCCGCGCGCGGCTGGAACAGAGCGGCCGCGAGGTGATCGCGCTCGACGCGCGACAGATCGGCGAGTTCGCCGCCAATGCGCTGGAGTTGTCGGGCGCCGACGGGCGCGTGCTCGCACTCTCGGCCCGCGCCGCGGCGAGCCTGCGACCGGCGCAGCGCACCGTCATCGAGCGCAGCGCGCGGCTGCTGCCGCTGGCGGTGCCGACGATCGAACTCGCCGGCGGCTCGATTCGCTGCATGCTTGCCGGCGTGCACCTCGCACGCCGCTGACGGGCGGTGTCGGCGCGCGCTGCTGCGCTGCGCGGCGCGGAAGCACTGCGGCACGCGATGAGACTGCTGCAGTCAGGCCGACTGCACAAACGCCAGCAACAGCCGCGCGACTTCGCCGGGCTGCTCCTGCTGCACCCAGTGACCGGCGCCTTCGATCCAGTGGCAGCCCTGAAGGCGCGCGCAGGCGCTGGCCTGCATGGCCTCCAGTGCGCCCGGCGTTTGCCAGGGGCCCCAGTCGCTGCGCCCGGCGATGAAGCAGGAGGGCACGTCGATGCGGCGCCCCGAGTACAGCTGCAGTTCCGCGCTGTTGGCGCCCCCGGTCTGGCATCGGTACCACTGCAGGCCGCCCTGGAAACCGGTGCGTGCGAATTCGGTCGCGTAGACCGCGAGTTCGTCGTCGGGCAGCCAGCGGCAGGCCGCGATGTGTGCCGCCGACGGCATCTGCGGCGCGACCGTCTCGCTCATGCCCATGTGCAGGTCCATCACGTAGTAGTCGGGCAGCTTCGCCAGCTCGAGCGCGGTGCGCGCGCTCAGCCGGAACGGCCGGTTGCCGGGCCAGTCGGCGCTCTTGAAGTGGTAATAGGCCCGCAGGAAATCGTGCAGGCCCTGGGCACAGTGGCGCATCTCGGCATCGGCGCCGCGGGTCGAGTAGTACCACTGGTAGTGCTTGCGCGGGCGCGGCAGCGCAGCCAGATCGGCGTGCAGCGGGTCGGCCGGTGCGGTGCCCGCGTCGGCCTGCTCGCCGGCTGCATTCGCGGTGTCCAACGCCAGCGCAGGCGGCCCGGCGAACGGCGCGCTCATCAAGGCGACGGCGCGAAACACATCGGGCCGCGCGAGCGCACAGCTGGCGGCCACCGGCGATCCGAAGTCGTGGCCGACCACGGCAGCGACCGATGCGTGGCCGAGCGCCCGAACCAGCCCGAGCGCATCGGCGGCGAGGCTGAAGAGCCGGAACGACGCGAGATCGCCGTCGTAGGCGGCATCCCAGCCGGTGGTGCGGCCGTATCCGCGCTGGTCCGGGGCGATCACATGCAGGCCCGCCTGTGCCAGGGGCAGCATCACCTTGCGCCAGCTCCAGGCGAGCTCTGGAAAGCCGTGCAGCAGCAACACCGCGGGTCGGCCGCCGCCTTCGTAGCCGGCTTCGAGCACATGCACGCGCAGGCCGCGATGGTTGTCGACGTAGCGCGAGCGGATGCCCGGCGGCAGCGGTAGCGGGGGCGGCGTGCCGGTCATCGCGTCGGCGGCGCAAGCGGGAGCGACGCAAGCGACGACACGGGCGATGACGGCAGGCGCGGGGCAATCGGCTTCTTCATGCGCCCGCGGCGCCCTGCGCCTCCTGGTCCTGCAGCAGCCGCCACATCACCTTGCCCGAGCCCGACTTGGGCAGCGCGTCGACGAACTGCACGAGTTTGGGCACCTTGTAGGCGGCCATGTGTTCGCGCGCCCAGCTGGTGATGTCGTCGGCGGTGGTCCGGCCGCGGGCCTCGGCGCGCAGCACGACGATGGCCTTGACGGTCTCGCCGCGGTAGGCGTCGCGCGCGGCGATGATGCAGGCCTCCTGCACCGCCGGGTGCTTGTAGAGCAGCATCTCGACCTCGGCCGGCCAGACCTTGTAGCCGCTCGCGTTGATCATGCGCTTGAGCCGGTCGGTCATGAAGAAGTAGCCTTCTTCGTCCATGCGGCCGAGGTCGCCGGTGCGGAAGAACGAGTGGCCCTCGAACTCGATGAAGGCGTCGCGCGTCGCCTCGGGGTGGCCCCAGTAGCCCTTGAAGAGCATCGGCCCGCGGCTGATGATCTCGCCGACCTCGCCCACCGGCAGCTCCTGCAGCGTGAGCGGATCGACGACGCGCGAATCGACCCCGAAGATCGGGATGCCCAGGCACTGCAGCTTGGCGCGCTCGGGCGGGTTGGCGTGGGTGGGCGCGGCGGTCTCGGTCAGGCCGTAGCCTTCGGCGAAGGTCAGGCCGAATTCATCGAGCAGGCGCTGCGCGACCGCCTGCGGCATGGCCGCGCCGCCGCCGCTGAGGTACGTCAGGCTGGTCAGGTCGAAGCTCTTGTAGTTCGGGCTGCCGAACAGGTCGATGATCATCGTCGGGATGCAGGTCCAGTGCGTGACGTGGTACTTCGAGATCGACCGCCCGGCGAGTTCGCGGTCCCAGCGCGGCAGGACCACGCTGGTGCTGCCGAGGTAGATGTTGCCGACCACGCCGTACATCATCCCGGTGATGTGGAACATCGGCACCACCGCCAGGCTCACGGTCTCGGGGCTGGCGTGGCCCCACTGGCCGCCGCCCACCGAGTTGGCCATCAGCGTGCGGTGGGTGTGCATGCAGCCCTTGGGCAAGCCGGTGGTGCCCGAGGTGTAGGGCAGCAGCGCCAGGTCGTCGGGCTGCGCGGTCTGCGGCCCCGGCGCCAGGCCGAGCGCGAGCACGTCGGCCCAGCGCAGGCAACCCGCGGGCAATTCGGGGTCGGCGCGCAGCCAGGCGTCCATCGCCGCCGGCGGCGCGTCGGCGGGGTCGAGCGCAGCAGCGTCGGGCATGGCGTCGGCGTAGCGGGTCACGAGCACCTGGGCGACGCGCTGTGCCTGCGGCACCGCCGCATTGGCGGAGGCGACGATGGCGGCGAGGTCGGCGGTGCAGATGACGACGCGGGTCTGCGGGTCGGTGATGTAGTGCGCGAACTCCTCGGCGCGGTTCATCGGGTTGACCGGCACCACGACCGCGTTGGCGCGCAGGACGCCGTAGAACGCGGCCGCGTATTGCGGGCAGTTCTGCATGTAGATGGCCACGCGCTCGCCGGCCTTCACGCCCACGCTGTGCAGCCAGCCGGCCACCGCCTCGGCCTGCCGCTGCAGTTCGCGAAAGCTCAACGGCCGGCCGAAGAACAGGTAGGCCGCGCGGTCGGGAAACCGCGCCGCGGCGACCTCGAGGTTGTAGTAGAGCGTGGTGTCCGGGATCGCCAGCTCGCGCGGCAGCCGCTTGGGCCAGATCCTGTGGTGCGGGCGGGTCGTGTCGGGGGCGGGGGGTGCAGCAGTCGGGTTCAAGCGCGTCTCCACAGGTGGGGGGTTTTGGCGAAGTTGCAGGTATAGCGCAGCCGGCGGTCCGGCTTGCACGGCGTGAACCCGGGTTGACGCGCGCCCCGGCCGGCCCCTGCGTTGCGAACGCAGCAGCGTACCGGCGAGCGACGCCGGATGCGCATGCGTGGCGCGATCGAGCCTGCACCTAAAATCGCGAGCTTCGTCGATCGACACCGCAGTGGCTGCGACGACTCCGATCTCGGCCCGCCCCGGCCGGGCGCAACCGAGGGGCCAGCGCCCCACCCACACCATGGCAAACATCCTTCAGCACCTGCCGGCCGGCCAGAAGGTCGGCATCGCGTTTTCCGGCGGGCTCGACACCAGTGCCGCGCTGCACTGGATGCGCAACAAGGGCGCGATCCCCTACGCCTACACCGCCAACCTGGGCCAGCCCGACGAGCCCGACTACGACGAGATCCCGCGCAAGGCGATGCAGTACGGCGCGCAGGCCGCGCGCCTGATCGACTGCCGCGCGCAGCTCGTGGCCGAGGGGCTGGCGGCGCTGCAAAGCGGCGCGTTCCACATCTCGACCGCCGGCGTGACCTACTTCAACACCACGCCGCTGGGGCGCGCGGTGACCGGCACGATGCTGGTCAGCGCAATGCGCGACGACGACGTCAACATCTGGGGCGACGGCAGCACCTACAAGGGCAACGACATCGAGCGCTTCTACCGCTACGGCCTTCTCGCCAACCCCGACCTGAAGATCTACAAGCCGTGGCTCGACCAGGCCTTCATCGACGAGCTCGGCGGGCGCGCCGAGATGTCGGCGTTCATGCAGGCGGCCGGGTTCGCGTACAAGATGTCGGCCGAGAAGGCCTACTCGACCGACTCGAACATGCTCGGCGCGACCCACGAAGCCAAAGACCTGGAGCAGCTCAGCTCCGGCATGAAGATCGTCCAGCCGATCATGGGCGTGGCGTTCTGGCGCGACGATGTGGCGGTCGCGCGCGAGGAGGTCACGGTGCGCTTCGACGAGGGCCAGCCGGTGGCGCTGAACGGCGTCGAGTACGCCAGCGCGGTCGAGCTGCTGATGGAGGCCAACCGCATCGGCGGGCGCCACGGCCTGGGCATGAGCGACCAGATCGAGAACCGCATCATCGAGGCCAAGAGCCGCGGCATCTACGAGGCGCCGGGCCTGGCGCTGCTGTTCATCGCCTACGAGCGCCTGGTCACCGGCATCCACAACGAAGACACGATCGAACAGTACCGCGACCATGGCCGCCGCCTGGGCCGGCTGCTCTACCAGGGCCGCTGGTTCGACCCGCAGGCGATCATGCTGCGCGAGACCGCGCAGCGCTGGGTCGCGCGGGCCGTCACCGGCGAGGTCACGCTCGAGCTGCGCCGCGGCAACGACTACTCGATCCTGAACACCGCGTCGGCCAACCTTACCTACAAGCCCGAGCGGCTGACGATGGAAAAGGGCGAGTCCAGCTTCTCGCCGCAAGACCGCATCGGCCAGCTGACGATGCGCAACCTCGACATCCTCGACACCCGCGAGAAGCTGCGCACCTACGCGCAGGTCGGGTTGCTGTCGGCGGGCACCGGCGCGGCGCTGCTGCGCCTGCAGGCCGATGAGCCGGCCGCCGAGTCGCCCGGCACCGGCACCCGCAAACCGTAGTTCGCGTCGATGCGCTCGTCGGCCGCGCTGCCCAAGATCCTGCTCGCCCGCGGCCTGCTCGCGCTGGCGCTGCTGTTCGCGCAGCAGCATGCCGCGCTGCACTGGCTGTCGCATGCGATCGCGGCGACCCACGCCAAGGCGAGTGGCGGCTCGGCGGCAGGCGAGCACTGCGACGAGTGCCTGGCCCTGAGCGCGCTCGGCGCCGCCGCACCGAGCACGTACGCGCCACCACCGGCCGACGCCGCGCAGCACGCACTCGTGGCGGCGACGCCCTTGGCCACCCGGCGGGCCGCGTTGCGGCTCGCCTTTCATTCCCGCGCGCCCCCGATCCCGAGCTGAGCCCGCCGCTGCGAGTTGCGTGCTCCGGCACGCGCTCGCGCCTTTCGCTCTTGCGCAGGATCACCATGCACAAATCGACCCCTCTGGCCGGCGCCATCGCGCTGGTCCTGGCCTACGCCCATGCGCGGGCCGCCGACGCCATGCCGGCCGAACCGACCGGCACCCCGACCACGGCGACGTCGCTTTCCGCGGCACCGACCACGCAGCTCGAACACGTCGAAGTCAGCGCAACACGCCAGCGCCTCGACGAAGCACGCAGCTCGCTGTCCCCCGACACCGGCAGCACCGTCTACCGCTTCGACAAGGCCGACATCGCCAAGCTGCCGCTGGGCGATGCCACACCGCTGAACCAGGTGCTGTTGCGCACGCCCGGCGTCGTCGGTGATGCCGATGGCGCCGTGCACGTGCGCGGTGACCACGGCAACCTGCAGTACCGCATCAACGGCGTCGTCATCCCCGAATCCGTCAGCGGCTTCGGGCAGACCCTCGACACCCGCTTCGCCGCCAACGTCGACGTGCTCACCGGCGCGTTGCCGGCTCAGTACGGCTACCGCACCGCCGGGGTGGTCGATATCCGAACCAAAGGTGCCGACCTGCCCAACGCCGGCAGCGTCGACCTGCTGCTCGGCAGTCGCGGCCATCGCGAAGGCAGCGCCAGCATTGGCGGCAGCGTGGGCGACCTGCAGTATTTCGTGACCGGCTCCGCCCTGCAAAACCAGATCGGCATCGAGAACCCGACGCCGTCGAATAACGCCCTGCACGACGACACGCGCCAGACCAAGGGCTTCGCGTATCTGAGCGATCTGCTCGGCGAACAAAGCCGCGTCAGCCTGATGCTGGGCAGCGCCAGCAACCGCTTCCAGATTCCCGACGTCCCCAGCCAATCACCTAGCTACAGCCTGGCGGGCGCGACGCCGCCGGCGAGCGCGAATCTCGACGCCAACCAGCGTGAACGCAGCAACTTCCAGGTGCTGACCTTCCAATCCAGTCTCGTGGACGGCCTCGACTACCAGGTCTCGCTGTTCAACCGCGACAGCCGCGTGCACTACTTGCCCGACCCGGTGGGCGACCTGACCTACAACGGCGTGGCCGCCGACGTGACACGCACCAACGTCGCCAGCGGCCTGCAGTTCGACCTGAGCCGCCCGCTCGGGGATCAGCACACGCTGCGTGCGGGTTTGTTCGTTCAGCACGAGCGCGGATCGGTCGCGAACGCGGCCACGGTGTTCCCGGCCGACGCCAGCGGCAGCCAGACCAGCGACGTGCCGCTGACCCTCGCCGACGACAGCCAGGTCTCCGGCCGCCTGTTCGGCGTGTACCTGCAGGACGAGTGGCAGCCGACAAAGGCACTGTCGGTGAACTACGGCCTGCGCTACGACAAGGTTGCGACCGTCAGCGACGAGTCGCAGCTCAGCCCGCGCCTGGGCCTGGTCTACCAGTGGGGGAACGACACCCGCGTGCATGCCGGCTACGCGCGCTACTTCACACCACCGCCGACCGAGAAGATCGACACCACCTCGGTACAGAAATTCCTCGGCACGACGAACGCGCTGCCGTCGGACGCCAACACCGCGGTGCGCTCGGAGCGCGCGAACTACTTCGACCTCGGCGTGTCGCACCAGCTCACGCCCCAAGTCACGCTCGGCGCGGATGCCTACTACCGCGACGTGCGGCACCTGCAGGACGACGGCCAGTTCGGCAAGGCGCTGATCTACTCGGCGTTCAACTACGAGCGGGGCCGGATCTACGGCATCGACCTGTCGGTGTCGTACAAGGCCGACCGGTTGTCGGCGTACGCCAATGTCGGCCTGAGTTCGGCGATGGGCAACGGCATCGAGACCGGGCAGTTCAACTTCTCCGCCGACGAGCTGGCGTACATCTCGAACCACTGGGTGCACCTCGATCACGAGCAGGCGGTCACGGCCTCGGGGGGGCTGTCGTACCGCATCGGTGACGGCACCCTGGTCGGCGGCGATGTGCTCTACGGCAGCGGCTTGCGGCGCGGCTTCGCGAACACCGCGCATCTGCCCGGCTACGTGCAGGTCAACGCCTCGGTATCGCGCGACTTCAATCTCGACGGATTCGGCAAGTTCGACCTGCGCCTGTCGGTGATCAACCTGTTCGACCGCAGCTACGCGCTGCGCGACGGCAGCGGCATCGGCGTCGGCGCACCACAGTACGCGGCGCGGCGTACGCTGTACTTCGGGTTGAGCAAGCCGTTCACTTTCTGACAAGCGCGAGCCCCCGCGGGCCGTGCAAGAATCATCCGCATGAGCGGAACAAAACACGGCCGGCGCGGCTTCCTCGGCATCACCGCCGCGGGGCTGCTGGGCGCGCTGGCGGCCACGCCGGCGCACGCACTCGACGCACCGAGCGGCCCGGTGCTCCTGACCGTCACCGGCCACATCGCCCATCGCAACGCCGACGACGCCGCCGTGTTCGACCTCGAGATGCTGCGCAAGCTGCCGCAGCACAGCTTCTCGACCAAGACGCCCTGGTATCCGCGGCCGCGCAAGTTCAGCGGCGTGCCGTTGCAAGAACTCATGCGTGCGGTGGGTGCCCGGGGCGCCATGGTCCGCGCGGTGGCGCTGAACGACTACCGCGTCGACATCCCGATCGACGACTTCGCGCGCCACGGCGCGCTGCTCGCCTACCTGCTCGACGACCAGCCGATGGCGGTGCGCGACAAGGGCCCGCTGGTCATCATCTACCCGTTCGACGACCGGCCGGAGTTGCGCACGGCGCTGCATTACAGCCGCGCGATCTGGCAGCTCAGGAGTCTGGAACTGCGATGAACCGCGGCGCCAGCGCGGCAAGCCGGACGCAGTCACAGCGCACCTTGCTGTTCGTGGTGGTGGGCGTGCTGGTGCTGGTGCTGGCCGGTGTCGCCTACGTGCAATGGCGCCAGTACCGTCTGCTCGACGGTGCGGCGCATTTCCAGAACGAGGGGCTCGGCTGGAGCTTCGGGCAGCTCGAGACCGAAGAGCTGCGCCTGCGCCATCAGTTGCATCTGTACGTCGAGGACCCGCAGCGCGCCAGCGCCGATCTGCTGCGCCTGCGTTACGACATTTTCGTCAGTCGCATCGGGCTGGTCGACCACGAACGCGCTGCCGACATCATGCGCGGCACGCCCGGATACCGGTCGACGATGGCGCAGGTGCACGCGTTCGTGCAGGCTGCCGACCGCTATCTCGGCGCGACCCCGGCACTGCCACTCGACGCCGCCGCAGGGCGCGAACTGCTGGGCCGCCTGGCGGCGCTGAACGATCCGCTGCACGACCTGTCGCTGGCCGCCTCGCACCTGCTCTACGAACGCGCAACCGAGCGCGACCGCGCGGTGCGCCTGCAGAGCCAGCTCGGCATCGCGCTCACCGCCTTCCAGTGCGTGCTGCTGCTGGCGCTGGCCTTCATCGTGCTGCGGCAATTGCGGGCCCTGACCGAGCGGCGGCGCAACCTCGAGGCGCTGGCCGACAACCTGAGCGCGGCACGTCACGACGCCGAGGCCGCGAACCGCGCCAAGAGCGTGTTCCTGGCCAACATGAGCCACGAGATCCGCACCCCGTTCCACGGCATGCTCGGCATGATGTCGCTGCTGCAGGACGGCGGGCTGACCCCCAAGCAGGCAAGCTACCTCGACACCGCGCGCGAATCGGCGCACCACCTGCTGACGATCCTCAACGACATCCTAGACATCTCGCAACTCGAGTCCGGCAAGCTGCAGGTGGTGCCGCAGACGGTCGACCTGCTGCAGTTGATCGCGCAGGTCGATGCGTTGATGCGCGCGCAAGCACACGCCAAGGGCCTGGCGCTGCGGGTCGACGTGGCGCCCGATGTGCCGCGCTGGGTGCGCGCCGACCCGACGCGGCTCAAGCAGATCCTGTTCAACCTGCTCAGCAACGCGATCAAGTTCACCGGCACCGGCACCATCGCGCTCGGCGTGACGGTAAGCGGCGGCGGGCGGCTCGACTTCAGCGTCACCGACACCGGCGCGGGCATGGACGAGGCCACCCTGGCGCACCTGTTCCAGCGCTTCGTGCAAGGCGACGCCAGCCCGTCGCGGCGGGCCACCGGCACCGGCCTGGGGCTGGAGATTTCACGCGACCTGGCGCGCCTGATGGGCGGCGACATCACCGTGCGCAGCCAGCCGGGCGTGGGCAGCACCTTCACGGCGACACTGCCGCTGCCGTCGGCCGGCGCGCCGGCGCTGGCGGCCAACGACGCCATCCCGCCGGCCGACGGCCGCGCCGCACCACTGCGCGTGCTGGTGGCCGAAGACCACCCGGTGAATCGCGCCTACATGGAGGCGGTGCTCGACAAGCTCGGCCACCACGCGGTGTTCACGGCCGACGGCGCCGCCGCGGTGCGCGCGGTCGAGGAGCAGCCGCTGTCCGAGCCGTTCGACATCGTGCTGATGGACCTGCACATGCCGGGCGTCGACGGCTTCACCGCCGCGCGCGCGATCCGCGCGCTGGCGCCGCCGCGCGGTCGCGTGCCGATCGTCGCGTTGACTGCCGACGCGTTCCAGGAGTCGCGCCACCTTGCGCTCGAAGCCGGCATGGACGGCTTCCTGACCAAGCCGGCGCACCTGCCGCAGTTGCGTGAGACGCTGCAGCGCTACGGCGGCGGGGCCGCCGCAGGGCGGCCCGCGCCGGCTGCAGCCGTACTCGCCGGCGAACACGCCGGCACACCGGCCGACACATACGCCGACACCCACGTCGACACCTCCGATGCAGTGCTGGACCGCACCACGCTCGACGAGTTGCGCGAAGCCCTGTCGAGCGACAAATGCGCCGAGCTGCTCGGCGCCTTCTTCGCCGGCCGGGCCCAGACCCTCGACGAATTGCGCCGAGCCGCTGCTACCGGCGCGCTCGCCGACCTGCGCAACCGGGCCCACGGGCTGAAAGGCGCATCGTCGAGCCTGGGCATGCGTGGTGTGGCCGACGTGGCCGACCGCTTGCAGAGCGGCCAGACCGCCGCCACGCCGACCGACATCGCCCGGCTGATCGACCAGCTCGATCGCCAGTTCAGCGCCAGTTTCGAAGCTTGCAGGCGGCTCGGTCTGCTGCCCGGTTCGGTGCCGGCGCAGCCCCGGCCCGCGGCTCAGACCACCAAGGGTTCGGGCTCGAGCCGGATGCCGAAGCGGCCGTAGACGCTCTCCTGGATCGCGCCGGCGAGCAGCATCACTTCGGAGCCGATTGCGCCGCCGCGGTTCACCAGCACCAGCGCCTGCCTGTCGTAGACGCCGGCCCGGCCCACGCTCTTGCCCTTCCAGCCGCAGGCGTCGATCATCCAGCCCGCCGCGAGCTTGATGCTGCCGTCGGGCATCGGGTAGTGCACCACCTCGGGGTCGCGGCCGATGATGTCGCGGCACTGCTCGGGCGTGACCACCGGGTTCTTGAAGAAGCTGCCGGCGTTGCCGATCAGCTTCGGGTCGGGCAGCTTGGCGCGGCGGATCGCGCAGACCCAGTCGTACACCTGCTGCGCGCTCGGTGCGCCGATGCCGGACTCGAGCATCTTGCGTTCGAGGTCGAGGTAGCCGAGCACCGGCTGCCAGGGTTTGGGCAATTTGAACCGCACCCGCGTGATCACGGTGCGGCCGGCCAGCGCTTGCTTGAACACGCTGTCGCGATAGCCGAACGCACAGATGTCGGCGTGCAGCGTCACGGTGCGGCCGGTCACGAGGTCGACCGCATCGAGCGACTCGAAGCGGTCCTGCAACTCGACCCCGTACGCGCCGATGTTCTGCACCGGGCCGGCACCCACCGTGCCCGGGATCAGCGCCAGGTTTTCTAGCCCGGGCCAGCCTTGGGCGAGCGTGTAGGCGACGAACTCGTGCCAGTTCTCGCCGGCGCCGGCCTCGACGATCCAGGCATCGGCGCGCTCCTGCACCAGCCGCATGCCGCGCACCTCGACCTTGATCACCACCTGCGGCATGTCGCGCGTCAGGATGATGTTGCTGCCGCCGCCGAGCACGAACTTGGGCGCCCGACCGAGCTGCGGGTGATCGACCACGCGGCGCACGTCGGCGTCGCTCGCCACGCGCACCAGCGTGCCGGCCACCGCCGGCAGACCGAAGGTGTTGTAGGGTTTCAGGCTCACGCCCGACTCGATTTGCATGCAACAATTTTGACCTATGGAACCCCGCGTCGAGCGGGTACGCTCGACGATCCCCCGAGAAGGCGGACCGGTTCGAGGCAGCCCGCCGCCCGAGCCGCTGACAGCCTTCGCCATCGACCCTCTCGTTTACTCCACCAGGCCAGCACCATGCCCAGCTTCGACACCGTCCTCGAACCCAACCTGGTGGAGGTGCGCAACGCCGTCGACCAGACCGCCAAGGAGATCGGCACGCGCTTCGACTTCAAGGGCTCGTCGGCGCGCGTCGAGCTCAAGGAGAAGGAGCTGACGGTCTGGGCCGACAGCGACTTTCAGATCGCGCAGGTGCTCGACATCCTGATCGCCAAGCTCACCAAGCGCAGCGTCGACATCCGCTTTCTCGATCGCAGCGCCAAGATCGAGAAGATCGGCGGCGACAAGGTCAAGCAGTTGATCGTCGTAAAGAACGGCATCGACACCGAGACCGCCAAGAAGATCCAGACCTTCATCAAGCAGAGCAAGGTCAAGGTGCAGGCCGCCATCCAGGGCGACGTGGTGCGCGTGACCGGCGCCAAGCGCGACGACCTGCAGGCCGCGATGGCGATGATCCGCAAGGAGATCGCCGACGCGCCGCTGTCGTTCACGAACTTTCGCGACTGAGGCCGTGAGTAACACCGCGGGTGTGGCGCTGTCGGCGCTGTTCGCTCTCGCTGCGGCGGGCGCGCACGCGCAGAGCGTCTCGATGAGCGGCAGCCTGGGCGACAAGGCGCTGCTGATCATCGACGGCGCACCGCGCACGGTGGCCACCGGCAGCACCGTGCAGGGCGTGAAGCTGGTCAGCGTGAGCGGCAGTGAAGCGACCGTCGAAGTCCGGGGCAAGCGCCAGGTGCTGAGCCTGGGCGGTGCGCAGGTCAACCTCGGCGCGGCGCCTTCCGACGGCGGCGGCTCGCGCATCGTGCTGACGGCCGGCAGCGGCGGGCACTTCATCACCGACGGCGCGATCAACGGCCAGGCGGTGCGCTTGCTGGTCGATACCGGCGCCACCTATGTCTCGATGGGCGCGGCCGACGCCGAGCGGCTGGGCCTGGACTACCGCAAGGGCCAGCGCGGCGTCAGCAACACCGCCAACGGGCAGATCGCGGTCTACCGCGTGTCGCTCGGGTCGGTGCGGGTGGGCGACGTGACCCTCTACAACGTCGACGCGCTGGTCAGCCAGCAGCCGATGGACTACGTGCTGCTGGGCAACAGCTTCCTGACGCGCTTCCAGATGAAGCGCGAGAACGAGACGATGACGCTCACCAAGCGGTTCTGAGCACGGCCACCATGTTGTCGCAGCAGCGACAGGATGGAATCGCACGGTCGTGCTAAAACCGCGCGCTGAGTCGATACAGCCGCAACGCCCGGAGACACGCCGCGATGGACCTCAATTTCACCCCCGAAGAACAAGCCTTCCGCACGCAGATACGCGCCTGGGTGGCGGCGAACCTGCCGAAGGACATCAGCCACAAGGTGCACAACGCGCTGCGCCTGAGCAAGGACGATCTGCAGCGCTGGGCGCGCATCCTGGGCCAGCAGGGCTGGCACGGCTGGGGCTGGCCGAAGCAGTTCGGTGGCCCGGGCTGGAACGCGATCCAGAAGCACCTGTTCGAAGAGGAATGCGCGCTTGCCGGCGCACCGCGCGTGGTGCCGTTCGGCCCGGTGATGGTGGCGCCGGTGATCATGGCCTTCGGCACCCCGACGCAGCAGCAGCGTTTTCTGCCCGGCATCATGAGTGGCGATGTCTGGTGGAGCCAGGGCTACAGCGAGCCGGGCTCGGGCTCCGACCTCGCCTCGGTCAAGACCAAAGCCGAACGCAAGGGCGACTACTACCTCGTCAACGGCCAGAAGACCTGGACCACGCTGGGCCAGTACGGCGACTGGATCTTCTGCCTGGTGCGCACCAGCAACGAGGGCAAGCCGCAGACCGGCATCAGCTTCCTGC
>JAGWTP010000137.1 GCA_028868895.1 Burkholderiales bacterium
CTGTGGGCGGTCGCCGCGGCCTGGCCGCTCGCGCACGGCGCCGCCTGGGCGGCGACCGACGCGCCGTCGGTCGCAGCGCAGGCGCTGCCGGCGGCTGCCGCGGCGCCCGCATCCGCATCGGCATCCGCATCCGCACCAGCGGCCGACTACGTCGACAAGTTGATGGTGGATGCACCCGCGCTGCCCGAACTCGCCGACGACGGCTCGGCCGGCTTCGACGCGAGCGGCTCGCCGCGCTCGCTGCGCATCGAGTCGCGCGCGCAGTCCTCGAGCAACGACCTCGGCCACGAGGCGTCAGGCTGGGTCAACCTGCGCGGCACGATGGACACCGCGAACTACGGCGCGTTCTCGCTCGACGCCTCGACCCGGCTGTTCGAGACCGGCACGGTGCAGCGCCGCGGCGCCGGCGTGTCGTTCTCGCTGTACCAGTCGGCGATGCCGTTCGGCGGCGGCTGGTACGCGTCGCAGGGCCTGGGCGTGATCCAGACGCTGAGCCCGCGGCTGGCCTGGCAGCAGGCCTCGTTCTTCGTGCCCACGCGGCTGGTGCAAGGCGCGTCCACGCAGTGGCGCAACGACGGCGCCGGCCTGACGCTGCAACTCAGCGGCGGCCAGACCGGCTCGTTCTCGTCGATCGGCCAGGGCTCGTTCTACGGCTCGGGTGACCGGGTCGCGGCGCTCGGCTTCGAGCTGCAGGCGGCGCGCTCGGGCGGGCCGTCGCTGCTGCCTTCGGGCTGGACCTACAGCGCGATGGCGAGCAGCGCGACCGGCAGCGTCTACAGCGGCACCGGGCAGGCGGTGCCGGGCTTCCTGGCGGGTTACGCCGAGCCGGCCGGCAGCAGTGTGCTGCAAAGCCTGCGCTGGGATTCGCCGGGGGCCGGCGCCTTCGTGCAGGGCAACCTGATCGCCGGGCGCAGCCAGGACCCGGTGCTGCTGGCGCAGGGCGTGGCCGGCGTGGTGCAGGCGTCGCGCGTCGGCGCCTGGCTCGACGGCGCGACCCAGTCCGGCGAGGTCACCCAGCGCTGGGGCCTGCACCACCTCGCGCCGGGGCTGAGCTGGCAGGGCTACGCGCTTGGCGGCAACTCCGAGGGCGGCTACTACCGCTGGTCGCGGCTCGGGCTGGCCACCCAGGTCGAGGCCCAGGTGTCGAGCGCCCAGCCGGTCGACCTGGGCGCCGGCGGCGCCACGCTGCACCAGGCCGGCGTGTCGGTGCGCCACTACGTCGACCGGCAGCTCGGCGTCGGCGGCGTCGTGCAGTTCAGCGGCGGCACCACGACCGCGTGGCAGCTCTCGGGCTACTCGGAGCTGCATCGGGCCTGGGCCGACCTGCGCGTGCAGGCCGGCTTCGAGACCAGCGGCGGGCGCATCGTGGTGCGCCGCCTGGCCGCCGACCAGGCCTGGACGCTGCCGATCGGCCAGCGCTTGAGCACCTCGCAGGCGCTGACCTCGTCGCGCGCCGGCGCGCAGGACGCGAGCGGCGCGGCGCTCGGCGACTACGGCACCTCGCTCGACCTCGCAGTGGCCGCCGGCACCGACGTCGGCGACCGGATCTCGCTCGATCTCAATGCGCGCGCCAGCCTGCCGCTGTCGACGCAGGCCGCACGCATCTACAACATCAGCGCGTCGAGCCAGTGGCGCTTCGCGCGCGCCTGGTCGGTCAGCGCCGCGCTCGGGCTGTCGCGCACCACCGGGCTGACCGGGCCGACCACGGTGTCGCCGATCCCCGGGTTGCCGGGCACCTTCACGGCGTACCAGTATCCGGGCACCAGTTCGCGCGACCTGTGGGTCACGTTGCGCTACGACTTCCAGGCCGGCTCGGCGTCGGTGCCGATCGGCGCCGGCGCGCGGGTCGGCGCCGGTGGCGGCACCATCGACGGCGTCGTCTACCTCGACGACAACCGCAACGGCCGGCTCGACGCCCTCGAAGCGCGCGCCGTCAACGTCACGGTGATGCTGGACGGTCGCTACGCGACACGCACCGACGCGCAGGGCCGCTTCGAATTCCCGTTCGTGGCGCCAGGCGTGCACGCGGTGGTGGTGCTCTCCGACACCTTGCCGCTGCCCTGGACGATGCCCGCTGCTGCGGCGCAGCGGGTCGAGGTGGTGCCGCGCGAGGCCACGCGCATCGAGATCGGTGCGCAGCGCGAGCGCGCCGGGCCCAACGAGTAGGTGCTGCACGCGCGGCCCGACCCGCGCCGTGGAGGGTGACGGTGACGGTGTCAGGGCGAGGCGATCGTGATCCGGTCGCCGGCGGCGAAGGCCGTCGATCGCATCGACGTGTCGACCACCTGGCGGTGCGGCTGCAATTGCGCGCTGGTGGCGCGGACGGGGCCGTCAGCGGCGCCGATCTGATCGCGCTGCAGCGTCAGCGCGCCGCTGTTGGCCCGGATGCGCACGACGCTGGCCAGCGTCGACATGGACAGCGATGGCAGCACCGTGACGCGAAAGTCCAGATGTGCCGACGCGCTGAGCGCGGCACCCCCGGGTGCGCCCGACTGCAGCGACGAATCGGCGCGGCACACCGGCGCGAGCGCCAGGCCGAGCAGCAGCGCCGCGGCACGGACGCCGGCGCGTCGGGCGAGCCGGTCGTGCGTTGGGCGGTTGATACAACGGTGCGTGCGGTCCATCGGTCGTGCCCCCGGGCACCGAGCCGCGCAACGCTCCGGAGTCGTGGAGCACCGTGTACGAAAGTCGCCGAGCCCACGCGCACGCATGCGCCGGCTCTGTCATGGCAACCCCGCTGTCGTAGTCCTTTCGGACCGTAGACCGGTGGCTTTGCGACCCCGGCTTTCGCGCGGGTGTGCCTTTGTCATCTCGGACGGCGCACCATGCGCCTTCCTGCAGGGGGTATCGGCCGTGGCCATCGCCGACTTGAGGCCGATCGGTCGATAAGACGCATGGAAACCGGGCATATCGCACGACCGGCGCAGTGCATATGTCTCATGGCCAACGGGCCGTGCCGCCGAGGCCTGCAGGGGCGACGACATAATTCGTTCCACAGCAGGGGCCATACCGGCGATACCGCTGACGAACGACCTACAACAGGAGCAGATACCCGATGAACAAGCACTTGATCCGCGCAGTCAGCGCAGCCGCCGCCCTCACCGCACTCGGCGCCCCGATGCTCGCCAACGCCGAGTCGAACGTGCAGAACGGAACCGGCGCCTTGACCGCGACAGCGCGGCTCGACTTCCGCGTCACCGTGCCGAAGGTGCTGTTCCTGCAGGTCGGCACCGGCACGTCGATGGGCACCAACGCCACCGTCAACCTGATCGACTTCACGGTACCGGCGGCCAACGTCGGTGATGGCACCGCGATCACCGCGACCGCCGCGTCGGGCGACCTCGGCAACGGCACCGTCACCGCCAAGGTGCTCGGCAACAACGGCAACGTCACGCTGACCTCGACGACCGTCGGCGCGCTCGGCAACGGTGCCGGCGACACGCTGTCGTACGCGCAGATCGCCACCACCCCGGCGGTGCTCACCAGCGCCACGCCGCTGGCGGCGCCGGCCCTGGCCGACGGCGCGACCACGAGCACCACGGTTCCGGCGGTCGGCAAGATCGTCAACCGCGACGCGAAGTGGACCTTCTCGTTCCTGAACACCGCGCTGGTGGCGCCGGGCGTGTACGGCGGCGTCAACGCCAACAACAGCCGTGTCACATACACCGCCAGCATGCCGTAAGCCGGTGCCGCCGGTGACCCGTTGCAGCAGGGCCGCGCGAGCGGCCCTTCGCGTTGCTGCGCCGCTCACGATGGCACTGGCCAGCGGCGGCGCGTCGGCGTGGGTGCTCACGCTCAACCCGGGGCCCAAGCAACTGTTCCTGATGGTGGGCGTGGGCACGGCGGGGGCCAACACCACCACCATCAACACGGTGTCGGTGGCGGTGCCCGCGGCGAACGTGGGCAATGGCACCGCGTTGCCGATGACGAGCGACAGCACCCAGGCCAACAGCGCCTGGACCGATGCCTATCCGGTCTGCAACCCGCCGGGGCAGATCTATGTCGGTGGCTCGTACCGACAACCCGACTCGACCACCGGCGCCGCCTCGGCGACGCTGCAGGTGAACACGCCGGCGAGCCTGACGAGCGGCGCCGACTCCATTCCGTTCTCGCAGATCCGCTGGACCAGCACTGCCAACGGCAACGCCACCGCCGACATCCCCGGCGGCAGTTTCAACGGCGGCACGGTATTCCTGGCGAATTTCGCGCGCAACACGTTCGTCGAAAACTGCTTCAGCTACTCGTACGCCAACACCGTGGTCGCGCCGGCCGGCACGTTCACCGGGCGCGCGGTGTTCACCCTCGCGGTGCCCTGACCGTCGACCCTACTGCGGCGGCTGCGATGCGACCGCGTCGTAGTGGCGGGTGAGCTCCGGCGGCAACGGCGAGTCCAGCAGCGAGCAACTCAGCCGCAATGCGTCGGCGGCGCCATCGCCGATCCGGCCATGGCGGCTGTGCTGCCGCGCCGCGCTGACCCAGCCGCGCACCAGCACCGGCCGCTGCATCCAGGGCAGCGCCTGCAGCTCTTGCAGCGCGTGCACCAGCGCGTCGGTGTCGGGTGGCACGCAGGGCTCGACCGTGGCGTGCCGCTGCCACGGTGCCATCACGGTGTCGTACCAGGCCACGCCGAGCGCCGCCGGTGCGGCGTCGGCGGGCTGCGGCGGATTCGCGACATCGACCGGCACCATGCGCGACAGGAACGCGGTGTACGCCGCGATTGCCGAGACATCGCTTTGCGGCAGGCGCGACAGGTCGGTCGCCGCGGCCACGCGCGCGCGTGCCGCCGCCGATGCCTCGCCGAGCCGCTGGCGCATCGCCAGCCAGTGCAGCCGGTCGATCGGCCGCACCACGCCGCGCGCCGCCATCACGCGGCGCGTCGATTCGAGCAGTGCTTGACGCGCCGCCTGTGGCTGGCCGCGCAGACGCGACAACAGCGTTTCGAACCACGGCAGCCGGGCCCCGTGCGGCAGGTTCGCCACGTGGCCCAGCACCACCTGGGCGTTCGGCGTGGCCTCGGTCTCGACCTGCCAGGCACGCGCAGCACGCTGGCTGTCGGCCGGCAGCAACAGCGCCAGCACCGCGGCCTGGAGTTCGAGCGCGCCGTGCAGGCGCGACAGGTGATCGGCGGCGGCCTGTTCGAGCTCGATCCGGAGGCGCCGTTCGGCGTCCAGGGTGGTTGCCGCGGTCGGTGGGGTGTCGGTCATGGGGGTGGAGTTCGCATCAAAGTGTGCCGGCACTGCGGAAACCGAACAAGCCGACGATCAACGCCGTCGGAAACTGCTGCACCGCGTGGTTGTAGGCGGCGACCGCGTCGTTGAACTGACGCCGCGCGAACGCCAGCGTGGCATCGCTCGCGGCAAGTCGGGCGTTCAGGCCGGCCACGTCGATGCCCGGAACACTCTGCACCGGCAGGCGCGCGCGGGCCTCGCCGAGGATCTCGTCGGCCAGGCGCAGGCTGGTGACCGCACCGGCAGCTCCGGGCCGCACCTTTGCGTGGGCACACGCGGCCTCGACCTGCTGGCACGCGGCGCGCAGCGCGTCGAGCCGTGGTGCGGCGCTGGCCAACACCGGCGCGAGCGCCTCGATCTGCTGCAACAGCAGTGCGTGGCGCTGGCGAAACTGTTCGTCCACCGGCACGAAGCGCCGCACGATTGCGCCACGCAGTCGCACCAGCCGGTTGTACGCGCCGACGACCCAGAACAGCAGTGCTGCGGCGACAACCGAACCGACGATCTGGAACGTGGTCACGGCAGCGATCCTGTGGCTCAGCTCGCGAGCCAGCGGTCGTAGCCTCTGCGGCGCAGGTCGCAGGCCGGGCACAGGCCGCAGCCGTAGCCCCAGGCGTGGCGGTGCGAGCGGTCGCCCAGGTAGCAGCTGTGGGTGTGCTCGACCACCAGGTCGATCAGCGGCTCGCCGCCGAGCTGCTCGGCCAGCGCCCAGGTCTGCGCCTTGTCGAGCCACATCAACGGCGTGTCGATCGTCATCGGCGCGTCCAGGCCGAGGCTGATCGCCACCTGCAGCGCGCGCAGCGTGTTGTCGCGACAGTCGGGGTAGCCGGAGAAGTCGGTCTCGCACATGCCGCCCACCAGCACACTCATGCCGCGCCGGTAGGCCACCGCGGCGGCGAAGTTGAAGAACAGCAGGTTGCGCCCGGGCACGAAGGTGTTCGGCAGGCCCTGCGCGTTCAGCTCGATGGCGCGGGCATCGGTCATCGCGGTGTCGGAAATTTGCCCGAGCAGCGTCAGGTCGAGCAGGTGGTCGTCGCCGAGCTTGCGGGCCCAGCGCGGAAAGTGCGCGTGCAGCGCCGAGCGCACATGCAGCCGGCACTCGAGCTCGACGCCGTGGCGCTGGCCGTAGTCGAAGCCGATCGTCTCGACGTGCGCATAGCGGTCCAGCGCCCACGCCAGGCACGCGGTCGAGTCCTGCCCGCCGGAGAACAGCACCAGCGCGCGGCGCGGATCGACGCGGTCGGCCATCCGGCGGCGCGGGGTGTCAACCACGCACTTCGCCCTGTCCGAACACCACCCACTTCAGCGACGTGAGCCCTTCGAGGCCAACCGGCCCGCGGGCATGGAGCTTGTCGGTGCTGATGCCGATCTCGGCGCCCAGGCCGTATTCGAAGCCGTCGGCGAAGCGCGTCGACGCGTTGACCATCACGCTGGCCGAGTCGACCTCGCGCAGGAAGCGCATCGCGTGCGAGTGCGTGTCGGTGAGGATCGCGTCGGTGTGGTGCGAGCCGTAGCGGTTGATGTGGGCGATCGCCTCGTCCAGACCCGCCACGACCTTCACGCTGATGATCGGCGCGAGGTACTCCTCGGCCCAGTCCAACTCGGTTGCGGCGGCGAGCTTTGCACCGGGCACATCTTGCAGCAGCGCCAGCGCGGCCGCGTCACCGCGCATCTGCACGCCCTTGGCCGCGAACAGCGCACCGATGCGCGGCAGGAACGCCGGCGCGATGCGCTCGTGCACGAGCAGCGATTCGGCGGCATTGCAGGGGCTGTATTTCTGCGTCTTGGCGTTGTCGGTCACGCGCAGCGCCATCTCCAGCTCGGCGCTCGCGTCGACGTACACGTGGCAGTTGCCGTCGAGGTGCTTGATCACCGGCACCTTGGCCTCGCGAGAAATGCGCTCGATCAGCCCCTTGCCGCCGCGCGGGATGATCACGTCGACCGCCTGCGGCGACGCGATGAGGTGGCCCACCGCGGCGCGGTCGGTGGTCTGCACCAGTTGCACCGCGTCGGCCGGCAGCCCGGCCTCGGCCAGCGCGGCCTGCACCAGCGTCCACAGCGCCAGGTTCGAGTGGATCGCCTCCGAGCCGCCGCGCAGGATCGCCGCGTTGCCGCTCTTGATCGCCAGCGACGCGGCTTCGATCGTCACGTTCGGGCGGCTCTCGTAGACCATGCCGAACACGCCCAGCGGCACCCGCATGCGGCCGACCTGGATGCCACTGGGGCGGCTGCGCAGCCCGGTGATCTCACCGATCGGGTCGGGCATCGCGGCGATCTGCTCGCAGCCCTGGGCCACGGTCTCGAGGATGGCGCCGGTCAGTCGCAGTCGATCGACCAGCGGCGCCGCCAGGCCGGCGGCATTGGCGCCGGCGAGGTCGCGCGCGTTGGCCGTGTGCAATGCCGGCGCTTCGCTGCGCAGGCGGCGGGCCAGCGCGATCAGTGCGGTGTTCTTCGCCGCCGTGGAGGCCGCGGCCATCGGCGCGCTCGCGGCGCGCGCTGCCGCGCCCATGTGGGCGATCACGGCTTGCAGATCGGTCGAGGTCATGCCCCGATTGTCGCAAACCGCGGTACCGCCGGCGCCGCCGGCGGCGTCAGCGCAGGATCAGGCCCTCTTGTTCCAGGCGCTGCACCAGCCCTTGGCGTGGACCTGCTTGCCGGGGAACAACGCGCAGTTGCCCAGCGCGTCGGTCGGCTTCGATTGCCACAGCGCGCAGCCGTCGCACATCTGGGTGTCCGAGTGCTTGGGGTACTTCTTCGAGTCGGCCTTGGTCGTGTCGGTGACGTAGCCCAGCGCGACGGCTTGCGGATCGGTCTCGCTGAGCGTGGTCGCGGCCAGCGCGCGGGTGGCGGTCAACACGGCGCCGGTGGCGGCGACGGACATCATGAAGGTGCGACGAGTGGTCATGGACTGCTTTCTGCAATGGAGGAAACCGAAAAATTGTAGACCCGGCGCCTGCGGCGCGCTTTGCGCAATGTCAATCTGCCGTGTCGGTGGCCCGCAGGCGCACGCATTGCGGATGCTGCGACCAGCGCGCGCTGCGGCACTCGTTCTGCATGCACCGGTACAGCGCGAACTCGGTGCGCGGCGCGCACGCGGCGCGCGGGTCGGCCAAGGTCGCGCGGGTGACGACGGCAGCGCGGGCGCGCTGCTCGGGCGGTCGCCCGGGTGCGGGCGGCGGCGC
>JAGWTP010000036.1 GCA_028868895.1 Burkholderiales bacterium
GGCGGCAACGCGAAGCTGGTGATGACCGGCGACGAGATCCTCGACGCCGGCGTGCAGGTGATGGCGCAGCCGCCGGGCAAGAAGAACAGCACGATCCATCTGCTCTCGGGTGGCGAGAAGGCGCTCACCGCGATCGCGCTGGTGTTCGCGATCTTCCAGCTCAACCCGGCGCCGTTCTGCCTGCTCGACGAGGTCGATGCACCGCTCGACGACGCCAACACCGAGCGCTACTCCAAGCTCGTCAAGGAGATGGCGCAGGGCACGCAGTTCCTGTTCATCAGCCACAACAAGATCGCGATGGAAATGGCCGAGCAACTGATCGGCGTGACGATGCAGGAGCAGGGCGTCTCGCGCATCGTCACCGTCGACATGGAAGGCGCGGTCAGCCTGGCCGAAGCGGCCTGACCGCCTTTCACATGAGACGCCTGCAGTCAACCTTCTTCGAGCGGGCCGAGCGCCGGGCCGCCATCGGCCAGAGGCCGATGGCCTTCGGCAGGCACAGACAGTCCGCAGGGACTGTCTGTGCCTGGCCTCCGCCCGCCAAGCCGGCCCGCATCCCAAGGGCCACGAAGAGGCCCTTCGTGGCCTCCGGGGGTCGGCCGACATACCCATCGGACAGGGGGCTCCATTGAGCAGTTTGACGATCGCCCTCGCTTCACTCGGCGGGGTCGTGCTGGCCGGCCTCGTGGCCCATGGCGCGTGGCAGGCGCGCAAGGCCGGGCCGAAGCGCGCCGCGGTTCCGTCGGCTCCCGTCGACACGCGCGAAGAGCCGGTGATGGACGGCGCCGCCGCCATCGACGGCGACGCCGCAGCCGCGCCGGCCACCCCGGCACCCGAGCGCCGCGCCGGCAAGCGCGTCGTCAACCGGCTCGATGCGCTGATCGACTCGATCGCCACGCTGAGGCTCGAGGCGCCGATCAGCGGCGCGTTCGCGATGTCGCACCTGCCCACGTCGCGCCGCGCCGGCGGCAAGCCGTTCCTGATCGAAGGGCTGAACAGCGAGACCGGCGAGTGGGAAGCGCCGGTGGCGAGCCAGCGCTACGGCGAGTTCCAGGCCGGCGTGCAACTCGCCAACCGCACCGGCGCGCTCAACGAGATCGAGTTCTCCGAGTTCGTGCAGAAGGTGCAGGCCTACGCGGACGCCATCGGCGCGCTGGCCGACTTCCCCGACATGCTCGAGGCCGTGGCCAGCGCGCGCGAGCTCGACGCCTTTGCGGGCCAGCACGACGCGCAACTCGCCGTGCACCTGCGCGCACGCTCGGCCGCGTGGAGCGTGGGCTACATCCAGCAGCACGGCGGCCGGCACGGCTTCGTGCCCGGCGTGGTGCCGGGCCGGCTGGTGCTCCCGGCGGCCGAAGAAGGCGCACCACCGGTGCTGACGCTGACCTTCGACTCGCAGGCCGCACTCGCCGACGACCCCAACCTCGCCGCAGTGCGCGACGTGACGCTGAGCTTCGACGTGCCCCAGACCGACCCGTCGGTGCAGCCCTTCATCGCCTGGCAGGCCAGCGCGCAGGCGCTGTCGCTGGGCATGGACGCGAGCATCGTCGACGACAACGGCCGCCCGCTCAGTGCCGAAGGCTTCGCGGCCATCGGCAACGAGCTCGGCCAGCTCTACGCCGCGCTCGAAGGCCGCGACCTCGCGGCAGGCTCGCCGGCGGCGCGGCGCTTGTTCAGCTGAGCCGGGCGCCGGCAGGGCGCGTGTCGGCGGGGTGCGTTGATCGATGGGCCGGACGCGGTCAAAATTGCCAAGGCATGTCGCCCAACTGCCGGATGCCGAAGCGGCACCGGCCACCTTCGAGGAGTCAACGCCATGAGCTACGTCGACGGGTTCGTCACCCCGGTGCCCGGCGCCAGCCGCGAAGCCTACCGGCAACACGCCGAGAAGGTTGGCGCCTTGTTCAAGGAGCACGGTGCGACCGGCGTGGTCGAGTGTTGGGGCGACGACGTGCCCGAGGGCAAGGTCACCTCGTTTCCGATGGCGGTGAAGTGCGAGCCGGGCGAGGTGGTCGTGTTCTCGTGGGTCACATGGCCCTCGCGGGCGGCGCGCGACGACGGCTGGAAGAAGCTGATGGCCGACCCGCGCATGGCGCCCGGTGCCATGCCGATGCCATTCGACGGCAAGCGGCTCATCTACGGCGGGTTCGAGGTGCTGCTGCAGGTATAGCCACCGTACGGCGGGCCGTGCTCCGCGGCCCGAAACCTTCACGCTTGAAGGAGTTCGCAAACATGGGCCTGTTCGCCCCCGACTGCACCGCCCTGCACGAGCTGGTGCTCACCCGCCTGATCGACGTGCCGCGCGAAAAGCTCTTTCGCTGCTGGACCGAACCGGCCCTCATCACCCGCTGGTTCACGCCGCCGCCGTGGAAGACCGTCGCTGCCGAGGTCGACGTGCGACCGGGCGGCGCCAGCCTGATCACGATGCAAGGGCCCGACGGCACGCAGATGCCCAACCGGGGTGTGTACCTCGAGGTCGTGCGCAACGAGCGCCTGGTGTTCACCGATGCCTACACGTCGGCCTGGGTGCCGTCGGGCAAGCCGTTCTTCACCTGCATCCTGACCTTCGACGACGAGGGCGGCCGCACCCGCTACACGGCGCGTGCCCGCCACTGGAGCGCCGAAGACTGCGCCGCCCACGAGAAGATGGGATTCCACGCCGGCTGGGGCGTCGCCACCGACCAGTTGGCCGCGCTCGCCGCCACGCTTTGAGCGACGCGATCGGCGTGTCGGGCGAGCGCTTCGGGTTGCCTGTCTAAACTTCGGGCCATGCCCGACCACGATCCTTCGAAGCGCGCCGCCACGCTGCGCGAGCTGCTGCAGCGCCATGCGCACGCCTACTACGTGCTCGACGCGCCGCAGATTCCCGACGCCGAGTACGACAGGTTGTTCCAGGAACTGCAGGCGATCGAGGCCGCGCACCCCGAGCTGCGCACGCCCGATTCGCCGACCCAGCGCGTGCTCGGCCAGGTGCTCGACGGCTTCGCGCCGGTGCGGCACGCGGTGCCGATGCTGTCGATCCGCACCGAGACCGATACCACGGCCAGCGGCGCGCTGGCCTTCGACGCGCGGGTGCGCCGCGAGCTCGAACTCGATGATGCGGCGCCGCCGGTCGAGTATGCGGCCGAGCTCAAGTTCGACGGCCTGGCGATCAACCTGCGCTACGAGCACGGCGTGCTGGTGCAGGCGGCCACGCGCGGCGACGGCGAGAAGGGCGAAGACGTGACGCAGAACATCCGCACGATCGCGCAGATTCCGTTGCGGCTGCGCGGCGTCGCGGCGCCGGTGCTCGAAGTGCGCGGCGAGGTCTACATGCGGCGCGACGAGTTCGAGGCGCTCAACGAACGCCAGCGCGCGCTGATCGCGCAAGGCGCCCGCAACGAGAAGACCTTCGTGAACCCGCGCAACGCCGCCGCCGGAGCGGTGCGCCAGCTCGACCCGGCCATTGCCGCGCGGCGCCCGCTGAGCTTCTTTGCCTACGGCCTCGGTGACGTGCAGGGCTGGGAGGTGCCGGCCACCCACAGCGCGCTGCTCGACGCGCTCGCGGCGATGGGCGTGCCGGTGTGCGCGGACCGCGCGGTGGTGCAGGGCGCCGACGGCCTCGTCGCGTTCCACCGCGCGATCGGCGCGAAGCGCGACGCGCTGCCGTTCGACATCGACGGCGTGGTCTACAAGGTCAACTCGCGCGCGCTGCAGCAGCGCCTGGGCTTCGTCTCGCGCGAGCCGCGCTGGGCGGTGGCGCACAAGTACCCGGCGCAGGAGCAGATGACGGTGGTTCGCGCCATCGAGATCCAGGTGGGGCGCACCGGCAAGCTCACGCCGGTGGCCAAGCTCGAGCCGGTGTTCGTCGGCGGCACGACGGTGAGCAACGCCACGCTGCACAACGAGGACGAAACCCGCCGCAAGGACGTGCGTGTCGGCGACACGGTGATCGTGCGCCGCGCCGGCGACGTGATCCCGGAGGTCGTCGGCGTGGTGTCGGAGCCTTCGATCGTTCCGGCCGCGCCGTCGGCCGCACCCCGCCCGCGGGTGCGCGGCGAACCCTTCGACCTTTACAAGCAGCTCGACGGCAAGTGCCCGATCTGCGCCAGCGCCATCACGCGCGAGGAAGGCGAGGTCGACTGGCGCTGCTCGGGCGGCCTGTACTGCCCGGCGCAGCGCAAGCAGGCGATCCTGCACTACGCGCAGCGCCGCGCGCTCGACATCGAGGGCCTGGGCGACAAGCTCGTCGAGCAGCTCGTCGACAGCGGGCTGATCCGCACGCTGCCCGACCTCTACACGCTGCGGCTGGAGCAGCTCAGCGCGCTCGATCGCATGGGCGACAAGAGCGCGCTGAACCTGCTCGAGCGGCTGCAGAGCAGCAAGCGCACGACGCTGGCGCGTTTTCTCTACGGGCTGGGCATTCGCCATGTCGGCGAGACGACCGCCAAGGACCTGGCCAGGCACTTCGGCAAGCTCGATCGGGTGATGAACGCCAGCGTCGAGCAGTTGCTCGAAGTGAACGATGTCGGCCCGGTGGTTGCGCAAAGCATCCGCACGTTCTTCGAGCAGGCGCACAACCGTGAGGTCGTCGAGCAGTTGCGTGCGGCCGGGCTGGCGTGGGACGAGCACGAAGGCGCCGCCGTCGAAGCGGCCCCCACGCCGCTGGCGGGCAAGACCTTCGTGCTCACGGGCACCCTGCCGACGCTGTCGCGCGACCAGGCGAAAGACCGCATCGAAGCGGCCGGTGGCAAGGTCAGCGGCTCGGTCTCGAAGAAGACGCACTTCGTGGTGGCCGGCGACGAAGCCGGAACCAAGCTCGACAAGGCGCGCGAGCTGGGTGTGCCGGTGCTCGACGAAGCGGGCCTGCTGGCGCTGCTGGCACCGGCGGCGCACCGGTAGCGTCAGCCCAGGCGCAGCGCCATCACCCCGGCCACGATCACCCCGGTGCCGATCGCGCGCTGCAGCCCGAAGCGTTCCTTCAGCAGCAGCGTGCCGAGCAGCGCCGCGAACAGCACCGAGGTCTCGCGCAGCGCGGCCACCGAGGCGATCGGCGCGCGCGTCATCGCCCACAGCGCGATCGCGTAGGAGCCGATCGAGGCCGCGCCGCCCAGCGCGGCGACCGGCCAACGCCGGCGCGCGTAGGCGGCGATCGCGGCACGCTGCGAGGCGCTGCGCCGCAGCCACACCGACAGCGGGTAGGTCACGCCGTCGAGCACCGACAGCAGCATCACGTAGCGCAGCGCGCCGAGGCCGTCGCCAACGGTCGCCCCCACGCCCCTGCTCGCGCTGACGCGCGCACCGTGCCCGTCGACCACCGTGTACATCGCAATGATCACGGCGTTGGTGAACGCGAACGCGAGGGCCTTGCGGTGGTGCAGCGCCTGGCCGGGGTGCGCCAGCCCGACCAGCGCCACGCCCGCGGCGACGGCGACGATTCCGCACCAGGCGAGCGGCGACGGCGCCTCGCCGATCAGCGCGCCGCTGGCCAGCGCCACCAGCAGCGGCGCGAAGCCGCGCATGATCGGGTAGGTCAGGCCCAGTTCGCCGTGCCGGTAGGCGCCGGCCAGCGCGGTGTAGTAGCCGACATGGATGACCAGCGAGACGGCGACGAACGGCCACGCGGCGGCCGGGGGCAACCTCAGACCGAGCACGATCGGCAAGGCCACCAGCGCGCCGAGCACGTGCACCAGCGCGGTGTCGACCGCGCTGTCGCGGCCCGACTTGATCAGCGCGTTCCAGCCCGCGTGCAGCAACGCGCCGCACAGCACGGCGAACACGATCGGCCAGGTCAGCGTCATGCGAGCGGGTTGCGCCGGGTGCGTCGCGCGCGGCCGTCAGATCGCCGGGTCGTCGGGCAGCTGTGACGACAGCGGCAACAGGCGCGAGTTGCGGATGCGCGTCTTCGTGAGTGCACCCGCCGACTCGAGGATCGGGTAGGCGATCGAGCAGATGTGCGAGTTGATGCGCTTGAGCTCACTGATCAGGTCGAGGTGCAGCGCGCTGGTCTCGATGCTCCGCGCGGTGTTGTCCTGCAGCCGGGCGATGTGCGCGCCGGCGTACTGGTGTTCGAGATCGCGAAAGCGCGCCTTTTCCTCGAGCAGTTTCGTCGCGTCGCGCACGTGTCCGTCGAGGAAAACGCTCATGCCCAGCCGCAGGTTCGACATCAGGCGCTCGTGCAAATGCACGATCTCGGCCATGCCGGCGTCGGACAGCGTGCGCCCCTTGCGAATCTTCTTGTCTTCGATGTCCTTCAGCACGCGCTCGATGATGTCGCCGATCTGCTCCATGTTGATCGTGAACGAGACGATGTCGGTCCAGCGCTTGCCCTCGCGCTCGCTGAGTGCCTTGCGCGAGATCTGCGTCAGGTAGAACTTGATTGCCGAATAGAGTTCGTCGACCGTGTCGTCCAGGTTGCGCAGTTGTTCCGACAGGGCCAGGTCGTTGTCGCGCAGCACCGGCAGGATGCCGCGCAGCATGGTCTCCACCACGTCGGCCTGGTGCAGCGCCTCGCGCGCCGCGCAGGAGATGGCCAGCGACGGCGTGGCCAATGCCGAAGGGTCGAGGTGGCGCAGCCGCGTGGCGCCGGCGTTCGCTGCCGGCTCTTTCAGCAGGCGCTCGACGCTGCGCCCGACCAGCCCGGTGGTGCCGATGAACAGCAGCGCCAGCAGCAGGTTGAAGCCGAGATGGAACAGCACGACCTGCTGGTGCACGTTGGGCGCGACCTGCTGCATCAGCGCCTGCGCCTGCGGCAGCAGCGCCATCGCGCCCAGGGCACCCACGGCCTTGAAGATCAGGTTGCCCAGCGGCAGCCGGCGCACCTGCGGCGGCGCGCCGCCGGTGGCGACGAGTGCGAGCAGGCCGCTGCCGACGTTGGCGCCGAGCACCAGGCCGAGCGCCACCGGCACCGGCAGCATGCCGGAGCTGGCCAGCGTGGCGGTGAGCAACACGATCGCAAGGCTCGAGTACGACATCACCGTCAGCACGGCACCCACGAGCACGTCGAGCAGAACCTCGTCGGGCAACGCCACCAGCAGCGCACGCACCGCCGGCGAGTCGGTCAACGGGCGGGTGGCGGACACGATCAGCTGCAGCGCCAGTGTGATCAACCCCAGGCCGATCAGCACCCGGCCGATGCGGCCCGCCACCGTGTCCTGTCGCGAAATGAACAGGAGCACGCCGACGAAGATCAACAGCGGCGAGAGCCACGACAAGTCGAACGAGAACGCCACCGCCATCACCGCGGTGCCGACGTCGGCGCCGAGCATCACCGCGAGCGCCGCCGCGCTGGTTACGAGCCCCTTGCCGACGAACGACGAGACGATCAGGCAGGTCGCAGTACTCGACTGCACGACCGTGGTCACGCCCAGCCCGGCAAGCAGCGCGCTTGCCCGGTTGCCGAAGCTCCCGGCGAGGACGCCGCGCAGGCTCTCGCCGAACACCCGCAGCACGCCGGTGCGCACGATGTGCGTGCCCCAGACGAGCAACGAGATCGCGGCGAGCAGGTTGAGCAGGTGGATCAAGGGCGTTCGCCGGGGTCTCAGCGCAAGGGGGTCGGTTGAGGGATCTGAGCGGGTGGGGTCGAGCGATGTTCGTCGGGGAACCGACGGCCGAGGCGGCCTGCGGTCGATTGTGCGGGTTGCCGGCGCGCGTGGCTTCGCGTGATGAGCCTTATGCTGTGCAATAGGCATCAACCGGGGGAGCGGACGTGGCGACGAAGCAGGCGAGCGGGCGAGCGAGCGGGCAGTTGGCCAGCAAGCAGGCGGGGCTGGCGAGCGCGGCGCGCGAACATCCTGCGCTGGCGGCGGTGCGCGAGTCGGGCACCGGCAAGGTCAAGGTCGCGGTCAGCGACATCGACGGCATCCTGCGCGGCAAGTACCTGCACGTCGACAAGTTCCTCGGCGCCGCACAGCCCCACCCGGCCGGCGGCTTCGGCTTCTGCGACGTGGTGTTCGGCTGGGACGCCAACGACCACACCTACGACAACGCCACGCTGACCGGCTGGCAGCACGGCTTCCCCGACGCGCTGGCGCGGCTGGACCTCGACACCTACCGCACCGTGCCGTGGGACGACGGCGTGCCGTTCTTCCTCGGCGAGTTCGTCAAGCCCGACGGCACGCCGTCGTCGATCTGCCCGCGCCAGACGCTCAAGCGCGTGTTGGCGCGTGCCGACAAGCTCGGTGTGCAGGCCATGACCGGCATGGAGTTCGAGTGGTTCAACTTCGCCGAGACGCCGCAGAGCTGGGCCGCCAAGCAGGGCGTGGGCCCCGAGCCGATCACGCCCGGCATGTTCGGCTACTCGCTGCTTCGCATGAACCACCGGCGCGAGTACTTCAAGGCGCTGATGGACGAGATGCCACGGTTCGGCGTGCCGATCGAGGGCCTGCACACCGAGACCGGCCCCGGCGTCTACGAGGTCGCAATTGCGTTCGGCGCAGCGCTCGAGCAGGCCGACCGCGCCATCCTGTTCAAGACCGGCGCCAAGGAGATCGGTGCGCGCTTCGGCGTGATGCCCAGCTTCATGGCCAAGTGGAGCCAGCAGTACCCGGGCTGCTCGGGGCACATCCACCAGAGCCTGTCCGACGGCAAGCGCAACCTGTTCTTCGACGCGAACAGCCCGCGCCGGATGAGCCCGCTGTTCGAGAGCTACCTCGCGGGCCAAGTCGGCTTCCTGATGGAGATGGCGCCGATGTTCTGGCCCACGATCAACAGCTACAAGCGGCTGGTCGACGGCTTCTGGGCGCCCGTCAAGCCGACCTGGGGCATGGACAACCGCACCGCGAGCTTTCGCGTCATCGCCGGCAGCCCGAAGGCCACCCGGCTGGAAACGCGCTGCCCCGGCGCCGACGTGAACCCCTACCTCGCGATGGCCGCCGTGGTCGCCGCCGGCCTGCACGGCGTGGAGCAGGGCATGAAGCTGACCGCGCCGCCGATCACCGGTACCAACCAGGGCGCCGAGCACATCGCCCGCGCGCCGCGCACGCTGATCGAGACGACGCGCATCTTCAAGCAGTCGACCGTTGCGCGCGACTGGTTCGGCGACGACTTCGTCGACCACTTCGCCGCCACGCGTGAATGGGAGTGGCGCCAGTGGCTCGACGGCGTGACCGACTGGGAATTGAAGCGCTACTTCGAGATCATCTGATGACGTCGTTGCCGATGAACCGCGGCCGCTGGCGCTGGGCGCTTGCGATCTGCCTGGGCCTGTCCGCCAGCCTGGCCCACGCCACCACGCTGCGCATCGCCAGCGCGTTCGATCCGCAGACCATGGACCCGCATGCGCTGGCGCTGCTGTACCACTCGCGGGTGATCGCCCAGGTCTACGAGTCGCTGGTGGACCGCGACGAACAGTTTCGGCTGGAACCTTCGCTGGCGATGTCGTGGCAAGCGATCGACCCGACCACCTGGCGCTTCAAGCTGCGCGCGGGCGTGCGGTTCCACGACGGCACGCCGTTCACCGCCGCCGACGCGGTGTTCTCGCTCGAACGCGCGATGGCGGCGCCGTCGCAGCGCGCGTTCCAGTTGAAGGGCGTGAAGGCGGTTCGCCGGGTCGACGACCTGACGCTTCAGATCGAGCTCGACGCCCCCGATGCGGTGCTGCCCGAAAAGCTCTTCATGCTGCCGATGATGAGCCGGGCCTGGTGCGTGGCGCACGGCGTCGAGCGCGCCCAGGACTTCAACGGCAAGCAGGAGACCTACGCGGTGCGCCATGCCGACGGCACCGGGCCGTTCATGCTCGAGCGCTACGAGCCCGATGTGCGCACCGTGCTCAAGCGCAACCCGCGCTGGTGGGGCTGGGGCGACCCGCGCTCGGGCAACCTCGACGACGTGACGCTGATCGCGATCCGCTCCGACGCCACCCGGCTCGCGGCGCTGGTCTCGGGCGAGGTCGACCTGGTGCTCGACCCGCCGGTGCAGGACATCGAACGGCTCAAGGGCGAAGCCGCGATCAAGCTGATGCAGACCACCGACCTCGGCCAGCAGTACCTGGCCTTCGACCAGGCCCGCGACGCACTGGACGGCAGCGATGCCACGATCGATGGGAAACGCCGCAACCCGTTCAAGGACCTGCGCGTGCGCCGCGCGGTCTATCAGGCGATCGACGTCGACCTGATCGCACGCAAGGTGCTGCGCGGTCAGGCGGTGCCGACCGGCGCGTTCCTGTCGCCGCGGGTCGACGGCTCGCCGCCCGAGCTCGACCAGCGTCTGCCGTTCGACCCGGCCAAGGCCAAGGCGCTGCTCGCGCAGGCCGGCTATCCGAACGGCTTCTCGGTCACGCTCGACTGCGTCAACGTGCCGTGGCGCGAGGCGGTGTGCCAGGCGATGACGGCGATGCTCGCCCAGGTGGGCATCCGCACCACGCTGCGCAGCTCGCCGACGAACCAGTTCTTCCCCAAGCTCAGCGGCGCGACCGCGAGCTTCATGGAGTTCGGCTGGACCCCCAACCCCGACGCCTGGGCCTCGCTGAACGCGCTGTTCCGCAGCTGGGACAAGTCGGGCCTGGGCACCTTCAACGCCGGCCGCTACAGCAACGCGCAGCTCGACGCGCTGATCGACGCCATTCGCGTCGAACCCGATCTGGCCCGCCGCCGCGCGATGGTCGGCGACGCGCTGCGCATCGTCGCCGCCGAGCTGCCGGTGATCCCGCTGTACCGGCGCACGCTGACCTGGGCGATGAAGCGCGACGTCAGCGCGGTGCAGTGGCCGAACGACCTGGCCGAGTTGCGCTGGGTGCGGGTTCGGTAGCTTCACAATTCGGCGTCGCACGCCCTGAGACCGCTCATGACCATCACCCGCTTTTCGTTTCCCACCACGATCCACTTCGGCGCCGGAGCGCGCGCGCTCGCCGGGCCGCATTTGCGCGGGCACGGGCTGAAGCGGCCATTGATCGTCACCGACCGCGGCCTGGCGACGCTGCCGTTGATCGCCGAATTGCAGGCCGAGCTCGAAGCGGTGGGGCTGGCCGTGAACGTATACAGCGGCGTCTTCGGCAACCCCACTGGTGCGCAAGTGATGCACGGCGCGGCGGCGTACCGGGCCCACGCGGCCGACTGCGTGGTCGGTGTGGGTGGCGGCGCGGCGCTCGACGTCGCCAAGGTCGTCGGCCTGCTGGCCACCCACCCGGGCGACGTGATGGAGTACGTGTGGGACCACCCGCAGGTGCGGCCGATCACCGGCGCGTTGCCGCACTTCATCGCGCTGCCCACGACTTCGGGCACTGGCAGCGAGGTCGGGCGCGCCAGCGTGATCAGCGAGGAAGACACGCACGTCAAGCGGGTGATCTTCGCGCCAGCCATTCTGGCCAAGGCGGTGTTCGCCGACCCCGAACTCACGCTCGGCCTGCCGCCGGCCGTGACCGCCGCCACCGGCATGGACGCGCTCACCCACAACATCGAGAGCTACCTGTCGCCGGCCTACCACCCGCTGTGCGACGGCATCGCGCTCGAGGGTGTGCGCATCGGCGCGCGCGCGCTGCTTACGGCGGTGCGCGAGCCGGGCAACCTGCCGGCCCGCGCCGACATGATGATGAGCTCGATGATGGGCGCGATCGCGTTCCAGAAGGACCTGGGCGCGGTGCACTCCTGCGCGCACGCGCTCGGCACGGTCTGCGACCTGCACCACGGCCTGGCCAACGCGCTGATGATCGAGCCGGTGATGGCCTTCAACCTCGAGGCCGTGCCCGAGAAGTTCGCCGAACTCGCGCACGTGGTGGGTGCCACCTCGGCGAGCACCTTCGTACCGTGGCTCGCGCACCTGAAGCAGCAGATCGGCATCGCGCCGTCGCTGCAGGCGGTGGGCGTGACGCGCGGGCACTTCGCCCGGCTGGTCGAGATCGCGACGAGCGACATCTGTCACCGGACCAACCCGCGCACTTGCACGCCAGCCGACTTCGAGCGCTTCTTCGGCGAGGCATTCTGATGGCCCGCCCGCTGATCATCGGCCTCTCCGCACGCATCCACCACCCGGTCGGCCCGGTGCTCGACCTGGGCGGCGTCTACACCAAGACGCTGCACTACCTCGAGCAATCGGTGGCCCACTGGGTGCTCGCCAAAGACGTGCTTGCGGTGATGATCCCGGCAATCGAAAGCGAGGGCCTGATCCAGCGCAGCGAGATGAGCCTGGCGGCCTACGCCGAGCACCTGGACGGCCTGGTGCTGCAGGGCGGCGCCGATGTGGCGCCGCAGAGTTATGGCGAAAGCCCGCTGGTCCCCGAATGGGCCGGCGACGCGGTGCGCGACCGCTATGAGATCGACCTGTTCAACGCGTTCGTGGCCGCCGGCAAGCCGGTGATCGGCATCTGCCGCGGCTGCCAGCTGATCAACGTGGCGCTCGGCGGCACGCTGTTCCAGGACATTCCGACCCAGGTGACGCGGGCGATCTCGCACCGCGACACCGACCTCTACGAGCGCGCGCTGCACGACGTCAACCTGGTGCAGGGCACGCGGTTGGCGCAGCTGTATCCGCAGGTCCAGCAGGCCAAGATCAATTCGATCCACCACCAGGCCGTGAAGGACCTCGGCAGCGATCTGGTGGTCGAGGCGCTGGGCGTGCCCGACGGCATCGTCGAGGCGATCCGCTGGCGCGGGCCGAGCTACGTGTTCGGCATGCAGTGGCACCCCGAATTCCTGGCGCTCAAGTCGCTCGACCCGTCGCAGCTCGACGGCGCACCGATCCTGCACGACTTCCTGGCCACCGCGCGCGCATGCCGCGAGGCCTGAGCCATCACCGTCCACCGCAAAGCCAAGCCATGCTCGAGATTCACAACCCCGCCACCGGCGAGCCGATCGCCGAAGTCCCGCAAGCCACGCCCGAGATCGTCGCAGAGCGTGCCCGCGCCGCGCGCCGGGCACAGCCGGCGTGGTTCGCCATCGGGCTGGACGCGCGGCTGCAGGTGCTGCAGCGCTTTCGGGCTGCGCTGGCCGCCGAGCTCGAACCGCTCGCGGCCACGCTGACGCAGGAGGTCGGCAAGCCGATCCGCCAGTCGCGCAACGAGATCAGCGGCCTGCTCGGGCGCATCGACTTCTTCCTGGCGCAGGCCGCCGCCACGCTCGCACCGCAGCAGGTGTTCGACGAAGGCGGCACGCGCGAGGTGATCGGCCTCGACCCGCTCGGCGTGGTGGCCAACATCTCGGCCTGGAACTACCCCTACTTCGTGGGCGGCAACGTGTTCGTGCCGGCGCTGCTGGCGGGCAACGCGGTGCTGTACAAGCCCTCGGAGTTCGCGACGCTGACGGGCCTTCACATCGCGCGGCTGCTGCATCAGGCCGGCGTCCCGCCGGATGTGTTCTCCCCGCTGGTCGGCGGTGGCGCGGTCGGCGCGGCGCTGCTCGCGCAGGACGTGGACGGCGTGTTCTTCACCGGCTCGCACGCCACCGGCGTGAAGATCGCGCAGGCGGTCGGCCCGCGCTTCATCAAGCTGCAGCTCGAGCTGGGCGGCAAGGACCCGACCTACGTCTGCGAAGACGCCGACGTGCAGGCGGCGGCCGAGTCGCTCGCCGACGGCGCGATGTACAACGCCGGCCAGAGCTGCTGCTCGGTCGAGCGCATCTATGTGCACGAGCGCATCCACGACGCGTTCGTCGCGGCCTTCGTCGACACCGTGCGCGGCTTCAAGCTCGGCGACCCGACCCGTGAAGACACCTACATCGGCGCGATCACGCGCGCGCCGCAGCTCGACGTGCTCGAAGCGCAGGTGGCTGACGCCGAGGCCAAGGGCGCGACGCTGCGTCTGGGTGGCGCGCGCCTGGCCAAGCCCGGCAACTGGTTCGAGCCCACCGTGTTCACCGAGGTCGACCACACGATGGCGTTGATGCGCGAGGAGAGCTTCGGCCCGATCATCGGCATCCAGAAGGTCGGTGGCGACGCCGAAGCGTTGATGCTGATGAACGACACGCGCTACGGCCTGACCGCCGGCGTGTACACGCGCGACGAAGCGCGCGCCAAGGCGATCCTGGCGCGCGTGAACGCCGGCAGCGTCTACTGGAATTGCTGCGACCGCGTGAGCCCGCGCCTGCCGTGGTCGGGCCACGGCGATTCGGGCGTCGGGCTGACGTTGTCGACCTACGGCATCCAGACCTTCACGCGGCCGCGCGCCTGGCATTTGCGGCAGCCGGGGTAGCCGCCGCCATCCACGAGGCGGCCGCCGGCCGGGTGCCGGGCGTCGGCACCGCGGCTCACGCGCTCAGTCCCGCAGCAGGTCGGCCGGCAACGCGCGGCGCACCACGTCGCGCAATGCAAAGCTCGACTGGATGCGCGCCACATGTGGCAGGCGCGAGAGCTGGGTCTTGTGCACGCGCTCGAAGTCGATCAGGTCGCGCACCAGCAGGATCAGCAGGTAGTCGTCGCTGCCCGACATCAAAAAGCAGCGCAGCACGCTGTCGCACTGCGCCACCGCCTGCTCGAACTCGCCCAGGTCGGCCTCGCTCTGCCCCTTGAGCGTGACCTGCACGACCACGGTGGTGTTCAGGCCGAACGCGGCCGGGTCGATGTCGGCGCTGTAGCCACGGATCACGCCGGCCTCTTCGAGCGCGCGCTGGCGGCGCGCCACGGCACTGGCCGACAGGTGCACCGCCTGCGCCAGGTCCACATTCGCGGCGCGGCCGCGCTGGCTGAGTTCGAGCAGCAGGCGGCGGTCGGCGCGGTCGATCGGCGGGCTTTGCATGAAACTGGCTTGCAGCGTTGGCTTGGCGCGAGTTTATCGCGCGAGCGCGGGTGTTCACGTGCCGAAAACGCGCGCAAATGACGCACACGCGTTCGTAGACTGGCGCACTTCAACCCACCCACTCAGGAGCCCCTCATGCGCGTCGGCGTACCCACGGAAATCAAGGTTCAGGAACATCGCGTCGGCCTCACGCCGATGGCCGTGCGCGAGTACGCCGCAGCCGGGCACGAGGTGCTGGTACAAGCGGGCGCGGGCGCCGGCATCGGTGCCGACGATGCGGCCTATGTGACTGCCGGTGCACGCATCGTTCGCAGTGCGGCCGAGGTGTTTGCGGCCGCCGACATGATCGTCAAGGTCAAGGAGCCGCAAGAGGGCGAGTGGAAGATGCTGCGCGAAGGCCAGATCCTGTTCACCTACCTGCACCTGGCACCCGACCCTGAACAGGCACGCGGCCTGATCGAGTCGGGCTGCATCGCGGTGGCCTACGAAACCGTGACCGACGAGCGTGGCGGCCTGCCGCTGCTGGCGCCGATGAGCGAAGTGGCCGGGCGCCTGGCGATCGAGGCGGCCGCGTTCTCGTTGCGCAAGCCGGCCGGCGGCAAGGGCCTGCTGCTCGGCGGTGTGCCGGGCGTGCAGCCGGCTCGCGTGGTGGTGGTGGGTGGCGGCGTGGTCGGCACGCACGCGGCGCGCATGGCGGCGGGGCTGGGCGCCGAGGTGACGATCCTCGACCGCTCGCTGCCGCGCCTGCGCCAGCTCGACGAGCTGTTCCAGGGCCGGGTGCGCACGCGCTATTCGAGCGTGGCCAACGTCGAAGAAGAAGTGCTGGTGGCCGACGTCGTCGTCGGTGCGGTGTTGATCCCCGGCGCGAGCGCGCCCAAGGTCGTGACGCGTGCGATGCTCAAGCGCATGCTGCCGCGCAGCGTGCTGGTCGACGTGTCGATCGACCAGGGCGGTTGCTTCGAGACCTCGCACGCCACCACCCACGACGCGCCGACCTACGAGGTCGACGGCATCATCCACTACTGCGTGGCGAACATGCCCGGCGCGGTGCCCGCAACATCGAGCCATGCGCTGAATCACGCCACGCTGCCGTTCGGGCTGGCGCTGGCGAGCCTGGGCGAGCGCGCGCTGGTCAACGACATCCACCTGCGCCGCGGCCTGAACATCCATCGCGGGCGTGTCACCTGCGCGCCGGTGGCGCGCGCGCTGGGCCTGACCGAAGTCAAGGCCGAGGTGGCGCTGGGCATGTAGGGCGCGCGGGTTCGTCCAGAGGCCGAGCCGCGCGGCGCACTGCAGCGCAGGCGGGTGGCGACCTTGCCTACACTGGCGCCTTCCACGTCACCGCGCCGGGGCCAAGTCGGCCGCCCGCGCCGCTCCCATGCTCATCGAAGACATCCGACAGCGCCTGCGCGCCCACGGCGCCAAGCCGTGCCACGAGCACCGCGTGCTGCGGCTGTGGTCGCACGCGCAGCCGCAGGACAGCGGCCGGCGCCGGCCCGAAGACTTCCTGCCGCTCGACGTGCGCAGCGCGTTGCCGGCGTTGCTGGCCGATCTGCAGGATCTCGCTCGGGTGCGCGGCGAGCACCCGAGCGACGACGGTTCGGTTCGTCTGCTGGTCGAGCTGGCGGATGGCCAGACGGTCGAGAGCGTGCTGCTGCCGCGCGACGGCTTGTGCGTCTCGACGCAGGTCGGCTGCGCCGTGGGGTGCGTGTTCTGCATGACCGGGCAGGGCGGCCTGCTGCGCCAACTGGGCAGTGCCGAAATCGTCGCTCAGGTGGCGCTGGCGCGCGCACGGCGGCCGGTCGCGCGGGTCGTGTTCATGGGCATGGGCGAGCCGGCGCACAACCTGGACAACGTGCTCGACGCGATCGAGCTGCTCGGCACCGAAGGCGGCATCGGCCACAAGCATCTGGTGTTCTCGACCGTCGGCGACCGGCGCGTGTTCGAGCGGTTGCCGCTCGGGCGCGTCAAGCCGGCGCTGGCGCTGTCGCTGCATTCGACGCGTGCGACATTGCGCGCGCGGCTGCTGCCGCGCGCTGCGGCGATCGAACCGGCCGAACTGGTGGATGCGGCCGAACGCTACGCGCGTGCAACCGGCCATCCGGTGCAGTACCAGTGGACGCTGATCGAGGGCGTCAACGACGGCGACGACGAACTCGACGGCCTCGTGCGGCTTCTGGCCGGCAAGCGCGCATGCCTGAACCTGATTCCGTACAACACGGTGACGGGGCTGGAGTTCAGGCGCCCGCCGTGGGAACGCGCGGTGGCAATCGCGCAGTCGCTGCATCGGCGCGGGGTGCTGACCAAGCTGCGCCGCTCGGCCGGGCAGGACGTCGACGGCGGCTGCGGTCAGTTGCGCGCGCGTGCGCTCGCGCCGGGTGGCGCCGGCGGCGCGGCACGAGCGGTAACTTCGCGACCCACGCCAGCTGCCAAAATCGACGCCGTGACTTGGCTCGCGGCGCAATAGCCGCTGGGCCGCCCTGAACACCCCACACGAAGGATTCGGCATGACGATGGACGTGGTCGACTACGAGATCAAGGGCGCGGAGATGCAGTTCGTCGAGATCGAACTCGATCCCGGCGAAGCAGCGGTCGGCGAGGCCGGCAGCATGATGTTCATGGACGCGGGCATCTCGATGGACACGGTGTTCGGCGACGGCTCGCAGGCCAGCGGCGCCGCCGGCCTGCTGGGCAAGCTGCTCGGCGCCGGCAAGCGCCTGGTGACCGGCGAGTCGCTGTTCACGACCGTCTACACCAACCAGGGTTCGACCAAGCTGCGGGTCGCGTTCGCGGCGCCGTACCCGGGCAAGATCATGGCGATGGATCTGCGCCAGCTCGGCGGCACCCTGATCTGCCAGAAAGACGCGTTCCTGTGCGCCGCGCGCGGCGTGTCGCTGGGCATCTTCTTCCAGCAGAAGCTGTCGGTCGGCTTCTTCGGCGGCGAAGGCTTCATCATGGAGCGGCTCGACGGCGACGGCCTGGCGTTCGTGCACGCCGGCGGCACGGTCGTGAAGCGCGAACTGCGCGCCGGCCAGACGCTGCTGGTCGACACCGGCTGCATCGTGGCCCTGACGCCGAGCGTGAGCTTCGAGATCCAGTACGTCGGCAAGGTCAAGACCGCGTTGTTCGGCGGTGAAGGCGTGTTCCTGGCGAAGGTCACCGGGCCCGGCACGGTGTGGCTGCAGAGCCTGCCGTTCTCGCGCCTGGCCTCGCGCGTGTTCGCGGCGGCGCCGCAGCGCGGCGGCTCGCGCGAAGAGGGCTCGGTGCTCGGCGGGCTGGCGGTGGGCGGCCTGCTGGGCAGTGTGCTCGGCGGCGGCGACGACGACTGATGAGCGGGCCGATGCGAGATTCAATGCAAGCCCTGCCGGACCCGGCCGCACCCTGGCGTCCGCACGGCGGCGCGTGGCGCCCCGCGCTCGCGTTCGCCGCCCTGCTGATCGGCCTGCTGGTGCGCGCCGCGCCGGCACTGGCGGCCACGCCGCCGTCGAGCGTGCAGATCGAGGACATGACCTCGACCGAACTGCGCGACCGGATCCAGGCCGGCACGACGACGATCCTGGTGCCGATCGGCGGCACCGAGCAGAACGGGCCGTACATGGAGCTGGGCAAGCACAACGTGCGCGCGCGCGTGCTGGCCGACCGGATCGCCCAGCGCCTGGGCAATGCGGTGGTCGCGCCGGTGATCGCGTATGTGCCCGAAGGCTCGATCGACCCGCCGGCCGCGCACATGCGTTTCACCGGCACGATCTCGATCCCGGTCGGCGCCTTCGAGGCCGTTCTCGAAGGCGCGGCGCGCAGCTTTCGGCAGCATGGGTTGTGCAACGTGGTGTTCCTGGGCGACCACGGCGGCTATCAGCAAAGCGAAGAGCGCGTCGCGGCGAAACTGAACCGCGAATGGGCGGCGCATTCGAAGTGCCGCGTGCACGCGCTGCTCGACTACTATCGCGTCACGCAGACGGCCTATGTCGATGCGCTGAAGGCACGCGGCTTCAGCGCGGAAGAGATCGGCACCCACGCCGGGCTGGCGGACACCGCGCTGGCGCTGGCGATCGATCCGGCGCTGGTGCGCACGCAGGCCATGGCGCGCGGCCCGAAGGCCACGGCCAAGGACGGCGTCTATGGCGACCCGCGCCGGGCGACCGCCGAACTCGGGCAGATCGGGGTCGACGAGATCATCGCGAAGTCGGTGGCGCAGATTCGTGCATTGACGCCTGCGCACTGAGGGCCGGCTTGGCGGCGAGCGAATGAAGTGATGGAGCTTTGCAGATGAACCTGGCAATGAAGAAGATGGCGGGCGTGGTGCTGGTGGCGGGGGCACTCGTCGCCGCTGTGCTCGCCACCCGGGTGCACGGCGCCACGGCGGTGGCCGCCGCCGGCGTGGCGGGCAGCGCGCCCGGCGCGGTGGTCACGGTGCCCGGCATGCCGCCGGTCATCGACGCCAACAACCTCTACAGCGAAACGGCCGCGGGCAAGTTCAGCGCGGCGGTGCAGGGCGACCTGACGCGCGTGTACGTGCCCAACCTGCGTTCCAACGATGTCTACGTGATCGATCCGGTGGCGATGAAGGTGGTCGACCGTTTCAAGGTCGGCATCGGCCCGCAGCACATCGTGCCGTCCTGGGACCTGCGCACGCTGTGGGTCACCAACAATGCCGAGAACCGCACCGACGGCAGCCTGACACCGATCGACCCGCGCACCGGCAAGCCCGGCCAGCCGGTGGCGGTGGACGACCCGTACAACATGTACTTCTCGCCCGACGGCAAGTCGGCGATCGTGGTCGCCGAGGCCCGCCATCGCCTGGACTTCCGCGACCCGCACACGATGGCGATGCAGTACTCGATCGACACGCCGGGTTGCCTGGGCATCAACCACGCCGACTTCGCGATCGACGGCCGGTTTGCGATCTTCACCTGCGAGTTCTCGGGCGCGCTCGTGAAGATCGATCTGGTCGACCGCAAGGTGGCCGGCTACCTGCTGCTGCGCATGCCGAGCACGCGTTTCAAGGAGGTCGCAGCGCCGCGCGCGCAGGCCGGCGCCGTGTGGGAACCCGGCGCCACCGAGATCTGCAGCGTCAAGCGCGGCATGCCGCAGGACATCCGCAGTTCGCCCGACGGCAAGCGCTTCTATATCGCCGACATGCATGCCGACGGCGTGCACGTCGTCGACGGTGCGTCGTTCAAGGAAGTCGGCTTCATCGCCACCGGCATCGGCGCGCACGGCCTGTACCCGAGTCGCGACGGCAAGAGCCTGTACGTGGCGATCCGCGGCTCGCACAAGATCCACGGCCCGAAGCTGGGCGACGGCGGCGTGACGGTGATCGACTTCGCCACCGAGAAGGTGGTGCACCGCTGGCCCGTGCCCGGTGGCGGCAGCCCCGACATGGGCAACGTCAGCGCCGACGGCAAGTGGCTGTGGCTGTCCGGGCGCTACGACAACGTGGTCTACCGCTTCGACACGAGCACCGGTGCGGTCGCCAAGGTCAAGGTCGGCACCGAACCGCACGGACTCACCGTGTGGCCGCAGCCGGGCCGCTATTCGCTCGGCCACACCGGCAACATGCGTTGACCGACTGCCGTTGACCGACCCAGTGCCGCGCCCCCAGTGAAAGAACTGTTCGATTCGTTCTGGCGCGCCGCGGCCTACTGCCTGCACCCGCGGGTGATCCTGCTGTCGCTGTTGCCGCTGCTGCTGATGGCCGGCCTGGCGCTCGGCCTGGGCTACTTCTTCTGGGAGCCCGCGCTCGACGCGGTGCGCGCCACGTTCGATTCGTGGTCGATCCTGTCGAGCCTGATCGGATGGCTCGAAAGCATGGGGTTGGCGAACCTGAAGGCGGTGCTTGCGCCGCTGGTCGTCGTGTTCCTGGCCACGCCGGTGATCGTGGTGCTGTCGCTGCTGCTCGTCGCGGCGTTCATGACGCCGTCGATGCTCAAGCTCGTTGCCACGCGCCGCTTCGGGCTGCTCGAGCGCAAGCGCGGCGGCTCGTTCTTCGGCAGCCTGTTCGGCGCGCTGTGGGCCACGCTCGCGGCGCTGGTCGCGCTGATCGTGTCGGTGCCGCTGTGGCTGGTGCCGCCGCTGGTGCTGATCCTGCCGCCGCTGATCTGGGGCTGGCTGACCTACCGCGTGATGACCTACGACGTGCTCGCCGAGCACGCCAGCCGCACCGAGCGGCGCGAACTGGTGCGGCGCCACCGCGCGAGCCTGCTCGGCATCGGCGTGGTCACCGGCTACCTCGGTGCCGCGCCGTCGCTGGTGTGGGCCTCGGGGGCGCTGGCGATCGTGTTCGCGCCGGTGCTGGTGCCGGTGGCGGTGTGGATCTACACGCTGGTGTTCGCGTTCTCGGCGTTGTGGTTCTCGCACTTCGCGCTGGCGGCGCTGCAGGCCTTGCGTGGCGAGCGCGAGGCGGTCGAGATCCTGCCGCCGGTGCCGGGCGGCACGCCAGGCGCCGTGCTGATCGACGACGCGACGCCGATCGCGCTGCCGCCCGCGGCCCCCTCGTCACCGCACTTTCCTGCGCAGCCATCATGAAATTCGGACTGATCATCATCGGCGACGAAATCCTGTCGGGCAAGCGCGCCGACAAGCACCTGCCCAAGGTCATCGAGCTGCTCGGCGCGCGCGGCATGGGCCTGAGCTGGGCGCGCTACGTGGGCGACGAGCCGCAGCGCATCACCGCCGACCTGAAGCACGCGTTCGAGTCCGGCGACGCGGTGTTCTCGTGCGGCGGCATCGGCGCCACCCCCGACGACCACACCCGCCAGTGCGCCGCCGCGGCGCTGGGCGTGCCGCTCGCGCTGCACCCGCAGGCACGCGCGCTGATCCTCGAGCGCATGCGCGACACCGCGGCGGAGCAGGGCGTGCCGTTCGAGCCCGACCGCCACGACAACGTGCACCGCCTCAATATGGGCGTGTTCCCGGAGGGCGCGCAGATCATTCCGAACCCGTACAACAAGATCGCCGGCTTCTCGGTGCGCGACGTCCATTTCGTGCCGGGATTCCCGGTGATGGCCTGGCCGATGATCGAATGGGTGCTCGACCAGCGCTACGCCCATCTGCGCGGCAACGGCGTGCAGGCCGAGAAATCGGTGATCGTGTTCGGCGCGATGGAGGCCGCGTTGACGCCGCTGATGGAGCACATCGAGGCCGAGTTCGGCGGCGTCAAGGTGTTCAGCCTGCCCAGCGTCGACCATCCGCAGTGGGGCCGCCACATCGAGCTCGGTGTGAAGGGGCGGGTCGACACGCTCGATGCCGCGTATCGCGCGTTGCTTGCCGGGCTGGCGGCACACGGCGCCACGTTGGGCCCTGAGTTGGTGCGCTGAGCGCTCGCGTTCAGCGCGATCACGGTGCGGACGAACGCACCATATCGGGCTCCGACGCAGCGCCATCGCCACCTGCCATACCGGGTGGCACACCGGGCGTCATCGCGGGCTGCCCAGGCGGTCGTGGGCATGCTTTCTGCTACATTCCTGTGCGCGTTTTTCGGGCCTGCGAACGGGCCGTTGAAAGCCGATTCCGCAGTCCCCCACCCCTCGAACAAGCAATCCACCAGGAGTTCCAGATGGCCAGCAAGACCGTTGCCGACGTGATGAAGATGGTGAAAGAGAACGAAGTCAAGTTCGTCGACTTCCGTTTCACCGACACCCGCGGCAAGGAGCAGCACGTGAGCGTGCCGGTGTCCCACTTCAACGAAGACAAGTTCACCGGCGGCCACGCCTTCGACGGCTCGTCGATCGCCGGCTGGAAGGGCATCGAAGCCTCGGACATGCAACTCATGCCCGACCCGAACACCGCCAACATCGACCCGTTCTTCGAAGAGCCCACGCTGATCCTGACCTGCGACGTGGTGGAGCCGTCCGACGGCAAGCCCTACGAGCGCGACCCGCGCTCGCTGGCCAAGCGCGCCGAGGCCTACATGAAGGCATCCGGCCTGGGCGACACCGCTTACTTCGGCCCCGAGCCCGAGTTCTTCGTTTTCGACAGCGTGCGCTGGGGCAACGACATGTCGGGCTGCTTCTCGAAGATCGAGTCCGAAGAAGCGGCCTGGAACACCGGCAAGGAATACGAGCACGGCAACTCCGGTTACCGCCCGAGCGTGAAGGGCGGCTACTTCCCCACGCCGCCGGTCGATTCGTTCCAGGACATGCGCTCCGAGATGTGCCTGGTGCTCGAGTCGCTGGGCATCCCGTGCGAAGTGCATCACCACGAAGTCGCCAACGCCGGCCAGATGGAGATCGGCACCAAGTTCAGCACGCTGCTGCAGCGCGCGGACTGGGTGCAGCTGCAAAAGTACGTGATCCAGAACGTCGCTCACAGCTACGGCAAGACCGCCACCTTCATGCCCAAGCCGATCGTCGGCGACAACGGCAGCGGCATGCACGTGCACCAGTCGGTCTGGAAGGACGGCAAGAACCTGTTTGCCGGCGACGGCTATGCGGGCCTGAGCGAATTCGCCCTGTACTACATCGGCGGCATCATCAAGCACGCGCGCGCGCTCAACGCCATCACCAACCCGGGCACCAACTCGTACAAACGGCTGGTGCCGGGCTTCGAGGCGCCGGTGAAGCTGGCTTATTCGAGCAAGAACCGCTCGGCGTCGATCCGCATCCCGCACGTCGCCAACCCGAAGGGCCGCCGTGTCGAGGCGCGCTTCCCGGACCCGCTGATGAACCCGTACCTGGGCTTCTCGGCGATGCTGATGGCCGGCCTGGACGGCGTGGAGAACAAGATCCACCCGGGTGAGGCCGCCAGCAAGGACCTGTACCACCTGCCGCCCGAGGAAGACGCGAAGATCCCGACCGTCTGCCACAGCCTGGACCAGGCGCTCGACTACCTCGACAAGGGCCGCGCGTTCCTGACCAAGGGCGGCGTGTTCACCGACGCCTACATCGATGCCTACATCGAATTGAAGATGCAGGAAGTGACGCGCTTTCGCATGGCCACGCACCCGGTGGAGTTCGACATGTACTACACGCTGTGATCGCCGGCGCCGCGCGGCGCCCGGTCTGCGAACAGGGGAGCGGCGCGGGCCGTTCCCCTTTTTTCTTTACGCCCGCCGGCCGGGCCCGCCTTGCAGGGCCCCAGCCCCCATGCGCGACAATGCGCGCGAGCCGGCCCGGATGCAGCGCGACGACGTCGATCGCGGTCATCGCAGTCCGGCAGCCCGGCGTTGACCGGCGCAGGAGCGAGTACATGAAGTCTGGTGTTTCGAAGCAGTTCGTCGAACTCGTGGCGCTGGCCTGGCTGGGCATGGTCAACACCCCGGCGCTGGCGGCCGGGTCGACCTCGGTGTACCGTTGCCCCGGCCATCCGGTGCTGTACACCGACGCGATTTCGGCCAAGGAAGCAAAGGACAAGGGCTGCAAGCTGCTCGAAGGCGAGCCGGTCACTGTGATCCAGGGCTTCAAGCCGCGCGTGGTGGCCAACGCGCCCGCGGGGCCGGCGAGCGCGCGCGTCGATCCGGCCGACCAGCGTGCGCGCGACAGCGACGCGCGGCGCATCCTCGAAGACGAACTCAAGCGCGAAGACGAACGCCTGGCGTCGATGCGGGCCGACTTCAAAAACGGCCAGCCCGAGCGCGAGCCCGGCGAGAACAACAATCTGAAGTACTCGGCGCGCGTGGCCGCGATGAAGACCGCCATCGAGCGCAAGGAAAGCGACATCGCCGCCTTGAAGCGCGAGCTCGCCAAGCACCCGCAGTGAGCATTTCCGAGGTGCCACGGTGAGCGCGCCGCAGTCGGCACGCGCCATCCAGAGCAAGGCCCGTGACGAGCGCGCGTATGCCGCGTTCGACCACCTGGCGACGATGGTCGCCGTGGTCACCGATGACGGCCGGTGCGTGTTCGCCAACGCGTCGTTCGAGAACGTGCTGGGCTTGTCGCGGCGCAGCGTGCAGCGGGGCTCGGTGTTCGACTGGTTCGTCGAGTCGCAGCGTCTGCGCGACACGGTGGCCGCAGTGATCCGCAACGACTTCGCGACCAGCCGGCTCGAGGCGCTGCTGCGCCGGCCCGGTGCCGGCCACGGCGAGCCGCTGCCCGTGCACGTGATCGTCAACCAGATGGAGGCGTCGCGCCATGTCGTGGTCGAACTCGTCGAAATCGAGCAGCAGACCCGGCAGGACCGCGAGGAGCGCGCGCTCGACCAGGCGCAGGTCACCAAGGAGCTGATTCGCAACCTGGCGCACGAGATCAAGAACCCGCTTGGGGGTATCCGCGGCGCGGCGCAGTTGCTGGAGATGGAGGTGCGGGAGCGCGCGCTGCACGAGTACACGCAAGTCATCATCGGCGAGGCTGATCGGCTGCAGGCGCTGGTGGACCGGCTGCTCGCGCCGCACCGCAAGCCGCACGTCGTGAGCGACGTGAACATCCACGAAGTCTGCGAGCGGGTGCGCTCGCTGATCCTGGCCGAGTTCCCGCGCGGCCTGGAGGTCGAGCGCGACTACGACATCTCGATCCCCGACTTTCGCGGCGACCGCGAGCAGCTGATCCAGGCGGTGCTGAACATCGCGCACAACGCCGCGCAAGCGCTGGCCGCGCAGATCGACAGCGGCGGCGCGCGCATCCTGCTGCGCACGCGCATTGCCCGCCAGGTCACGCTGGGCAAGCATCGCTACCGTCTGGCACTGGACTTGCATATTCAGGACAACGGCCCGGGCGTGCCCGAATCCATCCGGGAGCGCATCTTCTACCCGCTGGTGTCGGGCCGCGACGGCGGTTCCGGGCTCGGGCTCACGCTCGCACAGACCTTCGTGCAGCAGCATCTGGGCACGGTGGAATGCGAGAGTGAGCCGGGCAAGACGATATTCAAGATTGTGATTCCGCTGCCCTGATCGCAAGGGGGTTGCCCAGGGGGCACGCGCGAATGGACCCACCGAACCGAACACATCAGAACAGGCAGCGCATGAAACCCATCTGGATCGTCGACGACGACCAATCGATTCGCTTCGTACTCGAAAAAGCACTCGCCCGCGAAGACTACGCGGTGCGCAGCTTCACGAACCCGCGCGACGTCATCAGCGCGCTCGACAGCGACGAGCCGCAGGTGCTGGTCTCCGACATCCGCATGCCCGGCGGCTCGGGCATCGAGCTGCTGGCCCAGGTGCGCGAACGGCTGCCTGGCTTGCCGGTGATCATCATGACCGCCTACTCCGACCTCGACAGCGCCGTCAGCGCGTTCCAGGGCGGCGCCTTCGAATACCTGCCCAAACCGTTCGACGTGACCAAGGCGGTCGAATTGATCCGCCGCGCGGTCGACGAGAGCCTGCGCGAAGCGGTGCGCGACGAGAAGGCCGCGCAGATGCCCGAGATGCTCGGTCAGGCGCCGGCGATGCAGGACGTGTTCCGCGCCATCGGGCGCCTGAGCCAAAGCGTCGTCACGGTGCTGATCACCGGCGAGTCGGGTTCGGGCAAGGAGCTGGTCGCCAACGCGTTGCACAAGCACAGCCCGCGCGCCAGCGGCCCGTTCGTCGCGATCAACACCGCGGCGATCCCGAAAGACCTGCTCGAATCCGAGCTATTCGGCCACGAGCGCGGCGCATTCACCGGCGCGCAGACCACGCGACGCGGCCGCTTCGAGCAGGCCGATGGCGGCACGCTGTTCCTCGACGAGATTGGCGACATGCCCTTCGACCTGCAGACGCGGCTGCTGCGCGTGTTGTCGGACGGCCAGTTCTACCGTGTCGGCGGCCACAACCCGATGCGCGCCAACGTGCGCGTGATCGCGGCGACGCACCAGAACCTCGAGGATCGCGTCAAGCTCGGCGCGTTCCGCGAAGACCTGTTTCACCGTCTGAACGTGATCCGCCTGCGCCTGCCGGCGCTGCGTGAGCGTGCCGAAGACGTGCCGGCCCTGACGCGCTTTTTCCTGCAGAAGAGCGCGCGCGAGCTCGGCGTCGAGGCCAAGCGCATCACCGAGGCCGCACTCGAACAACTGATGCGCTTCGGATTCCCCGGCAACGTGCGCCAGCTCGAGAACATCTGCCACTGGCTGACCGTGATGGCGCCGGCGCAGACGATCGAAGCCAAGGACCTGCCGCCCGAGCTGGCAGTCGATGCCGCCGCCACCGGCGCTCACGCCGCCGCGTCGTCATCGCAGGCGCCAGCGCGGTCGACCACCGAGCCGCTGCCGGCCGAACCGCTGTCCCCGATCACGCCAGCTGCTCAGCCGGTGCCCGCGGCGCCGGCCGCGCCACCAGTTCCGGGCCATTGGCTCGCCGGCCTCGAGCACGACGCGCGCAGCCTGATCCTGGCCGGCAATACGAAGGTGTGGGACACGCTGACCCACCGTTTCGAAGCGCAGTTGATTCGCACCGCGCTGGAGATCACGCGCGGGCGGCGCATCGAGGCGGCGCACAAGCTCGGCATCGGCCGCAACACCATCACGCGCAAGATCCAGGAACTCGGCCTGGACGACTGAATTCAGGGGACGCTCAGCTCGGCCACCACCGGGGCATGGTCGCTGGGCCGTTCGTTCTTGCGCGGCAGCTTGTCGATCGTGCACGAAACGACCGCCGGACGCAGCGCCTCGGTGACGAGGATGTGGTCGATGCGCAGGCCCTGATTCCTGCGGAACGCCAGGTTGCGGTAGTCCCACCAGCTCCAGCTCTTGGGCGGCTGCTCGAATAAGCGGAACGCGTCGTGCAAGCCGATTTCGATCAGGCCCCTGAAGTGCGCGCGTTCCTGTGGTGTGCACAGGATCTGCCCGGCCCAGGCGACCGGGTCGTAGACATCACGGTCCTCGGGTGCGATGTTGTAGTCGCCGAGCAGTGCGAGCATCGGGTGCGTTCGGGCTTCGGTGGCGACCCAGGCCCGCAGTGCGTCGAGCCAGCGCATCTTGTAGACGAACTTGTCGCTGTCGGGTGCCTGCCCGTTGGGCATGTAGGCGCCGATCACGCGCACGCCTTGCACGGTGCCGGCGATCACGCGCGCCTGCGGGTCGTCGAGGCCGGGAATGTTCCTGACCACGTCGGTTGCCGGTGCGCGCGTCAGCAACGCCACGCCGTTGTAGGTCTTCTGCCCGTGCCACTGAGCGAAGTAGCCGGCGGCCGTGAACTCGGCGTGCGGAAACTTGTCGTCTGTGAGCTTGGTCTCCTGCAGGCACAGCGCATCGGGCTGGTGCAGTTGCAGCCAGTCCAGCACCTGCGGCAGCCGCACGGCGAGCGAGTTGACATTCCAGGTGGCGAGTCTCATGAGGTCTCTATGGCATTGATTTTTATGATGTTTTTACCGAAAATCTGCGCTGGATATCTTCTGGCTACCCGGCTAGCTACCCACTTTCGTTGAGCTGAAATGACCCCGCTGGGGATCGCATGAAACCAGCCGACGTCAAACAACGACCACAGAAGTCCGGGGTAAGGTCGGTACCAATTCAGTCTATCAGGTGGGGTGTTGCTCTCTGCGGACCACTCGCGTGTAGAAACTTGCAGCCGTGGGTCGCGGGTTCGACTTCCGTCCACTCCGCCATAAAAATCTCGCAAGTCTTTGATCTGCGAGGCAAGAAGCCGCCTCAGCAGTATCCCTTGTGCATGCCCCGGACCGGCGAACTGCCATCCGGGTGCCTGGCACGAGCCGGGCCCCTCGAAGGCACACCGGGCCAGACCTACGTGGAGCGGCGCGACATCCCGCTGGGGGTGGCGGACGCCGCGGGCCTGCGTTTGATCCGGACTGGGACGGGCGGACGCGGTGCCGGTGGGCCTGTACGACTACGCGGGCCTGCTCGGCTCGCTCCATGGCCGTTATCTCGCCACGGTGCGCGACCAGGACAAGATGCTCACGATCGGCCCGGGAGGTGTCGTCGCGTGCGTGGGCGATGGCTGGCGCGGCGAAGGCGTCGCGCAAGGCGAATTCACTCGCAACGATGGGGTGTTGATGGGGGCAGGTCATCTCACCGCGTGGGGCGAGCTGAACGCGGACGCGGCATCGAATGCAAACCACTGCATGCTCGTTGCCGTTGGCCTCGAGTTGCACGTGGGAATGGCCCTCATCCGCCGTGTAGCGGTCGAGCGTCGGGTCGCGTGACCAAAGCCGCGTGTCGGTGCCGACCTGGAACACGCTGGGCAGCCGGAAGGCGGGCCTGGTTGGATGGTCGGACGCGCGAGAATGCGGATCACCGGAGGGCCGGGGAGTCGAACGTTTCGCGATTGGTCCCGGCGATAACGGATACTTCGTCGATGAGTCTGCGCGACCTCACTCCTCGCATTTGCTACCGGTCCAACGCTGGAAACGTGGTCGATGATTTCTACGTTCCGTGCATGGAGCGTTCCGTCCTGTACCGTCGTGCGGTCGGCTACTTCACCAGCGGGTCCTTGAGCCTCGCTGCGCGAGGCGCGGCTCAGTTGATCAAATCTGGCGGGCGCATTCAGCTGGTGACCTCACCGAGGCTGCAGGCGTCCGATGTCGAGGCAATCGAGCGGGGCTATGCCACACGCGGACAGCGCATCCGGCAAGTAGTTGAGGTCGAGCTCGACAAGTTGGCAAACGAGCTCGAGCAGGAACGGCTGGGTGCGCTTGCATGGCTGATCTCGGTTGGGTCGCTCGAGATCAAACTCGCACTTCGGGTCAACCCGCAAACGCGTCAGATTGTGCGCGGCATCTATCACGAGAAGATCGGCGTGTTCGCGGACTCCGAGGGCAACTTGATTTCGTTCACGGGATCGCAGAACGAAACGGAGGGTGGGTTCGTCGACAACTTCGAGTCCATCGACGTGTACTGGTCGTGGGAGGATCCACATGGGCGCGCCCGGTCCAAGGCCTCCGACTTCGACGCCCTATGGAGTGGGGCGACCTCAGGTTCGGGACTTGAGGTTCTCGACTTCACCGACGTAGCCAAAGAGCTGCTGCAGAAATACACGCCCGCGTCACCGCCTGAGCTTGATCCAGAGCAGTTGGCTTGGCGGTCTCCGCGATGGAAGGCCCCCCATGGTCCCAGTCTGCCCGTAAACCTGGAGCTGCGCCCCCATCAAGTTGAAGGCATTCGGAACTGGGTGTCTGCGCAGGGGAAGGGGATCCTGCAGATGGCGACTGGTGCCGGCAAGACGATCACCGCACTGGCGGCCGCCGTGAAGCTGTCAGAACAGCTCGGGCTCCAGGCATTGATCGTGATATGCCCGTACCGACACTTGGTGCAGCAGTGGGGTCGTGAGGCCGATAACTTCGGTTTCGCACCTCTGTTGGCCTTTGAAAGCGTCCATCGGTGGGCTGAAGAGCTGACCATGCGCCAGAACGAACTGAGCACAGGCACCAAGACGTTTCTGGCAGTGATAACCACCAACAGCACGTTCGCGTCGCCAGCCTTCCAGAGCCGAATCAGGTACTTTCCGCGCAACACCATGCTCGTCGGGGACGAGGTTCATAACCTCGGTGCGGAAACTCTGGCGGAGTCGCTTCCGGATTCGGTTGCGCTTCGCATGGGGTTGTCTGCCACCCCAGAGCGTTGGTTCGATCCGATTGGAACTGCACGCCTGTACAGCTACTTCGGGGCGGTGATTGAGCCTCGTCTAACTTTGAAGCGCGCGTTGGAGCTCAAGGTACTTGTCCCTTACCGGTACGTACCGCTCCTCGTCGAATTGGACGAGGACGAGCGCGATCGATACATGGAATTGAGCGGGAAGATCGCGAAGCAGTGGCACATCGGTGACCAGGAGGGCGATTCGGTCAAATACCTCTTGCTCGAACGTAGCCGCCTCATCGCGTCTGCCCGGAACAAGCTCGTGGCGCTCAGGGCTCTAGCGCAAGATTCGCTGAAGGATCGGGGGAACCTTCTCGTGTACTGCGGGGATGGGACTGTGGAATCGCCGGTAGATGCCGGCGTGACGCGTCAGGTGGACGAAGTCCTGCGAGTCCTCGGAGGTGAGCTCGGCATGAGGATGTCGAGGTATACCGCCGACGAAAGCGTTGAGGAACGCGAAACACTTCGCGTGCAGATCGATGCCGGTGTCTTGCAGGGGCTCGTCGCCATTCGTTGCTTGGACGAGGGTGTTGACATTCCATCCGTGCAAACAGCAGTCATTCTCGCCAGTAGCAGCAACCCGCGGCAATTCGTCCAACGACGAGGCAGAGTCTTGCGCAGGGCACCGGGGAAGGAGTCGGCGACGGTCTACGACATGGTCGTCGTTCCTCCGTCCGAGGCAGTCGTGGGCGAATCAGAGCGAACCCTGCTCCGCAAAGAGCTGATTCGTTTCGTTGAGTTTGCGGATCTCGCTAGCAACTCAGGCGAAGCGCGCGCCGCAATTTTCCCGTTGCAGAAGAAGTTCAACCTGATGGATATCTAGGAGGAGGCCTGGTGGACCCGATCGACCCTCACGACCCGATGGAGCCGCTTAGGCGCGAGCCTAGCGAGGTTCGAAACATCATCCAGCGTGTCCTCAAGCTTGAGGCAGAACGCTTGTTTCAAGAGCGTCCGCATATCAACGACGACATCCTCAGGATCATCAAGGAGACAGTGAATGATTCTCCTTGAGCTTCAACTGAACAACTTTCGGCAGTTCTATGGATTGTCACCAGCCATAAGGTTCGCGACCGGTTCGGGCAGCGTCAACGTGCTCTTCGGTTCCAATGGTGCCGGCAAGACAGCGATTCTCAATTCTTTCACCTGGGCGATGTACGACTCGGTGAGCAAGGGCTTCTTGTTCGAAGACCAGATCATCAACAAGCGGGCAGTCCGCGAGGCTTCGCCGGGCACAACGCTCGAAGCGTGGGTCCAGATCAAATTCGAACACCTTGGGCGAACTCATCTTCTGAAGAAGACGGTGCAATCCATCAAGGGAGTAGACACTGAGTTGGTATCGAAAGGTGAGCCGCAGACCACCCTCATGTGGACGGATGCAGATGGCAAGTGGAAATCGGAGATCAGCACGGCTGACGTGATCGGAAGAGTGCTGCCGCGGGACCTTCACACCTACTTTTTTTTCGATGGGGAACGGATCGAAAGGATTGTCCAGCCTTCGGGCGATGAACAGGCGGATATCGCGAACGCGACCAAGAAGCTACTTGGACTCGAGGTTATCGAGCGAGCCGTCCGGCACCTGGGTGCTGCGAAGAAGACCTTGGAAAGGGAGCTCGAGCAGGTTGGGGACGCCGCGACGAAAGAGATACTGCACCGCAAGGCGGACGTCGAAGCCAAGCTCGCAAAGATCGATGAGCGGTCAAGTCAGGCGGAGCGCAACCTAGCTGGCCAGCGCCAGCGCGCCAATGAACTCAAGGCGCGGCTGTCGAAACTGGACGAGGTCAAGGCTGATCAGCAGCGGCGGGACCAGTTGGAACTGGACCGCGACCGCGCGACTGAGCGGCTTGTCAACGCCAAACAGCAGCAGAACGAGCTTCTCAGCGCACAAGGCTACAAGGCCTTTCTGGGCGGAGCAAGTCAGTCGTTTCTGGATCTGATTGAGGGTCTCCGCGAGAAGGGGGAGTTGCCCGCCGGCATCAAGCGGCAATTCGTCGATGACCTGTTGGTCAAGAACCTTTGCATCTGCGCTCGGCCTCTGGATTCGGCGTCGGCACACGAGGCGCGCTGTGCTGTCGAAAGTTGGAAGGCAAAGGCCGGCCTTGCTCAAGTGGAAGAGAAGGCCATTCGAATGGGCGGTGAAGTTCGCCGCATCAAGATTGACCAGGATGCGTTCTGGGAGCAGAGCGATGCGCTGCAGCGGCGGGTCAGCACGGACCGCGAGGAGTTGAGCCGAGTCCAGACTGAACTCGAGGACATTCATCAGCGCTTGAAGCACAGTCCGCAGGAGGGCGTCAAGGAGCTCGAGGCGCAGCTGGCCCTCGCCAATGACGCCATCGAGCAGGCGAACCAGGACATTGGCAGCGCGAAAACTGAGCGTAGAGGGTTTGAGCACGAGCTGGAGAGGTGTCTCGCGGATCTTCGAAAGAGTGAACAGAGCGAAGCCAAGCAAAGACTCGCGAAGCGGCGTCTGGAAGCTACCCTCGATGCAATCACGAGACTTGGTGAGTCGAGAGTTCTCTACGAAGCCAGATTCCGCCGTACTCTGACAGAGAAGGTCAGAAGCTTGTTCGCGAAGATCTCTTACACGCCGTATGTGCCGGAGATCACAGAGACCTATTCACTCCGGCTGCTCGAGTCCGCGGGTGGTAGCGCGCTGCCGGTCGCTGCCTCGCAAGGTGAGAACCAAATATTGAGTTTGGCGTTCATCGGTGCGGTTATCGATGTCGCACGCGACTTCACGAAGAGCAAGGAGAAGCTGCCTGGTCCTGAGGCGAGCACGTACCCGATTGTCATGGACTCGCCTTTCGGCAGCCTGGGGTCTGCGTATCGGACGCAGGTTGCGGAGAAGATCACCGCGCTTGCCGATCAGGTTGTCTTGATGGTGACGCCAACACAATGGGCAGGCGAGGTCGCGGCTGCGTTGGCAGGACGCGTAGGCAAGCGCTATCTGCTGGAGTACTGCACGACCAAGGACGACATCCCTGCCGAGAACATCGAGATAGCTGGGCATGCGCACAGTTTGGTTGTTCGCAGTCCCAATGAATTCGAGTACACCGTCATTCGAGAGGTGCAAGATGATTGAGCGACGAATCAGGTTTGCACGGGACAAGCAGGAGTTGTTGAAGCGATTCCTTTCCACGGACGACGGCACGGGGCCGTTTCGCCTGCAAGCGGATGTGCTCGCGTTTGCCGCGTCTCTGGGTGCGGCGCGAGGCAGGCGCGAGCCTTTGCCCGAAGCCGTGGGCGAGCCAATTCGTCAGGAGGTCTTCGACAGGCAGGGCTACGACACCTTGATCAATCTCGTGGCGGTTCAGGCTGAAATGTCCGCCACGGTGCTGGAAGATTCGGACGAGATGATCGCGAAGCGCGCCAGCATCTTTGAAGAGTTCGCCAATGGCGGTCTCAGTATCCTGGCCGAAGAAACACGAGGGCAGGTCGACTTCAGCCATGCGATTCTTGCGATGGTTGGCGACACGCGCAAGCGAGACGATCTCGACACACCGACGTTCGACCTTTCCAAGCTCCGAATCTAGCCTGCGAGCGTGACGGTCTAGCCAGGCACCAGCGTCCCCATCAATCCGGCGCTCAGGCCGAAGAATTCATGAGCCTCTACGTCTATGAGTTTCCTTGTCATCTGGCTCGAGGCGTTCCAGCTCGGGCCGCCAATCGCCTTCAACTCAACTGATACGTCTGTCAACAGGCGTTTGGCTGTTGGCGATGAAACAGACCCCATGTAGTGGGCGACAAGAAGTAGATTTCGATGACTGTTGAGGTCGCTGAAGATCGCGCGTTGCTTTGTGTTGAGGAGAAACGTTCCGTCGGCTACCAGACTGTCATAGCAATTCAGAATGGAGACGTTGGGGTCGTTACTAGCCGTGCGTTTCAGTGCGCCGCCGCCATTGTTGGCCGTGAAGTCGATCAGATTCGACGCTGCGCATTCTGAGAACAAGAGCAGGTCCGCGGCGCGATGGCAATAGATGAGTGCCAGTGAATACCGGGCGAGTCCAAAGTGGATCACTGCGAGACTATGGCAGAACGCGGAAGCCTCGCGGAGGGCGTCAGACTGTTTCGATACGAAGAGACGCGTAGTGAGCCAAGTCTTCAGGCCGAGCAGCCACTGATGAAAGTTGTCCCGCAAGGCGAGTGGAAGTTGACTAGGGAAGCGAGACCGCAGGTCCTGAATCTGCGCGTCAACTTCGACTGCGAGATCGCTTGGCAACGACCACCATGCCCTCGCCTTGGCCATTGTTGCAGCCGTTAGCGCGAGCGGGGAGCCCCAGAGGATCGGTTGCATTAAACGGCTGACGAAGCCTTTGCAGAAGTCTATGAACTGAATTTGATCGGGGTGAAGGAGTGCTTGCTTTTTTTCGAGGGCCGTCAGTGCCGCGGTCGCTCCCCGATCATCCCAGTGCTTCAGCGCCAGTCGCAGGCGAACAAAGTTCCGCCCAAGCCAGGCATGGTCAGGTGACACTGCGGCCGGCACCTCTAGCCAAGCATCCGTCGGGTCGCCGCGGTGGTGAAGGTAGAGCCGAAGCAAGTCCAAGAACGGGTAGCCATTGGGCAACACCTTGTAGACGGTTGTTCCTGGCGTGACGCTCGTCTGCGCTTGTTGGGCGAACGCGGCTTCATCGTCGCGCCGGTACAGCACCGTGCGCGCCGAAGGAAGGGGTGTGTCTGGCACCCAAAGCGCGACCGTCATGGGGCTGGAAGAATCAGCGCGCCCGCGTCGACCTCCAACGCGTTGGACAACTCCTCGGTCGCTTGATGGTAGCGCTCCTCAACGATGCGTGAGCGTCCAGCCGTCCCATCTTGACCGCGGCGTGAGCGGCTAGCCAGCCCGCCTTGACGAGGTGGGCGTCGTTAATGGGAGGTCGTAGACCTCGTCAATAACCTCGCCGTTCTCGAAGAATTTGCCGACGGCGCGATCGAGGCGACGCAGCAGCGCGGTCAATGCTTCACCGTCCTTGCGCACGAGCAGGGCGACGACATCTTCGGCATCACTCGCAATCGCGACGAAGGGATAGCCGTCCTCTGGACCCAGAGAGACATCACCGCCGTCCTCGATCAAGATCTCAAGGTTATTCATCCGACGAAGCTCCATCGCCGTTTTGAGGTTGCCACCGATGCGGCAGCAACTCTTCGAGCCGGTTGTGGAGCTGCGTCGGCAGTCGCTCCAACACGTCGCGCAGGTAGGCCCAGGGATCATGCCCGTTCATCCGTGCCGACTGCACCAGGCTCATCACGACCGCGGCGCGCTGACCTGCCAGTTCACTGCCCACGAATTGCCACGCGCGGCGACCCATCGCCCATGGCTTGATCTGCCGTTCGAGGTGGTTGTTATCGATCGCGACCCCGCCGTCGTCCAGGTGCAGCGTCAGCGCCGCCCAGTGGCCCAGCGTGTAGTCAATGGCCTTGGCTGTAGCGCTGCCGTCGGCGACGAGCTTGCGCTCAAGTTCCAGCCACTGCTTGAGCTCCTCCCACAAGGGCTTGGCAAGCTGCTGCCGACGGCCTTGCCGCTCATCGGCGCTGAGGTCTTTGAGTTCGGCTTCGACGGCGTAGATGCGTGCGAACCGACGGATCGCGTCCACGCTCACCGGGCTCGTGCCGTCGCGCGTCAATTCCTCGAAGTTGCGACGCGCGTGGGCGGCGCAGGCGGCGCTGAGGCGACCCGGGTAGAGCTGCGGGTCGACCACGGTGTCGTAGGCGCTGTAGCGGTCGGTGAGCAGCGTGCCTGACCATCGTCGCTCGCCGAGCCGCTCGTCGCCTTCCAGGAACGCCAGCGGGTACTGCGCCCCGCGCCCTCGACAGAACTCGTAGATCAC
>JAGWTP010000037.1 GCA_028868895.1 Burkholderiales bacterium
TCGTGCAGCCGCCGGCCGAGCTCGGTGCCCACGCGCAGCAGCCGCTCCTGGTAGGGCAGCTCGAAGCGCAGGCCGTGCTCGACCAGCGTGGGCAGCAGGTACCAGTCGCTGCGCGGGAACGGTCGGGTCGCCAGGCCGTGCTCCTTCCACCAATCGAGCCCGTGCGACTGCGCGCCGTCGGTCAGCTCGGCGCTCGCGGCGCGGCACACGGCGTCCCAGATCTCGTCGCGGCTGTGGCTGCGCTGCGGGTCGAGCGAGAAGTCGCCGTGCGCGCCTTTCAGCGGCACGCCGCCGGCGCCCTTGTTGATCGCGGCGACGTACTTCTCGGTCAGGCCGGCGCGGCGCGCCAGTTCGCTGGCGATGTCGGTGAAATCGCGCGCCTGCCCGCGCGTGGCCACCACCGGCTGGCGCAGCGCGTAGCCCTGGTGGTCCCAGAACTGCTCGACGTACTTGGTGCCGCCGATGCGGATGAGTTGCAGGCTCTCCAGGTCGGTCGCGTCGGGCAGCAGCACGTCGGCGAAATGGTTGGTCTCGTCCAGCGTGTACGCGAACGCGACCACGAACGGGAAGCGCGCCATCTTCTCGCCCAGCGCCTGCGTGTCCCAGAACGAGATCGCCGGGTTGGTGCGGTAGACGAACCACACGTCGGGCGGCGTCACGCGCGGCAGGCCCTTGGGCGTCTCGTCGAGGAACAGCCACGAGAAGTGGGTCGGCCCGAGCGCCTGGCTCCACGGCCCGTCGGCGGCCAGCGGCACCATCGTGCGGTAGGCGTTGCGGATGTTCGGTGAGGCCGACCAGCGCGCCTTGTCGGTCGGGTTGAGCGGGTAGTGCATGAAGCCGTCGGGCCCGGCCTTGACGCTGTCCAGCCGCTCGGCCAGCGGCCGGTTCAGCCGCACCGTGGTGCCCAGCGTGCCGCCGGGCACCTCGAGCCCGCCCACCAGCGTGGCCAGCAGCGTGCGCGCCCAGCAGCACTCGTAGCCGCCCCAGCCGTTGTTGACGGTCTTGCCGAGCGTGACCGCGACCGGGCGGTACGGCAGCGTGAGGCCGTCGATCTCGATCGTCTCGCCGACGCAGGCGTGGTCGATGAACTCGTGGGCGATGCGCCGCATGTGCTCGGCCGGCACGTCGCAGATCGGTGCCGCCCACTCGGGCGAATACGCGCGCATGTGCTCGACGAGCCGGCCGAAGGCGGTCGTGCCGGGGAGCCAGCCGTCGGCGAGCACCTCGTCGTCGGCGCCGACCTCGACCGCATCGACGCTGTAGCTGCCTTCGAGTGCCTCCTGCAACCCGGCGCTGTCGTGGACGCGGGCGCTGGCGCTCGCCAGGTCCCAGACCAGCGGCTTGCGGCTGGCGCGATCGCGCAGGTAGTAGCCGTGCGGCCCGACCAGGTAGGGCGAGGCGGTGCGCACCGCGAGGAACGGCAGGTCGAGCCGCTCGCGCGCCACCTCGTGCAGCAGCACGTGGATCAGCGCGTACAGGAACGCGGCGTCGGTCTTGGGCTTGATCGGCACCCACTGCGCCGAGCACGCGCCGGTCACCGACAGGTGCGGCTCGACCTGCACGCGCTTCATGCCGCGCACCCGCGCCCGCGCATGGCGCCAGATGCCGACCACGCCACCCGAAGCTTCGATGTTCGAGCCGCACGAGATCAGGTAGTTGCACAGCGGCGTGTCGGCCGAGACGATGAACGCGCGGTGCCAGAACTCGCCGTACAGGTGCTCGGAGTGGTAGCACTTGACGCCCTGGCCCGAGCCCAGCCCGAAGTCGATCGGCCCCCAGGCCGCCAAGAACGCCGGGAAGGTGCCCATGTACGACTGCGGCGTGCCGCCGCCGCCGAAGCTGGCGGCCACCCGCGGGTAGCCCGACGCGTCGGTCAGCCCCTGCGCGCGCGCCGCGCTCAGGCGTGCGCCGATGGTCTCGAAGGCCTCGTCCCACGAGATCGGCACGAAACCCGGGTCCTGGTCGCGCCCCTTGAGCGGGTTGGTGCGCTTCATCGGCGTCAGCACCCGGTTCGGGTTGTAGGTCTTTTGCACCAGCCCGAACGCCTTCACGCAGACCTTGCCGCCGCCGGGGTGCACCGCGGCGGCGCAGAAGTTCGGCTCGACCTCGGTGGCCACACCGTCGACCACCTTCACCGTCAGCAGGTCGGGCCCGGCCACGCACTGGTAGCAGTAGGTCGGCACGCGCTCGGCGCGCGCCGCGGTCTGGGTCATGCCAGCCCCGCCTTGCGCGCCTTGGCGGCCAACCGCGCCTCGGTGGTCTTGACGTCGACGACGAAGCGGACGTGCTTGCCGCGGCAGATGGTGTCGACGCCGTCCGAGCCGCTGACGTCGAACGTGACCGCGCGCCCCTTGACCTCGGCGATGCGCACGCCGAGTTCGACCCGCATGCCCAGCAGCGTGGCGGCGAGGTGATCGATCTCGACCCGCGTGCCCACCGAGTCCTCGCCCGGATCGAGGTGCTCGAGCAGCAACTCGCGGCACGCGACCTCGATGTCGCGCACCAGCATCGGCGTGGCGTAGACGCGCGCGGCCTCGCCCATGAAGCCGATCGTGCGATCACGGTCGACCTCGACCGTGACCTGTCCGGCGAGGCCGGTCTGGAGGCTGCTCTTCATCGCGGGGCCTTTCTTGGGAGCCGGGCACGTTCGGGGTCGCGCAGGCCCGGGTGCGCCCGTTGCACCCGGCGATCGCGCCCATGCCCGATCCACCGGGTGCCACCCGGCCCCTACACTCCTGGGTGCTCGAACCGTTCACGGCGGCGACGCTGCGGCGCGCCGCCCTCGTGGCAGAAACGAAGCGTCCCGAACCTATAAACTCATTCTGGTACCGGAATACGACAATGTGTTTGATCCAAGTCATGAGGAGTACGCGCCTGTGACCGCCGCGCCCGCACGAACGAGACCCGACAAGGCCCGTGCCGGGGTTTCCCCGGATGGCGACACGGCGATCGTCGTCCGCGCGGTGCGGCGCTCCGACCTGGACCAGGTCATCGCGATCGATGCGACCGTGACCGGCCTGGAGAAGCGCCGGTACTGGGCGTCGGTCTACCGGCGCTACGGCAGCGGGGAGCGCAGCGCGCAGCAGTTCCTGGTCGCGCTGGCGCAGGGCCGCGTCGTCGGCTTCGTCATCGGCGAGGTGCGCGACTGGGAGTTCGGTTCGCCGCCGTGCGGCTGGGTGTTCGCGATCGACGTGGACCCGCAGGTGCGCCTGGGTGGCGTGGGCACGCGGCTGCTCCAGGCCATCAGCGCCAGCTTCCGGCGCGCCGGCGTGCGCAAGCTGCGCACGATGCTGGCCCGCGACAACACGCTGATCCTGTCGTTCTTCCGCAGCCAGGGCATGATGGCCGGGCCGCTGATTTCACTGGAGATGGACCTTGAAGCCTGACGCGGCACACGGGCCGTCCGGCGCGGTGTCGCCATGAGGCTGCAGAAGAACACCGCGCTCGCGCTGTACAGCGTGCTCGAGTCGGCCGGCGACCCGACGCGCCACATTGCGGCCGCGGAGATCGCCGCCAAGTACGGCGTGTCGTCGCACCACCTCGCCAAGGTGCTGGCCGAGCTGGCCCGCAGCGGCATCGTCGAGTCGGTGCGCGGTGCCGGGGGCGGCTACCGGTTCACCGGCAATGTGCGGCGCCTGACGCTGATGGACATCATCCAGATGTTCGAGGACTTCGCACCCCCCGCCACGCAGCGCGCCGGTGCCGACGCCATGACGCCGGTCGATCTGGCGCTGGGCACGGTGCTGTCCGAGATCGACGAGACCGCGAAGGCCACGTTCAGCTCGATCACGCTGGCCACGATGCTGCGGCTGATCGAGCGCCAGCAGGCGAGTGGCGCGGTGCCCGGGCCGGTGCGCGCGCAAGCGCCCGCCGCCGCGCCGCGTGGCCAGCGCCCGGCGGCGCGCAAGCGCGCGGGTTGACGCGCACGGGACAACGTTGTCGCCGATCAAGGCGCAAAGTCGCCCGGTGGCGCAGGATCGGCCCGCGCGCCGAACGCGCCCAAACCCATCGCACACCGCCGCCGCGCACCGCACCCCCCTCATGGACTTCGCCCACACCCCGCGCGTCGCGCAACTGCAGTTGCAGCTGCGCCGCTTCCTCGATGACCTGGTGCTGCCGGCCAACGCGCAGTGGCTGCGCTACGCCGCCGCCGGCGTCTACCCGCTCGACGTGATCGAGCCGCTGAAATCACAGGCGCGCGCGCTCGGCCTGTGGAACCTGTTCCTGCCGGGGCTGCGCGCGCACGAGCCGGGCACGCGACTCACCAACCTCGAATACGCGCCGCTGGCCGAGATCATGGGCCGCGTGGCGTGGTCGTCGGAGGTCTTCAACTGCAGCGCGCCCGACACCGGCAACATCGAGCTGCTGCACCGCTTCGCCACGCCCGAACAGGCCGGCGCGTGGCTCGAGCCGCTGCTGGAGGGCACAGTGCGCTCGTGCTTCGCGATGAGCGAGCCCGACGTGGCGTCGTCCGACCCGACCAACATCGCCACCCGCATCCGCCGCGACGGCGACCACTACGTCGTCAACGGCCGCAAGTGGTTCATCACCGGCGCGGCGCACCCCGAGTGCCGGCTCGCGGTCCTGATGGGTTGCAGCAACGATGCGCCCGACGCGCCGGCCCATGCCCGCCACACGCTGCTGCTGGTACCGATGGACACGCCCGGCCTGAGCGTCGTGCGCAATGTGCCGGTGATGCAGCAGCAGGCCATTGACGGCCACTGCGAGCTGCTGTTTCGCGACGTGCGCGTTCCGGTGGGCAACCGGCTGGGCGACGAGGGCGCCGGCTTCGCGCTCGCGCAGGCGCGCCTGGGCCCCGGGCGCGTGCACCACTGCATGCGCAGCATCGGCCAGTGCGAGCTGGCGCTCGAACTGATGAGCGCGCGTGCGGTCGAGCGGCGCGCGTTCGGCAAGGTGCTCGGCGACTTTGCGAACGTGCAGGACTGGATCGCCCACAGCCGGGTCGAGATCGACCAGGCGCGCCTGCTCGTGCTGCACGCCGCGTGGCGCATGGACACGCAGGGGCTCGCGGCGGCGCGCGTCGACGTCGCCGCGATCAAGCTCGTCGCCGCGCAGCTGCAAACGCGTGTGCTCGACCGCGCGATGCAGGTCTTCGGCGCGATGGGCCTGACGCCCGACACGCCGCTCGCGCAGCTGTGGAGCTGGGGCCGCGCGCTGCGCTTTCTCGACGGCCCCGACGAGGTGCACCTGCGCACCGTGGCCCGCGCCGAGCTCGCCCGCGCCCGCGCCGAGGCCGGCTCGACCAGCCCGTACCTGCAACGCTGGATGCCGCCGCACCCGGGCGACCTGGGCGGCTGACCGGCTGATCGCGACCACGGCGGCCCGACCTCGCCTACAGTCGGCGGTTCATTCAACCCGGAGCACTCCCATGCCGATTCGTACCGCGTCACTTTCCCATCAGCTCCAGAAGAACGGCGCGAGGCTGCACCTGGCCCGCGCGATCCGCGCCCATTCGAAAGGCGCGCAGCAGCCGCCTTCGGAGCAGGAGCAGGCGCTGCTCGACGAACGCCGGGCCTTGAAGGAAGCCCGAGCGGCGCGCCAGGCGCAGGCTCTGCAGCCCAAGGCCAAGGCCGTCAAGATCGTGAAGGAGGCCAAGCCGCCGAAGGCACCGAAAGCGCCGAAGGCCGCCAAGGAACCCAAGCCCGCCAAGGCCGCCAAGTCGGCCAAGGACAACAAGCCGTCGCGCGCCGACAAGACGGCCCAGAAGGCCGAGAACCTCGAAGCCGCGAAGAAGGCCACGAAGAAGTCGGCCAAGACCTGAGGCCGCGGCGCCCTGCGGGCGTCGCGACCCGCGTTGCGGCCGTGCGTGTGCCGGCGCACAGACGGGCACCGAAGCGCGTGTCATGCTGCTCGGCTGCGCTTGTGAAGGCGCGGCTTTTTTTCGCCTGCGAAGGTCGCACGCTTTGCGGGCGACCGGACCCGCGCAGCTCCCCCGCCCGGATCGTCGTACGCCTCTTCAGGGAGAACTGCCATGCCGAAGACCACAAGCGGTGCCGGCGTCGCCGACGACACCGGCAGGTTGGAAGTCAACACCGAGGTGCGGCGCGAGCAGGCCTTGCTCAAGACGGCCGACCTGCAGAGCGCGATCTTCAACAGCGCCAACTTCTCGAGCATCGCCACCGACGCGAAGGGCGTGATCCAGATCTTCAACGTCGGCGCCGAGCGCATGCTGGGCTACGCCGCCGCCGACGTGATGAACAAGGTCACACCGGCCGATATTTCCGATCCGCAGGAGGTGATCGCGCGCGCCAAGGCCCTGAGTGTGGAACTCGGCACCGAGATCACGCCGGGCTTCGAGGCGCTGGTGTTCAAGGCCTCGCGCGGCATCGAAGACATCTACGAGCTGACCTACATCCGCAAGGACGGCAGCCGCTTCCCGGCGGTGGTGTCGGTCACGGCGCTGCGCGACGCGGCCAGCGCGATCATCGGCTACCTGCTGATCGGCACCGACAACACCGCGCGCAAGCAGGTCGAGGCCGATCAGAAGAAGCTCGACCAGCGCCTGCGCGACCAGCAGTTCTACACGCGCTCCCTCATCGAATCCAACATCGACGCGCTGATGACCACCGATCCGCGCGGCATCATCACCGACGTCAACAAGCAGATGGAGGCGCTGACCGGCTGCACGCGCGACGAGCTGATCGGCGCGCCGTTCAAGACGTATTTCACCGACCCGGAGCGCGCCGACGCCGCCATCAGGCAGGTGCTGCGCGAAAAGAAGGTCACCGACTACGAGCTCACCGCGCGCGCACGCGACGGCAAGGAGACCGTGGTCTCGTACAACGCCACCACCTTCTACGACCGCGACCGCACGCTGCAGGGTGTGTTCGCGGCCGCGCGCGACGTGACCGAGCGCAAGCGGCTGGACCAGGCGCTGCAGGAATCGAATGTCGAACTGGAGGGCGCCAAGTCGGCAGCCGAAAAGGCCAACCTTGCGAAGTCGGATTTCCTGTCGAGCATGAGCCACGAGCTGCGCTCGCCGCTGAACGCGATCCTGGGCTTTGCGCAGTTGATCGATTCGGGCACGCCGCTGCCCACGCCCGGCCAAAAGGCCAGTGTCGACCAGATCCTCCAGGCGGGCTGGTACCTGCTGGAGCTGATCAACGAGATCCTCGATCTCGCGCTGATCGAGTCGGGCAAGCTGTCGCTGTCGCTGGAGCCGATGTCGCTGACCGAAGTGCTGCTCGACTGCCAGGCCATGATCGAACCGCAGGCCCAGAAGGGCGGTATCCGGATGAGCTTTCCGCTGTTCGACGACCCTTACTTCGTCAATGCCGACCGCACGCGGGTCAAGCAGGCGCTCATCAATCTGCTGTCCAACGCGATCAAGTACAACCGCGCCGGCGGCAAGGTCGAAGTGATGTGCCGCTCGATGGCCCACGAACGCGTACGCATCAGCGTGCACGACACCGGCGAAGGTTTGTCGCCGGAAAAGCTCGCCCAGCTGTTCCAGCCCTTCAATCGGCTCGGCCAGGAGGCGAGCGCCGAGGAAGGCACCGGCATCGGCCTGGTGGTCAGCAAGCGGCTGGTCGAGCTGATGGGTGGCGAGATCGGCGCCGAAAGCGCGGTCGGCGTGGGCAGCGTGTTCTGGATCGAACTGAGTTCGGCGCTCAAGCCGCAACTCGTCGCCCATGTGGACGAGCCGCCGGAGCCACTGTCGGCGCACGTCGATCCTGGCGCAGCGCTGCGCACCTTGCTGTACGTCGAGGACAACCGGGCCAACATGCAGCTGGTCGAACAGATCATCGCGCGCCGTCCCGACATGCGCCTGTTGAGCGCCGCCGACGGCACGCGCGGCATCGCGCTGGCGCGCATCCATCAGCCGGCGGTGATCCTGATGGACATCAACCTGCCTGGCATCGGCGGGATCCAGGCGCTGAAACTGCTGCGTGACGACCCGGCCACCGCGCACATCCCGGTGCTGGCCATCAGCGCCAATGCGATGCCGCTCGACATCAAGAAAGGCCTGCAGGCCGGCTTCTTCCGCTACCTGACGAAGCCGATCAAGGTCAACGAGTTCCTCGAGGCACTCGACCTGGCGCTCGACCTGGCCGACGCGCGGGCCACGACCTGATGATCAATGCGGCCGACATCCTCGAGGCCAGCATCCTGATCGTCGACGATCGCGCGTCGAATGTGCAATTGCTGGAGCGGATGCTGCGCGAGGCCGGCTACCGGCGCATTGCGTCGACGATGGACTCGAGCACCGTCTGTGCGTTGCACCGCGATCATCACTACGACCTGATCCTGCTCGACCTGCAGATGCCCGGCATGGATGGCTTCCATGTGATGGAGGGCCTGAAGGCAGTCGAAACCGATGGCTACTTGCCGATCATCGTGATCACGGCCCAGCCGGGCCACAAGCTGCGCGCGCTGGCCTGTGGCGCCAAGGACTTCGTCGCCAAGCCTTTCGATCTGGTCGAGGTCAAGACGCGCATCCACAACATGCTCGAAGTTCGGTTGCTGTACAAGCAGCTCGAAGGTCACAGCCGCGCGCTCGAAGCCCTGGCGCTGCACGACGTGCTGACCGGCCTGCCGAACCGGCGGCTGCTGATGGACCGGCTCTCGCTGGCAATCGCCCATGCGCGCCGCAACGACGGCACGATGGCGATGATGTTCCTGGACCTCGACGGCTTCAAGCAGATCAACGACACGCTGGGCCACGACGCCGGCGACGCGCTGCTGAAGGCGGTCGCCACGCGCCTGGTGGCGGCGGTGCGCCAGGAGGACACGGTGGCGCGCCTGGGCGGCGATGAATTCGTGATCGCGCTGTGGGAGCTGAACCATGCCGACGCGGTGGCCGCGCTGGTATCGAAGGTGGTGCAGGCGGTGTCGCAACCGTATGGCCTGCAAGGGCGCAGCGTGAACGTGACCGCCAGCGTCGGTGTCAGCACCTATCCCACCCATGGGCGCGACGTGGACACGCTGATGAAGAGCGCCGACCAGGCCCTATACGAAGCCAAGCGCTCGGGCAAGAACGGCTACCGCATATCAGCGCTCGCCGACCTGTCGGACGAGGCGCATGATTGATTCGAAGCGGCCTGCCCGGATCGGGCTTCGGTCGCCACCGGCCTCAAGGAGAAATTCATGGTCAGTACCGTCGACATTCTCAATGCCAGCATCCTGATCGTCGACGATCAGGACTCCAATGTCCGGTTGCTGGAGCAGATGCTGCGCGAAGCCGGCTATCGGTGTGTCGCGTCGACGATGGATCCGGGCGTGGTGTGCGAACTGCATCGGGACCACCGCTACGACCTGATCCTGCTCGATCTGCAGATGCCGGGCATGGACGGCTTCCAGGTCATGGAGGGTCTGAAGTCCGACAGCTCCGACGGCTACCTGCCGGTGATCGTGCTCACCGCCCAACCCGGCCACAAGCTGCGCGCGCTGCAGGCCGGCGCGAAGGACTTCATCAGCAAGCCGTTCGACCTGGTCGAGGTCAAGACGCGCATCCACAACATGCTGGAAGTGCGCCTGCTGTACAGGGCGCTCGCCGACTACAACGAGCGGCTGGAACAGGCGGTGCAGGAACGCACCGCCGAGTTGCGCGAGAGCGAAGCCCGCTACCGCGGCCTGACCGAACTCGCCGCCGACTGGTACTGGGAGCAGAACGAGACCGGCAGCTACACCCAGGTCTGCGGCCCGGTCCAGGAGATGCTCGGCATCCGGGTCACCGATTTCCTGGGCCAGACCAGCGCCGACGAGACCACCGGCTGGGACGAGGCCGAGCGCGAGCAGTTGCAGGCCCAGATCGCCGCCCGCGAGCCGTTCCTGGACTTCGCCTTCAGCCGCGCCAATGCCGATGGCTCGACACAGAAGTTTCGGGTCAGCGGCGAGCCGATGTTCAACCCCTCGGGCCGCTACGTCGGCTACCGCGGCATCGGCGTCGAAGTCAGCACCAAGCACTCCAGCGTACGAGCCTGACGGGCGGCGCTGCCGCCCCGGCGCCGGCCGGCGCGGAATGCCGGGTCGCGCCTTCATGCGCTATGGCGTTCGATGGGACGAGACCTGCGATCGGTCCAGGGCCATCGGCGCGAAGGTCGCTGCGTGCGCCTGACTTCACAGGCCGGAGCGGCAAGGGCGCATGCAGGCAGGCTTGCGCGCTTCGCTGGAGCGGCCTTCGCTACGCTGCGGCTCCCCTGCGATGCTCGGTCTCGTAGCCCGTCGCCGAACTCGCTGCGTTCGCTTCGCTCACTGCACTCAAACAGCGGCGACGAGTCAGTCGACGAAGCGCGCTGCGCGCGCGGCCACGAGCCCTCCGCTTCTCGGCGCCCCAGAGGCGCGCTCCAGCCTGCCCGCACGCACCCTTGCTGCAACGGTCTTGCCCTTCCGATGACAAGCCACAACGCTGCGTGAGCGGCAGGCGCCACCCGGCGCGCGCTCATGCTGTGGCCCCAGAATTCGCTCGCACCGGATGGCGCCTGCCGCGGACGCGCCGACCGTGCCACGCGATGGGCCTGCAACGCAGCGTGTCGGTCTTTCGACAGGATGAAGAGCGAAACGCTATCGGTTGCCGACGCGAACCGCCTCGACCGGCAGTTGCCGTTCCCGCTGCAAGTGCTGCAGGCAGCTCGAACACAGGCAGCCGCAAAACCGCTCGCGCAGCGCCTGCAGCGCGGCCGGCTCCAGCGTGAGCGCGCTGCATTCGCAGGGCTGCGCGTCGTTCACGCCGCAGTGAAACCCGGCGCCGCAGCGCGGGCAAATGCTGTTCGCGCCCACGTCCATCTTCAGCCGCCGAACAGGCCCTGGTGCTGTTCGCGCAGCAGCTTCTTCTGCACCTTGCCCATCGCGTTGCGCGGCAGCTCGGTGACGACGAACACGCGCTTGGGCACCTTGAAGTTGGCGATCTTCGACTTGAGTTCGTCGATCAGCGCGGCCGCGTCGGGCGTGCTGCCGGGGCGCGCCACCACCACCGCGACCACCGCCTCGCCGAAGTCCGGGTGCGGCACGCCGATCACCGCGCTTTCGGCCACGCCGGCCAGGTCGTTGAGCGTGCCTTCGATTTCGGCCGGGTAGACGTTGTAGCCGCCGCTGATGATCAGGTCCTTGCTGCGCCCGACGATCGTCACGTAGCCCTGCGCGTCGATCCGGCCGACGTCGCCGGTCTTGAACCAGCCGTCGGCGGTGAACTCTTCGGCGGTCTTCTCGGGCATGCGCCAGTAGCCCTGGAACACGTTCGGCCCGCGCACCTGGATGTGGCCGATCTCGCCGGCGGGGCAGGGCGCGCCGGCGTCGTCGACGACGCGCACGCCCACGCCGGGCAATGCCGGGCCGACGGTGCCGCCGCGGCGCTCGCCGTCTTTCGGGTCGCAGGGGTTGGAGGTCAGCATCACCGTCTCGCTCATGCCGTAGCGCTCGAGGATGGTGTGGCCGGTGCGCTCGCGAAAGGCCTCGAAGGTCTCGACGAGCATCGGCGCCGAGCCGCTGACGAACAGGCGCATGCGTGCGCACGCCGCGCGCGTCAGCGCGGCCTCGTGGAGCAGCCGCACGTACAGCGTGGGCACGCCCATGAACACGGTGGCTTCGGGCAGGCGTGCGATCACCGCCTTCGGGTCGAAGCGGCTGAACCAGATCATCTTGCTGCCGTTGAGCAGCGCGCCGTGCGTGGCCACGAACAGGCCGTGCACGTGGAAGATCGGCAATGCGTGGATCAGCACGTCGCCGGGTTGCCAGCCCCAGTACTGCTTGAGCACGCGCGCGTTGCTGAGCAGGTTGCCGTGGCTGAGCATCGCGCCCTTGCTGCGCCCGGTGGTGCCGCTGGTGTACAGGATCGCGGCGAGGTCGTCGGCAGCGCGTGGCACCGGCGTGTGCCGGTCGCTGTGCAGCGCGGCGCGCTGCAGCAGGCTGCCGCTGCGGTCGTCGTCGAGCGTGAACACGTGCGCGGTGCCGGCGCTGAATGCGATCCGGCTGACCCAGCCGAAATTCTTCGACGTGCACACGACCACGCTCGGCTCGGCGTTGCCGATGAAGTACTCGATCTCGCTGCGCTGGTAGGCGGTGTTCAGCGGCAGGTACACGAAACCGGCGCGCAGCACCGCGAGGTACAGCATCAGTGCCTCGACCGACTTCTCGGTCTGCACCGCGATGCGCGCACCCGGCGGCAGTGCCAGCGATTCGAGCAGGTTGGCGAGCATCGCGGTGCCGCGCTCGAGGTCGCGCCAGGTGTAGTACAGCGGTTCGGCGTCGGCGGTCTCGATCGCGACGCGGTCGAGGTCGGTGGGAAAGGCGGCGCGCAGCGCGCTGAAGAGGTTGGCGTTCTGGGTCATGGCAGGTGGCGGGAGGGAAGACGGATGAAGCTCAACGGCGCTCGAAACGCGGCGCCCGCTTGTCGATGAATGCGCTGATGCCCTCGCGGTGGTCGGCGCTGTCGGCGTAGCTGAAATGGGCCCGCCGCTGCGCCACGCTCGGGCCGCCCGCGGCGATCTGGCGCAGTGTGCGCTTGTTGAGGCGCGCCGCCTGCGGCGACAGCGCGGTGATGCGCGCGGCGCGCTGCTGCGTGTGGGCGGCGACCTGCGCGTCGGCGACCACGGCATGCACGAGGCCGAGCTGCAGCGCCCGGGCGGCGTCGAGCAGCGGCGCTTCGAGCAGCAGTTCGCGCAGCGTGGCCGCGCCGAACACCTGCGCCAGCACCGCCAGCTCGCCCGGCGCCATCGGGAAGCCGAGCCGGGCGATCGGTGCGCCGAAGCGGCTCGACGCGCCGCAGATGCGGATGTCGCAGCAGGCGGCGATCTCGAGGCCGCCGCCGATGCAGGCGCCGTCGATCTGCGCCAGCAGCGGGATGTCGCAGTCGAGCATCGCGTGCAGCGCCGGCGCGACGACCAACTCGTGGAAGTCGTGCAGTTCGGCCTCGACGAAACGAAAGCTCGCGAACTCGTGGATGTCGCCGCCCGACGCGAACTGGCCCGCCGCACCGCTGACCACGACGGCGCGCGGTGCGTCGTGAGGCGCGAGCGCCTGCAGCGCCTCGAACACGCGGCGCAGCTCGCGCCACATCGCGATGTCGATCGCGTTGAGCTTGGCCGGGTGGGCGAGCACGACGTGCGCGACGCCGTCACCGGCGTCGCGGCGCAGGGTGACGGTGCCGGTCATCCGTCGAGCTTGGCGCCGGACGCCTTCACGACCTCGGCCCAGCGCCGGGTCTCGCCGGCGACGAACTTGCCGAAGGCTTCGCCGTAGAGGTTGGGCATGTCGGCGCCCAGGTTGTTCCAGGCGGTTTGCAGCTCCGGCGTTGCGTAGGCCTTGCGCAGCTCGGCCTGCATCTGCTCGACGATCGCCGCGGGCGTGCCCTTGGGCGCCCACAAGCCGTACCAGGTGGCGACCTGGTAAGTGGGCACGCCGGCCTCGACCGAGGTCGGCACATCGGCGAAACCCGGCGCGCGCTTGCTTGAGGCGACCGCGAGCGCCTTGATGCGCCCGCTCTTGATGTGGGTGGACGACGAGCCCAGGCCGTCGAACATCACGTCGACCTGGCCGCCGATCAGGTCCTGCAGCGCCGGGCCCGCGCCGCGGTAAGGAATGTGGGTGATGAAGGTCTTGGTCTGCAGCTTGAAGAGTTCGCCGGCGAGGTGGTGCGAGGTGCCGTTGCCGGCCGAGCCGTAGTTCAACTTGCCGGGGTTCTTGCGCACGAAGTCGAGGAAGCCCTTCAGGTCGGAGACCGGCACGCGCTGCGGGTTCACGACGATGACCTGCGGCACGTTCGAGACCAGGGCGACGGGGATGAAATCGGTCTCGAGGTTGTAGTCGAGCTTCGGGTACATCGACGGCGCGATCGCGTGGTGCACCGCGCCCATGAAGAAGGTGTGGCCGTCCGGCGCGGCCTTCGCGGCCAGAGCTGCACCCAGCGTGCCGCCGGCTCCGCCGCGGTTGTCGATGATCACCTGCTTGCCCAGTGAGCGCGTCAGCTGGGCCGACAGCGGGCGCGCGAACGCGTCGGTGCCACCGCCGCTGGGGAACGGCACGACGATCGTGACCGGCTTGCCGGGCCAACCGCCCTGGCCGCGGGCCAGGGCACTGGCCAGGCCGGTCGAGCCGGCGGCGGCTTGCAGGAGGTGACGGCGCGTCAGGCCGGGTGCGGGGAAGCGTGAGGTCATCTGGGTCTCCATCGGTTGTGTTGTGGTCGGCTGCGGCGTCGAGGCTGCAGGCCGGTCTGCGTAGGCGCGTCAGAGCAACGCGGCCAGGGCCCGTGAATGGGCCACTTCACCCTGGGTGAATTTTTCGTGGTGGGCCTCGACGCGGTCGAGATCGTAGAGGTAGTTGACCATCAGCCCGAACGACTGCTTGATGCCTTTGGCCGACAGGTCGGCCAGCGCGTTCAGCCGCTCCAGCCGCGCGCCGTTGTCGAGGTGGAAGCGCGCCACCGGGTCGCCGCCCTGCGTCCCGGTGTGCTGGCCGAGGTAGTACGCGCACAGGCGCAGCAGCGCCTGGGTTGCTTCCGGGTTCAGCGCGCGCAACGCGGTGGCGCTGGCGAGCGTGGCCAGGTCGCCGCCGCACTGTGCCAGCAGCGCCGCACGGGCTTGCGCCAGGCGCTCGGCGCGCGCTTTCGTCAGGCCTTCGCACGGCGCGCCGGCCTGGAGCCAGCCGGCGAAGCCAGGGATCGGCGACAGCGTGCAGAAGGTCTTGAGTTGCGGCAGCTCGCGCTTCAACTCCTCGGCCACCCGCTTGATGAGAAAGTTGCCGAGCGACACGCCGCGCAGCCCCGGCTGGCAATTGCTGATCGAATAGAACGCCGCGACCTTGAACTGCCTAGGCGGCAGCGGCTGCGAGGCCTTGTCGATCAGCGGTGCGATCGCCGCGGGCATCTCGGGCAGCAGCGCCACCTCGACGAAGATCAGCGGCTCGTGCGGCAGCTGCGGGTGGAAGAACGCGAAGCAGCGCCGGTCGGGCTGCAGGCGCCGGCGCAGGTCGTCCCAGCCGTCGATCTGGTGCACCGCCTCGTGCCGGATGAGCTGTTCGAGCAACTGCGCCGGCGAGTTCCAGTCGACCCGCTGCAGTTGCAGGAAGCCGGGGTTGAACCAGCTCGACAGCAGGTGCAGGAAATCGGCCTCGACGGCCTGCAACTCGGGCCGCCGGGGCAGCCGGGCGAGCAGCGCGCGGCGCATCGCGACGATGCTCGAAGTGCCGCCCGGCGAACGGTTGATGCGCCGCAGCAGCTCCTGGCGTGGCGACTCGGCCATGCGCGTCAGGTGCAGCAGGTTGCTGGCATTGGGCTCGCTCGCGTAGGCCTGCGCGCTTTCGAGCACCGCCTTCGGGTCGGGGCTGAAGTCGCGCGACAGGCGCTCGAAGAACACCGCACGCTGCTCGTCGGGCAACGCCGTGAAGCGCTCCACCAGGCTGCTGGCGATGGCCACGCTGTTGGCTTCGCCGCGCTCGGACAGCAGCCGCCGGCACTGGCCCAGCAGGCCGCGCAGGTCGCGCTCGTTCTGCACCTTGCGGGCCGCGATCTTCAGTTCTTCAAGCATTCACGGCTCCCGGCAGTGGCGCCGGCGCCTGGGCCTGCCCCTGCTCGTGCGCGCGCAGCGCCTTCAACGCCGCGAGTTGCGCCATCAGGTGGTCGTGCATCAGGCGTTCGGCGAGCGCGGCGTCGCGTTGCTCCACCGCGTCCATCAGCAAGCGGTGTTCGTCGATCGAGGCCTGCACGCGCCCGGGCCAGTTCAACTGGCGCCCGCGCAACAGCCGCACGAAGCGGCGCAGGTCGTTGGTGGCGCGGTCGAGCCAGCGGTTGTCGGCCAGCGCCTGGACCTTGGTGTGGAATTCGTGGTTGGCACGGTAGTAGCCATCGATGTTGTTCGCCGCCGCGTGCCGCTCCAGCACGTCGTGCAGCTTGCGCAGCGCCTTCACGTCGGCCGGCCTGGCCTTGCGCACCGCCTCGAAGGCGCAGCGGCCTTCGAGCAGCGCCATCACCGGGAACAGTTCGTCGGCGTCGTCTTCCGACAGTTCGGTGACCTTGCAGCCCTGGCGCGGCACCGGCGTCACGAGCCCTTCGGCGGCCAGCACCTTGAGCGCCTCGCGCAGCGGCGTGCGGCTGATCTGCCAGTCGCGCGCCAGCGCCAGCTCGTCGATCCACTGGCCGGGCGCCAGCTGGCGCTCGAACACCATGCTGCGCAACCGGGCAGCGACCTCTTCATGGAGCGAGGCGGGGCGCAGCGGCGTGGGGTTGACCATCGGTGGGTGGGTGCAGGCGGGTCGGACGGGCCCACTATACAATCAATAATTCATAATTACAAAAACGATGTCCCTGGCGCGCGTGGGGAGGCCTACACTGCCGGTCAGCGCGGCCGCGCCGGATTCACGGGTGCCGCGCGACCCTGACCGCGCCGAACCTGCCGATGCCCACGCCCGCCCGAACGTCGATGCTGCCCGCCGATGCCGACGGCGTGCTCAAGCTCGCCGCGCAGAGCATGTTCGACACGCTGGCGAGCACCGCGATGGGCATGCTGGTGGTCGACCGCGAACACCGCATCGTCTGGATCAGCGAGGGCTACAAGCAGTTCCTGCCGGCGCTGGAGCGCGAGGAATCCGACTTCGTCGGCCGGCGCGTCGAAGAGGTCGTGCCCAACACGCTGATGGCGCAGGTGATCGACACCGGACAGCCGATCCTGGTCGACCTGTTGACCAACAAGGCCGGCACGTTTCTCGTCAGCCGGCTGCCGCTGCGCGATGCCGACGGCACCGTGATCGGCGCGATCGGCCTGGTGCTGCTCGACCACCCCGAGACCACGATGCGGCCGTTGACGGCCAAGTTCGCGCAGCTCGAACGCGAACTCGCCGACGCGCGCGAGCAGCTCGCCGCGCATCTGACGCAGCAGCGCCGGCCCAAGCACACGATCGCCAGCTTCATCGGCGCGAGCCCGGCGGCGGTCGAGGTCAAGCGCCAGGCGCGGCGTGTCGCGCAGACCGGCAGCACGGTGCTGCTGATCGGCGAGACCGGCACCGGCAAGGAGCTGCTCGCACACGGCATCCACGCGGCGAGCGCGCGCGCGGCGCAGCCGTTCATCGCGGTCAACATCGCCGCGGTGCCCGAGACGCTGCTCGAGGCCGAGTTCTTCGGCGTCGCGCCCGGCGCCTACACCGGCGCCGAGCGCAAGGGCCGCGACGGCAAGTTCAGGATCGCCGACCGCGGCACGCTGCTGCTCGACGAGATCGGCGACATGCCGCTGGCGCTGCAGAGCAAGCTGCTGCGCGTGCTGCAGGAGCAGGAGGTCGAGCCGGTCGGCAGCAACCAGGTGCAGCGCATCGACGTGCGCATCATCGCCGCCACCAGCCGCGACCTGCCCGCGATGGTGGCCGCCGGCACGTTCCGCGCCGACCTGTACTACCGGCTCAGCGTGCTGCCGATCCGCGTGCCGGCGCTGCGCGAGCGGCTCGCCGACCTGGAGGCACTGGTCGAGACGCTGCTCGAAGACATCGCCCGGCGCAGCGGCCTGGCGCACAAGACGTTGTCGGCCGATGCGCTCGACCGGCTCGCCCGCCACCGCTGGCCCGGCAACATCCGCGAGCTGCGCAACGCGCTGGAGCAGGCGGCGCTGATGACCGACGAGCTGCTGCTGACGGCGGCGCATTTCGAGGGCGTGCCGCAGGGCGGAGCCGCCGCATCGGGTGCCACCGTGCCCGCCACGCCGCCGCGCCCGGTCCGAGCGGCGGCTGCCGATTCGGCGCCCGCAGCGGGTGATGCGGTGCCGCCGTCGATCGCCGTCAAGCCGCTGTCGCAAGCCGTCGCCGAACTCGAGGCGCGCTCGATCCGCGACGCGCTGGCCGCCACCGGTGGCAACAAGCTGGCGGCGTCGCGATTGCTCGGCATTGCCCGCGCCACGCTCTACGAAAAGCTCGCGCTGGCGCAGCGCGCCGGCGAGGCGCTCCCGGAGTGATCGGCGCGGCGCTTTGCGCCAGGTGCACGCGCCGCGCATGAAAAAGGGCGGCCCGTGGCCGCCCCGATGCACCGAAAGCAGATTGCCGGGTCAGCGCTGCTGCAACGTACGCCGGCGTGACACGAGGCCGATACCTAGCAGGCCGGTGGCCATCAGCACAAAAGTCGAAGGCTCGGGCACCGCGGTGACCTGGTCTTGATGCGCGCTGCTTTCGAGCACCGACAGGTCGTAGGGGCTGCGCGTCACGCCCGGCAGCGCGTTCAACCACGAAGTGGCCAGCGCCAGCGCGCCCGACGTGTCGGCCGTGCCGCCGTAGAACCTCGCCGAACCGGTAGCGAGGTTGTAGACGCTGCTCGTTTCGTAGGCGATCTCCCAGATGGCGATCTGGAACGCGGCCTGCGTGGTGGCGCTGTTCACCGCATTGCCTTCGGCGTACAGCTTGCCGATGTCGGTAGCGGCGTGGCTGTTGGCGAACGCATGCGCGGTGCCGGGAACGACGTTGTAGTCGGTGTAGTTCGTGCCGAAGTTGAGGAACTGGTAGACGTCGACGCAGTAGGTCGTGAACGACGGCCCGCCGTTCAGCGTGGCCAGGAAGCCGCCGGCCTGCACCGCTTCGGTGATCGCAACGTTGGGCGCCGACAGCGACAGCGTGACGGTCTGCGAGCCATTGGCGAAACCGCTGAAGTTGACAACCCCGGCATGAGCCGATGCGGCGCCCAGCAGGGTGGCGGCGAGGGCGAGTGGCGCGATCGAGAAACGTGACATGGAGACTCCGGGTGGGTGGGTCGTCGGCCTCGAAGGTGGGCCCGAGCGATGTGCGTGACCTTACGCACACCGAGCCGGCAGCGCACCCCGCAGCCACGGGGGCCCGACACGCCGGTGCGACAAAGCGGGCCCCGGATCGTGACCCGCATCACGAAAATTTCGACCCGACCCCCCGGATTCGAGGGGCGCCCGTCGGACCGTGCCTCAAACGGTCGTCCGCAATGGAGGCAGTGACTGACTTGCAGTCACTGTTTTTCGAATGTGACTTATCGTCGGACATCTGAACGATGTCAACAACACATCGCGACCACCGCAAGCGCGTCAAAGGCCGCTGAATTATCGATAGCACTCGAAACTGGCCGACGAAACGGGCGGCATGGTCAGGGTTTGCACTCATTCGGTGCGTTGTGGCACGACGATTGCCTCTGCCGGGCATACGGCGGCGCATACCCGACGCTGCCAGCCCCCGACCCCACCGTACAGGAGATCCCTTCATGACGTCCCTGCCTACCCGTGCCCGCCACGGCGCACGCCGACACGTGCTCACCGCCGCCCTGTCGATCGCCGCAACCGCGTTCGCGCTGTGCGCGCCGTCGCTCGCGCTGGCGCAGGCCAAGGGCGAGATCCGCATCGCCCACATCTACAGCAAGTCGGGCCCGCTCGAGGCCTACGGTAAGCAGACCCAGACCGGCCTGATGATGGGCCTGGACTACGCCACCGGCGGCACGATGATGGTGGCCGGCAAGAAGCTCGTCGTGCTGGAGCGCGACGACCAGGGCAAGCCCGACCTGGGCAAGAGCCTGCTCGCCGCGGCCTACGGCGACGACAAGGCCGACATCGCGGTCGGCCCCACCTCCTCGGGCGTTGCGCTGGCGCTGCTGCCGGTGGCGCAGGAGTACAAGAAGATCCTGCTGGTCGAGCCGGCGGTGGCCGATTCGATCACCGGCGACAAGTGGAACAAGTACATCTTCCGCACCGCCCGCAACAGCTCGCAGGACGCGATCGCCAACGCGGTGGCGCAGGACAAGGAAGGCACCAGCATCGCCACGCTGGCGCAGGACTACGCCTTCGGGCGCGACGGCGTGAAGGCCTTCAAGGCGGCGCTCAAGAAGGCCAAGATCGTCCACGAGGAGTACCTGCCGCCGGGCACGACCGACTTCACCGCCGGCGCGCAGCGCCTGATCGACGCGCTGAAGGACAAGCCGGGCCGCAAGGTGATCTGGATCATCTGGGCCGGCGCCGGCAACCCGTTCAAGATCGCCGACCTCGACCTCAAGCGCTACGGCATCGAGATCGCCACCGGCGGCAACATCCTGCCGGCGATGGTGGCCTACAAGCAGTTCCCCGGCATGGAGGGCGCCACGTACTACTACTTCGGCATCCCGAAGAACCCGGTCAACGAGTGGCTGGTCGCGAACCACTACAAGAAGTACGGCACCCCGCCCGACTTCTTCACCGCCGGCGGCATGGCTGCCGCGATCGCGCTGGTCGACGCGCTGAAGAAGACCCACGGCGACACCAACACCGACAAGCTCATCAAGACCATGGAGGGCATGAGCTTCGAGACGCCCAAGGGCAAGATGACCTTCCGCAAGGAAGACCACCAGGCGATGCAGAGCATGTACCACTTCAAGATCAAGGTCGACCCGGCGTTCGCCTGGGGCGTGCCGGAACTGGTGCACGAGATCACGCCGGCCGAGATGGACGTGCCGATCCTGAACAAGCGTTGAGGTGTCGAACCCTCGCTGCTGCGGCGGACGGATGGGGTGAGTGGTTCGCGCCGCGCAGAACTCTCACCCCGACCCTCTCCCGGAGGGAGAGGGAGAAAGCAGGCGCAGTCCCATGCTCGAAACCAGGAACCTCACGATCCGCTTCGGCGGGCACGTCGCCGTGGACCGGGTGAGTTGCGCCTTCCACCCGGGCACGTTGACGGCCATCGTCGGCCCCAACGGCGCCGGCAAGACGACCTACTTCAACCTGATCTCGGGCCAGTTGCGCGCGAGCGCGGGCTCGGTGCTGCTCGACGGCGTCGACATCACCCGCGAAGCCGCGCCGGCGCGCACCCACCGCGGCCTGGGCCGGGCGTTCCAGCTGACGCAGCTGTTCCCGAACCTGTCGGTGCTCGAGAACGTGCGCCTGGCGGTGCAGTCGCGCCGCCGCCAGGGCCTGAACCTGTGGTCGGTGTGGCTCGACCAGCGCGCCACGCGCGAGCGCGCGATGGAGCTGGTCACGCGGGTCGCGCTCGCGGCGCGCGCCGACGCGGTGGCGAGCAGCCTGCCGCACGGCGACCAGCGCAAGCTCGAGGTCGCGATGCTGATGGCGCTCGAACCCAGCGTCTACATGTTCGACGAGCCCACCGCCGGCATGAGCGTGGACGACGTGCCGGTGATCCTGGACCTGATCCGCGCGCTCAAGCAGCAGCCGGACAAGACCGTGCTGCTGGTCGAGCACAAGATGGACGTGGTGCGCGAGCTGGCCGACCGCATCGTCGTGCTGCACAACGGCCAGCTGGTGGCCGACGGCGAGCCCGCCGCGGTGATCGCCTCGCCGGTGGTGCAGACCGCCTACCTCGGCATCGGCTTGGACGAAGCGGCATGACCGCGCCGCTGCTGCAACTCGAAGGCGTGCACACGCACATCGGCGCGTACCACATCCTGCATGGCGTGGACCTCGACGTACCGGCCGGTCAGGTCACGATGCTGCTCGGTCGCAACGGTGCCGGCAAGACGACGCTGCTGCGCACGATCATGGGCCTGTGGGCGGCGTCGAGCGGCGAGGTGCGCTTCGACGGCCGGCCGATCGGCGGCAAGGCCGCGCGCCTGGCGACCCCGGACATCGCGCGCCTGGGCATCGCCTACGTGCCCGAGAGCATGGGCATCTTCGCCGACCTGACGGTGCGCGAGAACCTGCTGCTCGCGGCGCGTGCGGCGCGACGCGTCGAGCAGATCGACACGGTGCGGCTGGAGTGGCTGTTCGGCCTGTTCCCGGCGCTGAAGAAATTCTGGCTCTACCCCGCCGGCAAGCTCTCGGGCGGCCAGAAGCAGATGCTGGCCATCGCCCGCGCGATGATCGAGGAGCGCCGCGTGCTGCTGATCGACGAGCCGAGCAAGGGCCTCGCGCCGGCGATCGTGGCCAACCTGATCGCGGCGCTGCGCGAACTCAAGCGCACCGCGACCACGGTGCTGCTGGTCGAACAGAACTTCGGCGTCGCCACAGCGCTCGGCGACCGGGTCGCGGTGATGGACAACGGCCGCATCGTCCACCGCGGCGCGATGGCCGAGCTCGCCGACGATGAGTCGCTGCAGCACCGGTTCCTCGGGCTGTCGCTGGGAGCGCACCCATGATCGCGGGCAGTGGCACACCCTCACCCCAACCCTCTCCCGCAGGCGGGAGAGGGAGCCAGGCCGACGCGGGCCCGGGGGGATTCGCTCCCGCGGGCGGGCGAGGGGGTCAGGTCGGCGCGGGCCCGGGGGGATTCGCTCCCGCTCCCGCGGGCGGGCGAGGGGGTCAGGTCGGCGTGGGCCCGGCGGTGTTCACTCCCTCTCTGCCACGGGGAGAGGGCGGGGGTGAGGGGTCGGCCACCGCCGTTCCAAAAGCGGCCTTCGACTGGCAGCCGATCGCCTTGCTGGCCGCGCTGGTCGCGCTCGGCCTGCCGCTGATCGGCTCGGCCAGCACCTGGCTCACGCTGACTGTCGCGGGCCTGGCGATGGGCATGATCATCTTCATCGTCGCCTCGGGCCTGACGCTGGTGTTCGGGCTGATGGACGTGCTCAACTTCGGCCACGGCGTGTTCATCGCGCTGGGTGCCTACATCGCCACCAGCGTGTTCGCCGGCATGTCGGGCTGGACCGGCTCGGCCACGCTGTGGCGCGACCTGGTGCCGCTGTTCGCGGCGATGGCGCTGGCAATGCTGGCGGCCGGCGCCGTCGGCTGGGCCTTCGAGCGCGTGCTGGTGCGGCCGGTCTACGGCCAGCACCTGAAGCAGATCCTGGTCACGATGGGCGGCATGATCATCGGCGAAGAGCTGATCAAGATGATCTGGGGCACGACGCCGATCGCGGTCGAGATGCCGCAGGCGCTGCGCGGCGTGGTCACCTTCGGCGATTCGGCGGTCGAGAAGTACCGGCTGCTCGCCACCGCGCTGGGCGCGGGCGTGTTCGTCGCGATGCTGTACACGCTGAACCGCACCAAGCTCGGCCTGCTGATCCGCGCCGGCGTGCAGGACCGCGAGATGGTCGAGAGCCTGGGCTACCGCATCCGGCGCCTGTTCGTCGGCGTGTTCGTCGCCGGATCGGCGCTGGCCGGGCTGGGCGGCGCGCTGTGGGGCATCTACCAGCAAGGCGTGGTGCCGCAGATCGGCGCGCAGGTCAACGTGCTGATCTTCATCGTCATCATCATCGGCGGCCTGGGCTCGACCACCGGCTGCTTCATCGGCGCCTTGCTGGTCGGGCTGATGGCCAACTACACCGGCTTCCTGGCGCCAAAGGTGGCGACCTTCTCCAACATCGGCCTGATGGTGCTGATCCTGCTGTGGCGCCCGCAGGGCTTGTACCCGGTGGCGAACCGGTGAGCGCGCGATGACCGGGAATACGCCACCAAGGCGCAAAGACGCCAAGAAGGACCAGATGCCCAAGGGCCTTTTGATGTCTTGTGTCCTTTGTGCCTTGGTGCCTTTGTGGCGAATGAATTCCGTCCCATGCTGAACCGCCTCCTCTCCCACGACCTGCCGCGCAACCGCTGGCTCGCGCTGCTGCTGCTGGCGATCCTGCTCGGGCTGGCATTCACGCCGTTCCTGTTCCCCGGCACGAAGGCGCTGAACGTGGCGGCGAAGGTCATCGTCTTCATCGTGCTGGCGGCGAGCTTCGACCTGCTGCTGGGCTACACCGGCATCGTCAGCTTCGCGCACACGATGTTCTTCGGCATCGGCGCCTACGGCGTGGCGATCGCCAGCACCCGGCTCGGGTCGACCTGGGGCGCGATCGCGCTGGGCGTGGCGCTGGCGCTGGGTGTGTCGCTGTTGCTGTCGCTGCTGATCGGGCTGTTCAGCCTGCGCGTGAAGGCGATCTTCTTCGCGATGATCACGCTCGCGGTGGCGTCGGCGTTCCTCGCGCTGGCGTCGCAGCTGTCGGAGTTCACCGGCGGCGAAGACGGGCTGAGCTTCGGCGTGCCCGAGGCGCTGCGGCACGGCACCTCGTACCGCGAGGCGCCGTGGCTCGGCGCTTCGATCGACGGCCGCTTCGTCACCTACTACGGGCTGTTCTTCGCCGCGCTGGCGCTGGTGCTGGTGCTGCTGCGCATCGTCAACTCGCCGTTCGGCCGGGTGCTGCAGGCGATCCGCGAGAACGACTTCCGCGCCGAGGCGATCGGCTACCGCACCGTCGTGTACCGCACGCTGGCCTCGGTGCTGTCGGCGCTGTTCGCCACGCTCGCCGGCGTGCTGCTCGCGCTGTGGCTGCGCTACACCGGCCCCGACACGACGCTGTCGTTCGAGATCATGCTCGACGTGCTGCTGGTGGTCGTGATCGGCGGCATGGGCACGGTCTACGGCGCGGTGATCGGCAGCGTGCTGCTGGTGCTGGCGCAGAACTACCTGCAGGTCCTGATGAAGCTCGCGTCGTCGCACCTCGATTCGGCCATCGGCGCCGTGCCGGTCGTCTCGCAACTCGTCTCGCCCGACCGCTGGATGCTCTGGCTCGGGATCCTGTTCGTGCTGTCGGTCTACCACTTCCCGGCCGGCGTGGTCGGCCGGCTGCGCGCGATCCGATGATGTGGATGCACCGTATTCGGGCCGCCGCGCCGGGCCGCCCCAAGCAAGGCCCGACCCTCGTGGAGGGTCGATTGCCGTACCCGGCAAGCGGGGTGTGGTCATGACCTGCACCTCGAACTACCTGCGCTGCGCAGGCCGCGAACTGCACTACACCGAGTGGGGCGCGCAGCACCGCGAGACCGTGATCGCCTGGCACGGCCTGGCGCGCACCTGCCGCGACATGGACGACGTGGCCGCGCACCTCGCGCAGCGCTACCGCGTGATCTGCCCCGACACGATCGGCCGCGGCCTGAGCCAGTGGAGCCCCGAGCCCGCGCTCGAATACTGCCTCGCGTTCTACGAGCAGCTCGCGGTGGCGCTGGTCGACCAGCTCGGCATCGCGCAGTGCCACTGGCTCGGCACCTCGATGGGCGGCGCGATCGGCACGCGCGCGGCGGCCGGTGCGCTGCGCGGGCGGGTGCGCCGGCTGATCCTGAACGACAACGGCCCCGAGCTCGCGGCCGCGGCGATCGCGCGCATCCGTGGCTACGCCGGCAACCCGGCGGCATTCGCCACCGTCGGCGAGCTGGAGCAGTACTTCCGCACCATCTACAAACCCTACGGGGCACTCACCGATGCGCAGTGGCGCCGCCTGACCGAGACCTCGGTGCGCCGCCTGCCCGACGGCCGCGTGACGCCGCACTACGACCCGGCGATGGTGATGCAGTTCACCCACCACGCCGACGACTACCTGCAGTGGGACGACTGGGACCGGCTCGACATCCCGGTGCTGTGCCTGCGCGGCGAAAGCTCCGACCTGCTGCTGCCCGACACCGCCGAGCAGATGCGCCAGCGCGGCCCGCGCGCGGTGGTGGTCGAGATCAGGGGCTGCGGCCACGCGCCGGCGCTCAACACGCCCGAGCAGTTCGCGCTGGTCGAGCGATTCTTCGGCGCGGCCGCCGCGTAGCGCGCCTGCGCGGGCCCCCGCCAGGGGTCTTTGCGAGCGCGGTGCGTCGCGGGCCCGGGCGTCCCTAGAATCTTCGGCTCGCTCAGGAAAGCAGTCCTCCTCATGAGTTCCGGTGTCATCCGCATTCGCGGCGCGCGTCAGCACAACCTCAAGAACCTCGATCTCGACATCCGCACCGGTGAGATGACGGTCGTGACCGGGCCGAGCGGTTCGGGCAAGTCGAGCCTGGTGTTCGACACGCTGTACGCCGAAGGCCAGCGCCGCTACGTCGAGACCTTCAGCGCCTACGCGCGCCAGTTCCTCGACCGCATGGACCGGCCCGCGGTCGATCGGGTCGACGGCGTGCCGCCGGCGATCGCGATCGACCAGACCAACCCGGTGCGCAGCTCGCGCAGCACGGTCGGCACGATGACCGAGTTGAACGACCACCTGAAGCTGCTGTTCGCGCGCGCCGCGCAGTTGTTCGACAAGCAGACCGCGCAGCCGGTGCGGCACGACTCGGCGGAGACCATCTACGCCGAGCTGATGGAGCGCACGCGCACCGACGACCCGCGCCTCGTCGTCACGTTTCCGGTCGAGCTGCCAGGCGGCACGAGCGCCGAAGAGGTCGCGCAATGGCTCGCCGCGAGCGGCTACACGCGGGTGCAGGCCGAGCGCGAGGTTGCGTCGCCCACCGGGCCGCGCAAGCTTCTCGACGTGGTGGCGGATCGCTTCCGCATTCAAGCTACCGAGAAGGTCCGCGCGATCGAGGCGATCGAGGCGGCGTTGAAGCGGGGGGGCGGGCGCGTCAACGTGTATGCATTCCTCCCTCTCCCTCTGGGAGAGGGCCGCGCAGGCAGCGAGTCCGGTGGCGGCGCCAGCCCCTCACCCCAGCCCTCTCCCCAGGGGGGAGAGGGGGCCACCTTGTGGCGCTTTTCCACCGGCCTGCACTGCCCCGACAGCGACATCCGCTACGCCGAGCCACAACCCGCGCTGTTCAGCTTCAACTCGGCCTACGGCGCCTGCGAGACCTGCCGCGGCTTCGGCCGCGTGATCGGCGTCGACTACGGCCTGGTGATTCCGGACGGCCGCAAGACGCTGCGCGCCGGCGCGATCAAGCCGATGCAGACGCCGGCCTGGAAGGACTGCCAGGACGACCTGCTCAAGTACGGCGGCGAAGCCGGCATCCCGCGCGACACCGCGTGGAACGCGCTGTCGCAGGCGCAGCGCGACTGGGTCATCCACGGCACGCCCAACTGGAAGGGCAACTGGAACAAGCAGTGGTACGGCGTCAAGCGCTTCTTCGAGTACCTGGAGAGCAAGGCCTACAAGATGCACATCCGCGTGCTGCTGTCGAAGTACCGCAGCTACACGCCGTGCGAGGCCTGCGGCGGCGCGCGCCTGAAGACCGAGGCGCTGCTGTGGCGCCTGGGCACGAAGGCCGACGCCGACGCCGTGCTGCCACCGGAGAAGCGCTTTCTGCCGCGTGGCGTGACCTGGAGCCATACACCGCTCGAAGCGTTGCCGGGCTTGACGGTGCACGACCTGATGCTGATCCCGATCGAGCGCCTGCACCGGTTCTTCGACGGACTCACGCTGCCGAGCACGATGCTCGACGATGCACTGAAGCTGCTGCAGGACGAGATCCGCACGCGCCTGAAATACCTGTGCGATGTCGGCATCGGCTACCTCACGCTCGACCGCCAGAGCCGCACGCTCAGCGGCGGCGAGGTCCAGCGCATCAACCTGACCACCGCACTCGGCACCTCGCTGGTCAACACCATGTTCGTGCTCGACGAGCCCAGCATCGGCCTGCATCCGCGCGACATGAACCGCATCATCGAGGCGATGCTGCGCCTGCGCGACGCCGGCAACACGCTGGTCGTGGTCGAGCACGACCCGGCCGTGATGCTCGCCGCCGACCGGCTGATCGACATGGGCCCCGGCCCCGGCGAACGCGGCGGCCGCATCGTCTTCGACGGCCCGCCCGAGGCGGTCCGCGATGCCGACACGCTCACCGGCGCCTACCTCGGCGGGCGCAAGCACGTCGGCATGGGCATCAAGCGGCTGATGGGCGAGAACACGCCCAAGCTGATCGTCGAGGGCGCGCGCGACCACAATCTCAAGAATGTGACGGTGGAGTTTCCGTTGCTGCACCTGGTGTGCGTGACCGGCGTCTCCGGCTCGGGCAAGAGCACGCTGATGCAGGACGTGCTGTTCCCGGCCTTGCAGCGCCATTTCGGCAAGGCGTCCGAGGCGCCGGGCGAGTTCGATGCGCTGCTCGGCGCCGATTGGCTCGGCGACGCGGTCTTCGTCGACCAGTCGCCGATCGGCAAGACCGCGCGCTCCAACCCGGCCAGCTACGTCGGCGCGTTCGACGAGATCCGCAAGCTGTTCGCGCAGGCGCCGCTGGCGCTGCAGCGTGGCTACGGCCCCGGCATGTTCAGCTTCAACGCCGGCAATGGCCGCTGTGCGACCTGCGGCGGCTCCGGCTTCGAGCACGTCGAGATGCAGTTCCTCTCCGATGTGTACCTGCGTTGCCCCGACTGCGACGGCCGCCGCTACCGGCCGGAAATTCTCGACGTCAAGATCGACCGCCGCCTGCCCGGTGACTTGATACGCGACCTGAGTGTCGCGGACGTGCTCGAGCTGACGGTGAGCGAAGCGGTGCAACTGTTCCGCGACGACCGCGAGGTGCTGCGCGTGCTGCAGCCGATCGTCGACGTCGGCCTCGAGTACCTGAAGCTCGGCCAGCCGGTGCCCACGCTGTCGGGCGGCGAGGCGCAGCGCCTGAAGCTCGCCGGCTTCCTGGCCGAGGCCTCGCAGAGCGCGACCGCGAGCGGACAAAAGCTTGCCCGGCGCGGCACGCTGTACCTGTTCGACGAACCCACCACCGGGCTGCACTTCGACGACATCGCCAAGCTGATGCGGTCGTTTCGCAAGCTGCTCGACGCCGGCCATTCGCTGATCGTGATCGAGCACAACCTCGACGTGATCCGCGCCGCCGACTGGCTGATCGACCTCGGCCCCGAAGGCGGCGATGCCGGTGGCTGGGTCGTCTGCACCGGCACCCCCGAAGACGTGAAGCGCCACCCCACGTCGCACACCGGCAAGGCGCTCGCCGACTACGACGTGGCGATGGGCCTGACCCACGAAGTCCGCGAACGGACTTCCCTCTTGCTCCCTCTCCCCCTGCGAGAGGGCGGGGGTGAGGGAAGCGCCGAAGGCGCGCCCCTGCAAACCCGACTCCTCCGGCGTCGGCGTTCCGCCGGCCCTCACCCCAACCCTCTCGCAGGGGGAGAGGGAGCCAGCGAGGGAGTCATCCAGATCGTCAACGCGCGCGAGCACAACCTGAAGTCGCTCGATGTCTCCATCCCGCGCGGCAAGTTCAGCGTCGTCACCGGCGTGTCGGGCTCGGGCAAGAGCACGCTCGCGTTCGACATCCTGTTCAACGAAGGCCAGCGCCGCTATCTCGAGTCGCTCAATGCTTATGCCCGCAGCATCGTCCAGCCGGCGGGCCGGCCCGAGGTCGACGCGGTCTACGGCATCCCGCCGACGGTGGCGATCGAGCAGCGCCTGAGCCGCGGCGGGCGCAAGAGCACGGTCGCCACCACCACCGAGGTCTGGCACTTCCTGCGCCTGCTGTACGTCAAGCTCGGGTTGCAGCACTGCGTCAAGGACGGCACGCCGGTGCAGCCGCAGAGCGCGCAGAGCATCGCCGCGCAGCTGCTTCGCGACCAGGCGCAGGGCGGCTACCGCGGCCAGCACGTCGGCCTGCTCGCGCCGCTGGTCGTCAACCGCAAGGGCGTCTACACCGACCTCGCCAAATGGGCCAAGGCGCGCGGCCACACCCACCTGCGCGTCGATGGCGAGTTCGTCAAGGTCGACCCGTGGCCGCGCCTGGATCGCTTCAAAGAACACACGCTGGAGCTGCCGGTCGGCGACATCGTGGTCAGCCCCGAGCGCGAGAGCGAACTGCGCGCGCTGCTGGCGACGGCGCTCGAACTCGGCAAGGGCGTGATGCACCTGCTGGCGCCGCTCGACGGCCTGCGCGGCGCGATGCGCGCCGAGGCGCCCACCGCGCAGATCGGCCGCGTCAAGGTGTTCTCGACCAAGCGCGCCTGCCCGACCTGCGGCACCAGCTACGCCGAGCTCGACCCGCGCATGTTCAGCTACAACAGCAAGCACGGCTGGTGCACGACCTGTGTGGGCACCGGCTTGAAGCTGACGCGCGAGCAGCGCAGGGCCTACGACGACTCGGTGCGCGACGACGACGCCAAGGGCCGCGAGCAGAGCTTCCCGTCCGAGGAACAAGACGTGGAGGGCGTCGTCGACGAGCCGTGCCCGGACTGCGCCGGCACGCGGCTGAACCCGGCGTCGCGGCTCGTCACGTTCGAGAGCGAACCGATCACCGCGATCGCGCGCTGGTCGGTCGCCGAGGCGCGCGGCTGGGTCGACGCGCTGACGCTCACCGGCCGCGACGCCGAGATCGCCCGCGACGTCGTCAGCGAGATCAGGAGCCGGCTCGAGTTCCTGGAAGAAGTGGGCCTGGGCTACCTCACGCTCGACCGTGCCGCACCGACGCTCAGCGGCGGCGAGGCGCAGCGCATCCGCCTGGCGGCGCAGCTCGGCAGCAACCTGCAAGGCGTGTGCTACGTGCTCGACGAACCGACCATCGGCCTGCACCCGCGCGACAACCAGGTGCTGCTGGGCGCGCTGAAGAACCTGAGCGAGAAGGGCAACACGCTGGTCGTCGTCGAACACGACGAAGACACGATCCGCCGCGCCGACCACATCATCGACATCGGCCCCGGCGCCGGCAAGCGCGGCGGCCACCTGGTGGCCGAAGGCAGCGCGGCGGACCTTTCTCGCAACCCCGATTCGGTGACCGGACGCTTCCTGGCTCACCCGTTGATCCACCCGCTGCAGCCGCGCCGCCCCGTATTGCTCCCTCTCCCCTTTGGGGAGAGGGCGGGGGTGAGGGGTGGCGAGTGCAGCGAGTCGCCCGCTTCTCACACCGACCGCGAAAAGCACGGCCCCCTCACTATCCAGAGCGCCTCGCTGCACAACCTGCGCGACGTCACGGTCGATATCCCGCTGAAGCGCCTCGTCGCCATCACCGGCGTCAGCGGCTCGGGCAAATCCACCCTCGCGCGCGACGTGCTGCTGGCCAACCTGCAGTTCATCAACACGCGCGGCGGCAAGCCCAACTGGCAAGGCTGCGACGGCATCGACGGCTGGGGCTACATCGACCGCGTGCTCGAGGTCGACCAGACGCCGATCGGCAAGACCCCGCGCTCCTGCCCGGCCACCTACATCGGCTTTTGGGACACGATCCGCAAGCTCTTCGCCGAGACGCTCGAGGCCCGCGCCCGCGGCTACGCGCCGGCACGCTTTTCCTTCAACACCGGCGAAGGCCGCTGCGCCGGCTGCGAAGGGCAGGGCCTGCGCACGATCGCGATGAGCTTCCTGCCCGACGTGAAGGTGCCGTGCGAGGTCTGCCACGGCGCGCGCTTCAACGCCGAGACGCTCGCGGTGAGCTGGCGCGGCAAAAGCATCGGCGACGTGCTGAAGATGGAGGTCGACGAGGCGGTCGAGTTCTTCGCGAGCATGCCCAACATCTCGCACCCGCTGCAATTGCTCAAAGACGTGGGCCTGGGCTACCTCACGCTCGGCCAGCCGTCGCCGACGCTCAGCGGCGGCGAGGCGCAACGCATCAAGCTCGTCAGCGAACTCAGCAAGGTGCGCGACGAGTTCATGCCGCCCCCGATCGCCTTCGGCGATCAGCCCCCCGAGGTGGCGGCCTCGCTTGGGAGCGGCCTGGCGCGGCGGCCGCCAGCCCGCCGCGGCAACAAGGCGCCGCACACGCTGTACGTGCTCGACGAGCCGACCGTCGGGCTGCACATGGCCGATGTGGAGCGCCTGATCCGCGTGCTGCACCGTCTGGTGGACGGCGGCCACAGCGTGGTCGTGATCGAACACGACCTCGACGTCATCGCCGAGGCCGACTGGGTCATCGACCTCGGTCCCGAAGGCGGCGTGCAGGGCGGCGCGGTGGTGATGGGCGGCACGCCGGAGGCGCTGGTGGGGTGCGCGGCGAGCCACACCGGGGCGGCGTTGCGGGCGGTGTTGGCGCGGGGGTGAGACCAGGCTTCGGATCGGGCCCTGGCGAACCGGCCGCGACGCGGATCGACCACGAGCGCGGCTTCCGTGGCGGCGCTTCTGCGGTCGGCAGGTCTAGGGCTTCACCGTGGCGCATTGCCACGATGAATGCTGGGCCGATCGGCAGCCGCCCGGCGATGTCCGGGCCCATACGGTCATGCAATAGCGCTTGCCCACTTCAAGCGGCCGGTCGACCCGTTCGGACCGCCGGTTCGCCGGATTCACCTGTTGCAGTTGCTGAGTCGAGATGCGCAGCGTAATGCGCTCGTGGTTGCCCACGGTGTGCGGCCCATCGCCTTCCACATAGGTCCAGTTGTTGCCGTTCGGATTGGCGCCGTCGCCCATATTCATGTCGAAATACATCCGCAGCTTGCCCATTTCGTCGCCCTTCGCGTGGGGCGTGACGCGCGCGGTATTTTCGAAGGAATAGATCAACTGCCCATGACCGTCCGAGCGCAATTGCTCCTGGTTTGGCGTGCCCGGTTCGTTGCACGAGGCCATGGCGGTCGTGCCGCCGAACATCGCCAATGCAGCGGCCACGCAAACGGCGCCACGCGAACGGACATGGAAGTTCGATCTCATGATTGGGTTTCCTTTCTGAAGTTCTCGGTTCGAGACAGGCGCCGAACCCGCCCCACGAATGAGAGGCGCGCTCCCGAACGGTCAACTGGACTTGCGCCAGTTGACCTTGACGACGTTGTCGTTCTCCTGGGTCGGTGCCGACAGCGTGGCGCCGCCGGTGCCCGTCATCGTGACGAGAGAGGCGCCGTTGAGGTTGTCGATTCTTCCGCTGCCGCCGGCGATGCACTCGTCGAAGTAGCAGGCGGCGTAGTCGGTGAGGTTCGCGACCGAACCCCCGACGGTCGGCCGCTCGACGATCCACTCGGCCACGTTGCCGGTCAAGCTCGTGCCCGACGGGGGGGTGATTTCGAAGCGGGTGCCGACGCCTTGGGACTGGTTGGTGATGTAGACCGTCGCGTGTGATGTCGTGTCGGCGCAGATGAGGCAATACATCACGTCACCCGCCGAGACGGGCAGATTGCTGATCTTCACCTCACCGGCGGGAAACCACTCCCACCACGTGTAGACCTGCCTGACGGTGATGAAAAGGACCTTCGTGATTTGCGTCTCGGTCCCTGCCTGCAGCACGTCGCCGGAGTTCCAGCCGTCGATACCGACCCACTCCGACGCGAAATAGGCGCCGTCGACGGTGCTGTTCGGGCTGGGTACGGTCCACTGGCCACCGACGAAGCCGTAAGGTTTGCCGGCGGGTGAGAAGACGGTCGCGCCCGACCAGTTGTTCGATGTCGCATTGGCGACCCCCGGCGCGGCGGAACGCGCGGTCGCCGCTTTTCCACCGGTACCGCGAGCCGGGCCGTGCGTGATGTGCTCGTGGTGCTCGAACTCCGGGGTGATCCACAGCCGGGTGCGGGACATCGCCCGGTTCCAGAGCGCGTGCATCTGCGGCTCCTTCTTCGCGTCGGGTCGAAGCGGCAGCCGGTACGCCGCGAGTTGGCGGGCGGTGGCCTTCATCGGGTCGAAGCCCTCCGGCAGCGGGCCGAGTCCGCGTATCTGGAAACCCTTGCGTGTCAGACTCTCCGGCACGAGCGCTTTCGGTTCCCGCGTCTTTCTCGTGCCTGGCTTTCCACTCGCACCTTTCGTGGCCATGGGATGTTCTCCTCAGCGATGAGGGCGGGCGCGGGCCCACCGATTCACTCAGCGAAGGGTGATTCACCGCGCACCGGTGCCAGCAAGGGCCCACGCACCCAAAGACGAAAGCGTCGGTTCATCCACCCGCCGCTGAATTGGCAAGACGTGCGAATAGATTAGTTCGCACCTCTGATGGCGGCAATCTTCGAATTTGGGGGGCGCATCGTGTCGGGCGGAAGCGCCGGGCGGGACAACGCGCGTTGGGCGCCGCGCGCCCGGCCACCTGAGGCCGTTCGGCGGGCCGCATCGGGCTCGACGTCGGCGCCGGGTCCACGCGGCTTCGCTAGGCGAAGCCGCGCGCCGGATCAGCGCAGATCGAACCGGTCCAGGTTCATGACCTTGGTCCAGGCAGCGACGAAGTCGCGCCTGAATTTCGGGCCGTTGTCGCTTTGCGCATAGACCTCGGACAGGGCGCGAAGCTGTGAGTTGGACCCGAACGCCAGGTCCACGCGGGTGGCGGTCCACCGGAGCGCGCCGGACTTGTGGTCGCGGCCTTCGTAAGCGTTGTCGCCGGTGGGCTTCCACACCGTGGACATGTCCACCAGGTTGACGAAGAAGTCGTTGGTGAGCGTGCCGGGGCGCCGGGTGAGCACGCCGTCGGTGGAACCAGCGACGTTAGCCCCCAGCACGCGCAGGCCGCCGACGAGCACCGTCATCTCCGGCGCACTGAGCTTGAGCAGCTGCGCCTTGTCCACGAGCATGGATTCGGGTGAGACGCTGTACGCCGCCTTGCAGTAGTTGCGGAAGCCGTCGGCCTGCGGCTCGAGGACGGCGAAGGACTCCGCGTCGGTCTGGGCCGCGGTGGCGTCGGTGCGCCCCGGCGAAAACGGCACGACGACGGCTTGGCCCGCGTCCTTGGCCGCCGCTTCCACCGCGGCGTTGCCGGCGAGCACGATCAGGTCGGCCAGCGAGATCTGCTTGCCGCCGCGCTGCGCGCCGTTGAAGCGGCTCCTGACGCCTTCCAGCACCGCCAACACCTTGGCCAGTTGCGCCGGTTGGTTGACGGCCCAGTCCTTCTGCGGCGCCAGGCGGATGCGCGCGCCGTTGGCGCCGCCGCGCTTGTCGCTGCCGCGGAAGGTGGAGGCCGAGGCCCAGGCGGTGGACACCAGTTCGCTCACGGTCAGGCCGCTGGCGCGCACGCGGCGCTTCAGGTCGGCCGCGTCGGCCTCGTCGATCAGGGCATGGTCGACTGCAGGCAGCGGGTCCTGCCAGATCAGGTCTTCGGCCGGCACCTCGGGGCCGAGGTAACGCGCCTTGGGCCCCATGTCGCGGTGGGTCAGCTTGAACCAGGCACGGGCGTAGGCATCGGCAAATTCCTCGGGGTGGGCCAGGAAGTGGCGCGAGATCTTTTCGTAGGCCGGATCAAAGCGCAGCGCCAGATCGGCGGTGGTCATCATCGGTCGGTGCTTGAGGCCAGGGATGTGCGCATCGGGGATCATGTCCTCCTCGGCCACATCCTTGGCCTGCCACTGCTTGGCGCCCGCCGGGCTTTTGACCAGCTCCCATTCGTACTTGAACATGACTTTGAAATAGCCCATGTCCCAGCGCGTGGGATGGGGCTTCCAGGCGCCTTCGATGCCGCTGGTGGTGGTGTCCGCGCCCTTGCCGCTGCCATGCTGGTTGATCCAGCCCAGGCCCATGGCCTCGATCGGCGCGGCTTCAGGCTCGGGGCCCACCTTTTTCGGATCGCCCGCGCCGTGTGCCTTGCCAAAGGTGTGGCCACCTGCCACCAGGGCCACGGTTTCGTAGTCGTTCATCGCCATGCGGGCAAAGGTCTCGCGCACATCGCGCGCGCTGGCCAGTGGGTCGGGTTGGCCGTCCGGGCCTTCGGGGTTCACGTAGATCAGGCCCATCTGCACGGCCGCCAGCGGGTTTTGCAAATCGCGCTCACCGCTGTAGCGGCTGTCGGCTTTATCGCTGGTGGCGAGCCACTCTTTTTCGGCACCCCAGTAGATGTCTTCCTCGGGTGCCCAGATGTCCTCTCGCCCACCGCCAAAACCAAAGGTCTTGAAGCCCATGGTCTCCATGGCCACGTTGCCCGCCAGGATGAACAGGTCGGCCCAGGAGATGGCGTTGCCGTATTGGCGCTTGATCGGCCACAGCAGGCGGCGCGCCTTGTCGAGGTTGCCGTTGTCAGGCCAGCTGTTGAGCGGCGCAAAACGCTGGTTGCCGGTGTTGGCGCCGCCACGGCCATCGGCCGTGCGGTAGGTGCCGGCGGCGTGCCAGGCCATGCGGATGAACAGGCCACCGTAGTGACCCCAGTCGGCCGGCCACCAGTCCTGCGAATCGGTCATCAGGGCGGCCAGGTCTTTCTTCAGCGCTTTGTAGTCGAGCTTTTTGAAGGCTTCGGCGTAATTGAAGTCTGCATCCATCGGGTTGGAGGCCGGCGAGTGCTGGTGCAGGATGGACAGGTTGAGCTGCCCGGGCCACCAGTCGGCATTGGAGCGCGTGCCATGTGTGGCGCGGGCGCCGCCAGCGGCATGGAAAGGGCATTGGGCTTTGGAAGGGGCGGTCATGGTTCACTCCTGGCTGATGAAAACGTCTGATCAGGAAGCCTGTGCCAGCGCGGCCAGCGCTTCAAGCCACATGGACAAGGGGCTGTCCGGTG
>JAGWTP010000038.1 GCA_028868895.1 Burkholderiales bacterium
CGGCGATCGTCAGCAGGCTGCCCGACTTGAGCGCCGACTCGACGCGGGCGGTCTCGGACACCGGCGCCGAGACGGTTGCCGCGTCGCGCCCGGTGGCTGTGGTTGCGTTCGAAGTCGAGGTCGAACTCGAGGTCGTGATCGATGTCGGCAGCGCCGGCGTGGCGGCGCCCACCGCCGGCACCGCCGGCGCAGCGGTGTTCGCGCCCGCGGACGCAGTGTCGTCACCCTGCCAGCTCGCGCGCACCAGGCCCCCGCCGTTCACGCCGGCCGCCACATAGGCGGTCTGCGGCGGATAGCACAGGCCCTGGTCGGCACAACCCTGGTAGGTGACCTTGACGCGGAAGTCGGCGTTCGCGCCCGCCACCGGCACGCGGATCGGCACCGCGCCGCGCAGCACCGCGACGTTCTTCTGGAACGTCGCGTCGTACTCCTCCTGGCCGGGCGGGATCTCGACCGGCCCGAGCGTCGCGCCGGTGCCGACGAGCTCGACGCTCATGCGTTCGCGGTACAGGTGGTAGTCGGGCGCGACATCGATGCGCAGCGCCAGCGTGTTTGCGTCGAGCACGTGCACCTGGCCGCGAAACGCCTGCGCCGGGTCGAGGTACTCGCCGTCCGCGGCCCGGGCGGCATGCGCGGTGCCGCCGAGCAGTGCGCCGGTGCAGGCCGCGAGCAGCAGCGCGCGGGCGCGGTGGGTCCATCGTGTGAGCGTCATGGGCTGACTCCAAGTTCGAATCGATCGGCCTCGGGCAGGCCGTGGTGGAAGGTGCGCAGGGCGGTGTCGACGGCGAGGAAGGTCGCCTGCTGGGTGGCGAGGAACTCGAGCGCGTGCTCGCCCTTGAGCATCGCGATCGTGCTCAGCGCGCCGGCGGCCACGCAGGCCGGCGCGGTGACGCTGACCGACGCCCAGGCGCTCACCGGCCAGCCGGTGCGCGGATCGAGGATGTGGCAGTAGCGCCGCCCGTCGTGCTCGAAGAATCGTTCGTAGTCGCCGCTGCTGGCCAGCGCGCCTTCGCGCATGTCGACGCTGGCGATCGTGCCCTCGGTGCGGCGCGGATGCTGGATGCCGAAGTGCCAGGCACTGCCGTCGGCGCGCTCGCCGAGCACCCGGATGTCGCCGCCCAGGTTGACGAAGCCGTGGCGTTGACCGGCGGCGGCCAGCACCGCACACGCGCGGTCGGCGGCGTACTCCTTGCCGAAGCCGCCGAAGTCGAGTTCCATGCCGGCGCGCGGCAGCCGGATGCGGCGCGCCGGTGCGCCCGTTGGCGACCACTCGACCTGCTGCCAACCGATCAACGGCAGCAGCGCATCGAGCGCCGCCGGCTCGGGCACGCGCGCGGCGCGGAAGTTCCAGGCCTGGCGCAGCACACCGGAGGTGATGTCGAACAGGCCGTCGCTCCAGGTGTGGAGTTCGCCGGCAAAGTCGAGCAGCGCGGCGGTCTCGGCGTCGACCTCGATCGACGCATCGTGTCCGGCCGCCGCGTTGATGCGCGAGACGATGCTGTCGTCGCGGTAGCGCGAATACTTCAGCTCGATGCGGCGCACCTCGTCGATCGCCTCGCGCGCCGCCGCGGCGAGCGCGGGTTCGCACTGGCCCGGCGCGGCGTCGAGCCGGATCTCGCAGACGCTGGACATGGCCTGAAACTGGAAGCCGCAGGACGCGATCGGTGCGAGCGGTTCCAAGATGGGCGGCGCGTCGGATGATCGGGCGGCGTGCAGCATTCAGAACCGCTTGTTGACGCCGAACTGCACGAACGTGGCGTTGAACGGGTCGATCCCCGGCGAGCCGTTGCCGCCCAGGCGCCAGTGCGAGCGCTGCTCGTAGCGTTCGGCCTTCAGGTCGGTCGACCAGTCGGGCGTGAGCCGCAGCGCGACCTTCAGGCCCGCGGTGATGGCGCCGAACGCCGACAGCCGCTGGTCCGGCGAGAGGTACTGCGGCGGGTTCGTGAAATAGCCCGGCGGATACGGCGCGCCGACCGTCGGGTCGTAGACCGGGTCGAAATAGAAGCTCGCCGCGCTCTGCGAATACAGCCGCAGCGAAGGCGTCACGATGAACCGGGCACCCAGCGGCTGGACCCACTCGGCACCCAGCGTGTGGGCGTTGATGCCGAAGCTGTCGTGGTAGTAGCGGTAGCTGGCGCGCAGCGTCGAGCCGGGGTCGGAGAAGTAGTGGTTCCAGCGCGCCAGCACGATCGCCTGGTCGCGCCGGTTCGGGCGCACGTCGGGCGACTTGTAGGGGTCGGAGTAGTAGCCGCGGCCGCGGCTGAACGTGACGTCGAGCTGCGCCAGGTCGTTGGCCGTGAGCGCCTGGGTCACGCCGACGATGAACTCGGTGGTGCGCTTGCGCTCGTCCAGGGTCGGGTCGTTGTGCGAGCCGATCTTGTCGTGCGAGTAGCCGATGCCGACGTTCCAGGTGCGGTTGTTGTCTTCGCTCGAGAAGCTGGCGGCCAACGAGGCGGCGGTACTGTCGTAGTCGTTTTCCTTCGACTTGCTCAGGCCGAGCGAGTACGAGGAGCGATCCTCGTAGCGGGTGACCTTCACGTCGCCGGCATGGCGTTCGTCGCTCATGTGCAGCGTCGCGCCCGAGATCGCGCTGTGGTAGCGCGGCGTGGCGCCCGAGACGCTGTCGGCGACCACCGAACCCTCGACCGACCACTTCGGCGACAGCGGCGCGAGCACGTAGATCGACGGCGCCGAGACCTTGATGCGCTCCAGCCCGGGCTGCGAGTCCTGGTAGTGCAGGTACTTCACCGCCACCTCGCCGCGCTCGGGGGCGCTGTCGGCGTGCACCTGCACGCCGGGCAGCGCGAGTGCGGCGGCGATGATCGCGCCGGCCTTGTCGGCGCGCCTGGGCTTCGGGTCAGTTGCAGCCACAGCCACCTCCGCCCACGCCGTAGCCGCCCGAAGCGTTCTCCTTGCTGCCGTAGATGTGCTGCACGAAGCGCTGGTCGAGCGGATCGGCGCCCATCGTCATTTCGGGCTTGGCGAGGTTGCCGCGCTCCCAGGGCTGGGGCGGGGCGATCGCGCAGCCGCCGAGGGCCGCGGCGGCGAGCAGCGCGCAGCCTGCGCGCAACGAGCGGGAAGGTCGGGTCATGGTGGGCACCGTCGAGGGTGAGAAGGGCGGGGGTTGCAGCATCACGGGGTGGCCAAGGCCTGCGCGATGCGGGCGTCGAGTTGCGTGCGCTCCTCTTCCTTGAAGCCCTTGTGCGCGGCGATCACCTTGCCGTCGCGGCCGATCAGGTACGACGAGGGCATGCCCTTGACCTCGAAGCGCCTGGCGGTCTCGCCCTTGGCGTCGAACGCGACGTTGAAGTGGGCCGGCACCTCGGCAAGGAATTTGTCGGCGTCGCCGCGCTTGGCGTCGAGGTTGACCGCGACGATCTCGAAGCCCTTCGCGCCGTACTTGCTCTGCAGCTCGTTCATGAACGGAAACGACTGCTTGCATGGGCCGCACCACGAGGCCCAGAAGTCGACATAGACGACCTTGCCCTTCAGGGCGGCAAGGTTCACAGCGTCCTTCAGGCCCGGCAGGTTGAGGTCGGGCGCGGCGGCGCCGGCATCGAGCGACCAGGCCGCGGGCGCGGCCAGGGTGGCCACGCACAGGGTGGCCAGGCGCAGTGTCGAGAAGAGGCGGTTCGAAGGCATGGGGGTGTCCATTTCAAAGGGTTGAGAGGGTGGGGAGGATTGAAGTCGTGGGACGACTCGATGGCCTCGATCAGCGCCCGGCGCGGCGTCGCCACACCACCGCGACGGCGGCCAGCGCGAGCAGCCACAGCGTCGGGTCGGTAGCGGCGGCGGGGCGCGCGATCGAGCAACCGCCGGCTCCGACGTTGCTCAGGCCGGGGGCGGTCGCATCGGGCGCGGTGGCCGAGGTGCGCACGGCCTGCAGCGCGACCTGCGTCGGGGCCGCGGCGGCGGTCGAGTCGATCACGACGGTGCCGGTCTCGGTGCCCGCCGCGGTGCTCGCCCAGGTGACGGTCAACCCGCAACTCTGGCCCGGCTGCAGGTCGAAGGCCGAGAGCGCGCAGCCACCGGCGGTGGCCGGCGCGAGCGTGAACGCGCCCGAACCGATGCGCACGCTGTTGACGTGCAGCACCGCCGTGCCGGTGCTCTGCAGCGTCAGCGTCTGCGAGCCGGCGCTGGCGGCCCCGGCGGTCACGCTGAACGTGAGCGTGCCGGGCACGACCGCGATCGCCGGCTGCGCCGCCGCGGTGCCGTTGCCGGCCAGCGTCAGGTCCGGCGGGTTGGTGCCGGTGGAGGCCACGTGCAGCGTGGCGCTGCGCGCGCCGACGGCGCCGGGCTGGAACGCCAGCGCCACGGTGCAGCTTGCACCCTGCGCCAGCGCCACGTTCAAGGTGCAGGCACCCGCGCCATTGCTGGCAACCGCGAACTCGGTGGGTTGCGCGCCCGCCAGCAGAAGTTGCTGCAGCGTGACCGCGCCCGGGCCCAGGTTGTTCAAGGTCACGGTGGCCGTCGATGCGCTGCCGCCCACGGTCGCGTCCGTGAACGTGACGGTGCTGGTGACGGGCACCCAGACGAGCACCGGCGACGAGTTGACGCCGGCGCCGCTCAGGGTCACGACGCTCGGCGAGCCGACCGCGTTCGACACGACGCTGACGCTGCCGGTCGCCGCGCCGTTGGTGGTCGGTGTGAACGTGACCGACAGCGTGCAGCTCGAAGAAGTGCCCAGGCTGGCCGGGCAGTTGTGGCTGACGGCGTACGGCGCGGTCGCGGTGACGCCGGAAATCGCGAGCGCGGCCGATCCGGTGTTGGTCAGCGTGACGGTGCGCGCGGTGGACGCAACGCCGGTGGTCTGGTTGCCGAAGTCGAGTGCCGTTGCCGAGAGACCGGCGCTCGGCGCGGCGGCGGCCGCACCGGTGCCTGCCAGGTTCAGCAGCGCATTGCCGTTGCTCGCGTTCGAGGCCAGCGTCAGCGTGGCGCTGCGGCTGCCGGCCGCGCCGGGCGTGAACGTGAAGCCGACCGTGCAGGTGGCACCGGCGGCCAGGCTGGTGGTCGCGCTGCAGCTGCCGCTGCGGGTGAAGTCGGTGGGCGTCGTGCCGCCGAGCGTCAGGCCGCTCAGGGTCAGGGCGGCCGAGCCGCTGTTGCTCACCGTCACGGTCTGCACCGCACTCGTGCTGCCCAGTGCCTGCGCCGGGAACGTCAGCGTCGACGCGTTCAACGCGATCGTCGGCAGGCCGGTGCCGGCGCCGGTGCCGCTCAACGCGATCGCCACCGGTGTGAGCGTGTCGTTGTGCGTCAGGCTGAGCGTGCCGGTGCGGGTGCCGCTGGCGGTCGGCGTGAATGCAACCAGCACGGTGCAACTGGTGCCGGTGGCCACGGCAGTGCCGCAGGTGCCGCCGGCGCGCGCGAAGTCGCCGCTGGTGGACACGCTCAATCCACCGATCGAGTAGCCCGACTTCAGGCTCGCGGACACGGTGACGGTCTGCGCCGCCGCGGTGCTGCCGACGGCGGTGGACGCGAACGTCAACGTCGACGGCGCATTGCCGAGGTACGCGGCGACATCGGCGATGGCCGTGCCGTTGGTCGGGAACGCCGAGCGCAGCGAGCCCATGCCGCTGTTGTTGGTCGCGATCGCGTTCTCGATGACGCTGCGCGCATTGCGGCCGAAGTAGATCTTGCTCGAGTTGCTCGTCAGCGGCGAGCCGCCGTGGCAGCCCGAGCAGCTGTTGCGGTACAGCGTGGCGCCGTTGACCGGGTCGTCGGCGCGAGCGGCGAACGACGCGAGCAGGCCCAGTGCCAGCGTGCCGATCAAGCGAGTCAGGAAGGTCGGTTTCATGGCGTCGATGAAGCGGTGGTGGGAAGTCACGTGAACAGGCGGGCCGCCCACAGGAGCCAGATGGCGTTGAAGCCGGCGTGCAGCGCGACGCACGGCGCGAGCCGGCGACGCTGCTCGTAGACGCGGCCGACGAGCAGCGCCGGCAGCAGCGTCAGCGCCGCCAGGGCGCCGGGGTGCAGTGCGGTATGGGCCGCAGCGAAGGCGAGGGCGGTGATCAGGTTGGCGGCCAACGCGCCGCCGCGCCAGCACGCCAGGCGGCGCATCAGTGCCTCCTGCAGGCCGGCGCGAAAGACCAGCTCCTCGACCACCGGCGCGTAGACCAGCAGCAGCGCCCAGCGCGCTGCCACCGGCGCGAGGGCAAGCAGGGCCACGACGAGCAGGGGCAGCACGCCCACGACGAGCGCCGATGCCTGGGCTGGCAATTGCCACGGCGCAGCAGGGGTCGGCGATGTGCACGAAGATTTCATCGGCCGCATAATATGGAAAGATGTCCCAGATAGAAGATGGAGCCGTGCTACAGGTGTTACGACGCGTTGTCGTGGCGGTCCACCGCCTCCGGCCGCGCGAAATAAGTCACGATCGCTGCGTGTATTGATCTAACGCCCCGACCCAGCCCATGAAGCGCGCCCCGCCCGAGAACCCCGCCACGGCACCTCAACCGCAGGTGCGGCCGAGTGCCGAGCACGCGCAACTGGCGTTGCGCGAGGCCGCTGTGCTGATGGCACCGGTGGCGCAATGGCTGCTGCGCCACGGTGTCTCGTACCCGGCGTTTGCCGACCTGTTGAAGACCGTGTTCGTCGAGGCCGCGCGCGGCGAACTCGAACGCAGCGACGCCAAGCCGACGCAGTCGGCGCTGAGCATGCTGTCGGGTGTGCACCGCAAGGACGTGCGCACGCTCGCGCAGGCGCCGGCCGCCGCGCGCTCCATGCCGCGCCCGCCCCTGTCGGCGCAGGTCTTCACGCGCTGGCTGACCGACCCGCGCTGGCGCGGCGCCGACGGCAAGCCGCGCGCGCTGCCTCGCGCCGGCGGGCGGCGCAGCTTCGAGGCGCTGTGCTTCGAGCTGTCGAACGACGTGCATCCGCGCACCGTGCTCGACGAACTGCTGCGGATCGGCGCCGTCGCCCTCGACGGCGAAAGCGTGGTCGTGCGCGCCACCTCGTTCGTGCCCTCGGCGCGCCTGGACGAGATGACCGCGCTGTTTTCGGCAAGCGCCTCGGACCACATCGCCGCGGCGGTCAGCAACCTGACGACGAGCGCGCCGAGGTATCTCGAGCAGAGCGTCTACGCCGACGGCCTGACCCCGGCGTCGATCGACGTCCTGCACGACGCCGCGCGGCAGGCCTGGGCAGCCGCGTTCGAGGCCGTCGTCACCCGCGCGCGCGAGCGCGTCGACCAGGATCGCGTTACCGATGGCGACAGGCGCATGCGATTCGGCGTGTATTTTTTCAGTGAGGCGGCGCCGCATGTCGATTCGCCATCGACGTCGAGTCGATCCCGGCAGTCGACGTCGAGCCGAACCGAGTCGCCGATGCCGAGCCGATCCGAGCGCCCCGCACCCCGCATCCGAACCCGCAAGAGGAGCCAGGAATGAATCGACCCACCACGTACCGCGCGCGAGCCTGGTGGCAACTGGCCACGGCGTTCGCGCTCGTCGCCATCGCGTCCTGCGGCGGCGGCGCCGGCGTGGTCGGTTCGGGCGGCACCGGCGGCGCGATCGGCACCGCGGTCGGCACGGTCGACGGCTTCGGCAGCGTGATCGTCGACGGCGAAAGCTTCGACAACCGCGGCGCGCCCGCCGTCGCCGAGGTGGCGCCGGGCGTCGACGCGAACGCCGACGTCAAGCTCGGTCAGCGGGTGGCGCTGGAATACGAGGCCGGCGCGGTCGCGCGGGTGGTGCGTGTCGAGGCCACGCTGACCGGCGCGGTGGCGAACGTGCTGGCGCCGGGCCGGTTCTCGGTGCTCGGCCAGACGGTTGCGGTCAACACCAGCGCCGCCGCCGGTCCGATCACGCAGCTCGGCGGCGGCTACAGCCAGCCTGCCGATGTCCGCGCCGGCGATGCGGTCGAGGTTCACGGCGTGCTCGTGCACCAGGGTGCATCGACGTCGGTGCAGGCCACGCGCATCGACAAGCTCGCGGCGCTGCCGGCCTACCTGCGCGTCACCGGCCTCGTCGATGCACTCGGTGCCGGCAATCCGCCCACGCTGACGATCGGCGCGTTGACGGTCGATGTCTCGGCGGCCACCGTGCTGCCGGCCGGCACCGCGCTCGCCACCGGCCAGGCCGTGACGGTGCTCGCGCTGCCCGCCACGCTGACGAGCCCGGCCGCGGGTGCATGGCAGCTGCGGGCCGCGCAGGTGCGCATCCGCGCGCTGCAAGGCGGCGGCCTGGACGACTACCTGAGCGGTGCGGTCGCGCACCTCGACCCTGTGGCCAAGACGTTCACGCTGGGCAGCCAGCGTGTGGGCTATGCCGGCGCCACGGTGTTCCCCGCCACGGCCACGCTCGCCAGCGGCCAGTACGTGCAGGTTCGCGGCAAGGTCGGCACCGACGGCGTGCTGGTGGCGGCAGGCCTCGAGATCCGCGACGCGGCGTCCGACAGTGCCGCCCAACTGCGCGGCAACATCATCGGCTACGTGAGCGCGAGCCGCACGTTCAGCGTGCGCGGCGTGGCGGTCGACGCGAGCGGTGCCTCGGTGCAGGGATGCCCGGCCTCCGGCCTGGCCGACGGGCTGTACGTCGAGGTCGACGGCACGCTCGGCAGCACCGGCGTGGTGGCGGGCACCGTGCATTGCGAGGACGAGCCCTCCGACGCGCTGATCCAGCGCGAGGGTGTGGCCAGCGCCGTCGACACCGCAACCGGCAGCTTCACGCTCACGCCCGAAGAGGGCGCAGTCGTCAGCGTGCGATGGACGAGCACGACCTACTTCGGTGGCGTGACTCCGCAGACGCTGGCCGGTGCCAAGGTCCAGGTCGAAGGCACGCTCGCCGCAGGCGTACTGACGGCCAGCAAGGTCACGCGGTAGGCGTCACGGCAGCGTAGCGGCCGCGGCTGCGGTCGCGCGTGAGTGCGCGGCGCGGCACACCGTCGCAGCAAGGGTCGGCCCCTACAATCGTTCGAACCCCAACACGAGTGCGCCGACCATGACCGAAGCAGCCGCCGCCGAGCCCCCCGCACCCGTGGCGGACGGGCCCGATCTCTCGCACGTCTCGCCGCGCGACAAGGCCGAGATCCTCGCCCAGGCGCTGCCCTACATCCGCAAGTTCCACGGCAAGACGATCGTCATCAAGTACGGCGGCAACGCGATGACCGACCCGGCGCTGCAACAGGATTTCGCCGAAGACGTGGTGCTGCTCAAGCTGGTCGGCCTGAACCCGGTGGTGGTGCACGGCGGCGGCCCGCAGATCGAGGAGGCGCTGGCCAAGGTCGGCAAGAAGGGCACCTTCATCCAGGGCATGCGGGTGACCGACGACGAGACCATGGAGGTCGTCGAGTGGGTGCTGGCCGGCCAGGTGCAGCAGGACATCGTCGGCCTGATCAACGTCGCCGGCGGCAAGGCGGTCGGGCTGACCGGACGCGACGGCGGGCTGATCCGCGCGCGCAAGCTGAAGATGGTCGACCTGAAGGACCCGAACAAGGTTCACGACGTGGGCAACGTCGGCGAGATCGAGTCGATCGACCCGAGCGTGGTCAAGGCACTGCAGGACGACCAGTTCATCCCGGTGATCTCGCCGCTGGGCTTCGGCGCCGCCAACGAGAACTACAACATCAACGCCGACGTCGTCGCTGGCAAGCTGGCCGAGGTGCTGAAGGCCGAGAAGCTGATCATGCTGACCAACATCCCCGGCGTGCTCGACAAGAACGGCACGCTGCTGACCAACCTGAGCGCGCGCGAGATCGACGAGTTGTTCGCCGACGGCACCATCAGCGGCGGCATGCTGCCCAAGATCGCCTCGGCGCTCGACGCCGCGAAGAACGGTGTCAACACCGTGCACATCATCGACGGCCGCGTGCCGCACGCGATGCTGCTCGAGGTGCTGACCGAGCAGGCCTACGGCACGATGATCCGCTCGCATTGAGAGCGGACCATCGAGACGCCGCGTGGCCCATGCACGATGATCCGCTCGCATTGAGAGCGGATCAACGGGGCACCGCGGGTCGCGGTGCAGCGTCCAAGCGGGTGTGGCTGTTCGACCTCGACAACACGCTGCACGACGCGAGCCACGCCGCGTTCGGCCCGACCAACCTGGCGATGAACGAGTACATGGTCCAGCACCTCGGGCTGGGCCTGGCCGAAGCGGCGCGGCTGCGCCAGCACTACTGGCACCGCTATGGCGCCACGCTGCTCGGCCTGGTGCGCCACCACGGCGTGCAGGCCAGCCACTTTCTCGAGCAGACGCACCGCCACCCGGGGCTCGAGGATCGGCTGCGCACCAGCGCGCACGACCGGGCCGCGCTGAAGCGGCTGCGCGGGCGCAAGTACATCGTCACGAACGCGCCGCGCCACTACACGATGCGCGTGCTCGATACCTTGAAGCTCACCGGCTGCTTCGACGGCGTGATCTGCATCGAAGACATGACGATGTTCGGCCAGCTGCGGCCCAAACCCGACGCACGCATGTTCCGCCGCCTGGTCGCCCGGCTGAAGGTGCGGGCGAGCGACTGCGTGCTGGTCGAGGACGTGCTCGAAAACCAGAAGGCCGCGCGGCGCATCGGCATGCGCACCGCTTGGATGCAGCGCTATCTCGAAGGGCGCTTTCGCGGCCACCTGCGCGGCGGTGCGAACGCGGGCTCCAACAACGGTTCGCGCCGGCTCGAAGTTGGTGTTCACCCTTGCCCGAAGCCTCGATATGTGTGTGCCAAAATCAAATCGCTCAAGCAGTTACTGGCCCTCCGATGACGCACACCTCAGAACCCGGCGCAATCGGCCCCGATGATTCGATCGACGTCGCCGCGCCGGCTGAGGGCGCCAGCAGCGAACCCGAGCCGGCCGGCGCCGCCGTGCCACCGGCCCCCGTGCGCAAGCGACCGAAGCCGGGCGAGCGCCGCGTGCAGATCCTGCAGACGCTGGCCAGCATGCTCGAGCAGCCCGGTGCCGAGCGTGTCACAACCGCCGCACTGGCCGCCCGGCTCGACGTCTCCGAGGCGGCGCTGTACCGCCACTTCGCCAGCAAGGCACAGATGTTCGAGGGGCTGATCGAGTTCATCGAACACAGCGTGTTCACGCTGATCAACCAGATCCACGAGCGCGAGACCGCGGCCGGTTCGCAGGTGAGCAAGCTGCTCGGAGTGCTGCTGCAGTTCGGTGAAAAGAACCCCGGCATGGCGCGCGTGATGGTCGGCGACGCGCTGGTGTTCGAGAACGAGCGCTTGCTGGCGCGCATGAACCAGTTTTTCGAGCGCTTCGAGTCGCAGTTGCGCCAGAGCCTGCGCGCCGTGGCCGAGGCGGCGGGTTCGGTCACGCCGACCGTCGACGCGAGCGCGCAAGCATCGGTGCTGACCTCGTTCGCCATCGGTCGGCTGCAGCGCTACGCGCGCTCGGGCTTCAAGCGCCCCCCGACCGAACACCTCGACGCCGCGCTGCGCATGTTTGCGGCTTGACAGCGGCGGTGGCACGCGTGACGGGCCGAGCGCAGGGCTGCCCCGTACCGGCGAGTGCCCTGTGATGCCGCGGGCTCCGGTGACCGCGGTCACGATCGCCACCCTCGAGGTCCGCGGCCAGACCTTGCTGCTGCTGCCCGAAAAGGCCGTCTTCCTGCCCGAGTCCGACACGCTGCTGGTGGCCGACGCTTACATCGGCAAGGCCAGGAGCCCAGGCCAACTCGGCGCGCCGGCGCCGGCAGGCACGGCCGATGAAGCCCTCGCCACCCTGACCGGGCTGGTGCGCCGTCTCGACGTGAAGCGTGTCGTCTTTCTCGGCGACTTCCTGCACGCGATGCGATGGCCGGGCAGCGCCGCGCTGGCGACGCTGACGCGATGGCGCGAACTGCACAGCGCCGTCGAGCTGACACTGGTGCGCGCCGCCCACGGCGACCGCGTCGGCGACCCGCCTGTGGCCCTCGACATCCAGGCCTTCGACGAGCCGCTGATGCACCGCGGCCTGGCGCTGTGCCACCACCCGCGGCCGATCGACGGCGCCTACGTGCTCGGTGGGCACCTGCACCCGTGCGTCAGCATCGGCGGGCGGGCCCACGACTGGCAGCGCCTGCCGTGCTTCTGGTTCGCCGAGCGCGTCGGCGTGCTGCCGGCGTTCGGCACGTTCACCGGCATGCAGGCGATCCGGGTGCGCCGTGGCGAGCGCGCGTTCGCCGCGGCGGCCGACCGCGTCTTCGAGTTGCTGCCCAAACCGCACCGGCGTTGAGCATTCACCGGGGCCGCCGCTACACTGCCGCTTCCCCGAAACCGCCGCCTTGCGGCCCGCGCCCGCATGCCCCAGCCCACCGACCCGTTGCTTCAGCTGATCGCCCGCGCCGAGGCGCTGCTTGCGAGGTTGGAAGCGGTGCTGCCGCACCCGCTCGCCGAGCCCGACTGGGGCGCCTCGATCGCGTTTCGCTACCGCAAGCGCGGTGGCTCGGGGGTGATCGAGCCGGTGCGCCACGTGGCGCCGATCCGGCTCGACGCGCTGGTCGAGGTCGGGCCGCAGAAGGAGCGCCTGCTGCGCAACACCGAGCAGTTCGTCGCCGGCCTGCGTGCCAACAACGTGCTGCTGACCGGCGCGCGCGGCACCGGCAAGAGTTCGCTGATCAAGGCCTGCCTGAACGAGTTCGCGCAGCGCGGCCTGCGCCTGATCGAGGTCGACAAGACCGACCTGGTCGACCTGCCCGACATCGTCGACCTGGTCGCCGACCGGGCGCAGCGTTTCATCGTGTTCTGCGACGACCTCAGCTTCGACGAGGGCGAGCCGGGCTACAAGGCGCTCAAGTCGATCCTGGACGGCTCGGTCTCGCAGGCGTCCGACAACGTGCTGATCTACGCGACCAGCAACCGCCGCCACCTGCTGCCCGAGTACATGAAGGAAAACCTCAGCTACCAGCACCTCGACAACGGCGAGGTCCATCCCGGCGAGGTGATCGAAGAGAAGATCTCGCTGAGCGAGCGTTTCGGGCTGTGGATCAGCTTCTATCCGTTCAGCCAGGACGAGTACCTGGCCATCGTCGCGCAATGGCTGCGCGGCTTCGGCGTCGACGATGCGGCGATCGCCGCGGCCCGCCAGGAAAGCCTGGTCTGGGCGCTGGAGCGCGGCTCGCGCTCCGGGCGCGTGGCGTTCCAGTTCGCGAAGGACTACGCCGGAAGGCACCACGCGTGAGCGCCGGCGCGCAGCCCACGCCCGCCACGGTTGATGCCGCGACCTTGCGCCGCCCGGTGGACGTCGCCGTGGGGGTGCTGATCAACGCCGACGGCGAATTCCTGCTGACCTCGCGCCCGGCCGGCAAGGTGTACGCCGGCTACTGGGAATTCCCGGGCGGCAAGCTCGAGGCCGGCGAATCGGTCGAGGAGGCGCTGCGGCGCGAGCTGTTCGAAGAGCTCGGCATCGAGATCGGCGCGGTGCACCCGTGGCAGGTCGAGATCGTCGACTACGAACACGCCCGCGTGCGGTTGCACTTCTGCAAGGTGTTCGAGTGGACCGGCGCGTTCCAGATGCGCGAGCGCCAGGCGATGGCGTGGCAGCGGCTGCCCGTGCGCGTGGCGCCGGTGCTGCCCGGCACGCTGCCGGTGCTCGCGTGGTTCGCCGCGGAACGCGGCTTTTCGGGCGCCACTACACTGCAGCAATGAACTGGCTCGACGAGGTGAAGTGGGACGCGCAGGGGCTGGTCCCGGCGATCGCGCAGGAGGTCGGCAGCAACGACGTGCTGATGTTCGCGTTCATGAACCGCGAGGCGCTGGAGCGAACCGCGGCGAGCGGCGAGGCGGTCTACTTCAGCCGCTCGCGCCAGCGCCTGTGGCACAAGGGCGAAGAGAGCGGCCACGTCCAGAAGGTGCACGAGCTGCGGCTGGACTGCGACAACGACGTGGTGCTGCTCAAGGTCGAGCAGCTCGGCCACGCGGCACACGAACCCGGCATCGCCTGCCACACCGGACGGCACTCGTGCTTCTTCCAGCGGCTTGAACACGGCGTGTGGAAAACCGTCGATCCGGTCTTGAAAGACCCGCGGAGCATCTACAAATGAACGGCAACGACACCCTCTCGCGGCTGGCCGGCGTGATCGAGTCGCGCAAGGCCGGTGACCCTGACAAGAGTTATGTGGCGCGCCTGTTTCACAAGGGCGGCGACGCAATCCTGAAGAAGATCGGCGAAGAGGCGACCGAAGTCGTGATGGCCTGCAAGGATGGCGAGCCGGCGAAGATCGTCGGCGAGGTTGCCGACCTGTGGTTCCACTGCCTGCTGGCGCTCAGCGCCCACGGCCTGGGGCCGGCCGAGGTGCTCGCCGAACTGGAGCGCCGCGAGGGCCTGTCGGGGTTGGAAGAATTCGCGGCACGCAAGTCGCAGCAACGCGAAAGGGACGGCTCATGAACGACATCGTCGACAACGCCCCCACGAACAGCGAGCGCGACAACTCGCTGCGCACGTTGGGCAACGTCAGCTACGCGCTGCATGCAGTGGTGGCCGTCGGGGCGGTGCTGCCGGGTGTGCAGGCCAGCATCGGGCTGCTGCTGGTGGCCTTCATCCTTGACCTGGTCAAGCGCGACGACGCGCGCGGCACCTGGCAGGAATCGCACTTCAGCTGGCGCATCCGCAGCGTCGTCTGGGCCGGGGTGCTGTACGTCGTCACGATTCCGCTGTGGCTGATGCTCTTCGTGCCGGGCTGGATCGCCTGGTGCGCGATCTCGATCTGGTTCCTGTACCGCGTGGTGCGCGGCTGGCTGGCGTTGAGCGATCGCCGGCCGATGCCGCAGTGACGGCGCGCAATGATGGAGTTGCTTCATGAACCACGACCCGAACTGCATCTTCTGCAAGATCGCTGCCGGCCAGATCCCGAGCCGCAAGGTGCTGGAAGATGACGAGTTGCTGGTGTTCCACGACATCGCGCCGTGGGCCCCGGTGCATGTGCTGCTGATTCCCAAAGAGCATGTCGCGACGATGTACGAACTCGAAGACCGCCACGCGCCGCTGCTCGGTCGCATGCTCTCGCTCGCGCCCCGATTGATGCGCGAGCTGGGTGTGACGAACGGTTTTCGCACCCTGATCAACACCGGCGCCGACGGCCGCCAGGAAGTGCAGCACGTGCACATCCACGTCATGGGCGGCCCGCGCCCGTGGCTCAAGGGGTGATCGGTTCGTCGATGGCGATCACCTAGAATTCGAGTCTTGTCGTTTGGAGAATCATCATGGGTTCATTCAGCATTTGGCACTGGCTGGTCGTGCTGTTGATCGTGGTGCTGGTGTTTGGCACCAAGAAGCTCAAGAACATCGGCGAAGACCTCGGCAGCGCCGTGAAGGGCTTCAAGGACGGTATGAAAGACGGCGGCACCAGCACCGATGCTTCCGCGCCTCCGATGCAGGTCGGCGCCAGCAAGACCAGCGATGCCAACACCGTCGACGTGGAAGCGAAGACCAAATCGTGATGCGGGCGGGTTCGGGAACGCGTGAGTGCGCGCTGCGCCCCCGCGGCTCGGCATGATCGACTTCGGCTTCGACAAGATCGCCCTGATCGGCGCGGTGGCGCTGATCGTGATCGGGCCCGAGAAGCTGCCGCGCGTGGCGCGCACCGTCGGGCATCTGGTGGGCAAGGCGCAGCGCTATGTCGCCGACGTGAAGGCCGAAGTGAACCGGTCGATCGAGCTCGACGAACTCAAGAAGATGAAGACCGAGTTCGAAGACGCGGCGCGCGAGGTGCACCAGACGGTGGCCAGCGAAATCCACCAGGCCGGCGCCGAGCTCGAGAAGTCTTGGAAGGGCACCGAGACCGGCGCGCTGACCGACGGCGGCCAGCACTCCGGCTGGTCGCCTGCACCGCCCGAATACAAGCATCCGAAGAAGAACTGGCGCCTCAAGCGCGGCGCCACGCCGCAGTGGTACAAGCAGCGCGCCGGCGTGCGCGTGCGCGCGCAGTCCGGGGCTGCGCGGGTGGCGCGGTTCAGGCCAGCGCGCTCGTCGTCACGCACGACTTCGGCCTGATCCCGAATGGCCATCGACGAGAAGCCTGACGAACTCGCGGGCACCGAGCAGCCATTTGTCTCGCACCTGATCGAGTTGCGCGACCGGCTGATCCGCTCCTGCATTGCGGTGCTCGTGTGCTTCGCCGTGCTGATGATCTGGCCCGGTTCGGCGCGCATGTACGACCTGCTCGCGCAACCGCTGGTGGCGCACCTGCCCAAGGGCGGCATGCTGATCGCCACCAGCGTGATCTCGCCGTTCATGGTGCCACTCAAGATCACGCTGATGGCCGCATTCCTGCTGGCGCTGCCGGTCGTGCTGTACCAGGTGTGGGCGTTCGTCGCGCCGGGCTTGTATGCCCACGAGAAGAGGCTGGTGCTGCCGCTGGTCATTTCCAGCACCTTGCTGTTCTTCCTGGGTGTGGCGTTTTGCTATTTCTTCGTTTTCGGCCGGGTCTTCACGTTCATCCAGAGCTTCGCGCCGAAGAGCGTTTCGGCGATGCCCGACATCGAGGCCTACCTCAGCTTCGTGCTGACGATGTTCATCGCATTCGGGACCGCGTTCGAGGTGCCGGTCGTGGTCGTCGTGCTCGCTCGCGTCGGCCTGGTGAGTGTCGAGAAGCTGAAGGAATTTCGCGCCTACTTCGTGGTGCTGGCGTTCATCATCGCCGCGGTGCTGACGCCGCCCGACGTGGTCTCGCAGCTGTCGCTGGCGATTCCGATGGTCGCGCTCTACGAAGTCGGCATCATCGCCGCACGGGTGTTCATCAAGTACACCCAGGCGCCGGCCGAAGACACGCCCGCGGCCTAGCCGGGCGCCAACTTCACTCTTCGCGCTGCAGCGGCTCGCGCGCCTTCGGGCGCTGGCCGACGGTCACGCTCATGTCGAGCGCCGTGGCGCCGCGTTGCACAGCGATCACGGCGATCGTCCTGGGCTTCAACGCCGCCACCGCGTTCAGCAATTGCGTCGTGTTGGCCACCGGCTTGCCGGCCACCGCCACCACCACGTCGCCGGGGCGCAGGCCGCCGGCGCTGGCCGGGCCGTCCTGCAGCACGCCGGTGATCAGCACGCCTTGCCTGATCGGCAGGTTCAGCGTCTGCGCGATCTCGGGTGTGAGGTCGCGCTGCTCCACGCCGAGCCAGCCGCGCGTGACCTGGCCGTCCTTGATCAGCGCCTCCATCACCTGGCGCGCGGTGCTGACCGGAATCGCGAAGCCGATGCCCAGGCTGCCGCCGCTGCGCGAGTAGATCGCGGTGTTGATGCCCATCAGGTTGCCCACGGCGTCGACGAGCGCGCCGCCCGAATTGCCGGGGTTGATCGCGGCGTCGGTCTGAATGAAGTTCTCGAAGGTGTTGATGCCGAGTTCGCTGCGCCCGAGCGCGCTGACGATGCCCGAGGTGACGGTCTGGCCCACGCCGAACGGGTTGCCGATGGCCAGCACCACGTCGCCGACCTGCAGCTTGTCGGCGTCGCCGAAGCTGATCGCCGGCAGCCGGTCCAGGCCGATCTTGAGCACCGCCAGGTCCGACTCGGGGTCGGTGCCGACAAGCTTGGCACGGGCCTGGCGGCCATCGCTGAGCATGACCTCGATGTCGTCGGCGCCCTCGATCACATGGTTGTTGGTGAGCAGGTAACCGGCGCCCGAGACGATCACGCCCGAGCCCAGGCCGACTTGCGGTTGCGTGGATTGCTGGCGCGAACGGTCACCGAAAAAGAACTGGAACAACGGATCCTCGCTGCGCGGGCTGCGCGCCGGCGCCTTGCTCGCGGTGATACTGACCACCGACGGCGAGGCCCGCCTGGCGGCGGCGCTGTAGCTCGTGACCGCGCCGCCCGGCAGCACGGCCGGCAGCGGCAGTGCCGGCGCAGTGGAAATCGAGACCGCGCCCGGCCCTGCTGCCGCGCCGCCGCGTTGCACCCACTGCGGCTTCAGGGTGGCGACGACGAACAGCACCGCCACTGCCACGGTGACGGCCTGCGAAAAGAGGAGCCAGGTTTTGCGCATGAAAGTCGGGATGAGGGTGCGAGGCACGGCGTCGGAAGGCTGCGCGCGCGGCCGGCGGCGCCGATCCGGTGAATTATCGGTGAACGCCGCCGCAGGCAAGGCAGCGCGCCGGCGCGGCGCGCCGCATTCGCGACAATGCGAACCATGGCCGACCAACCTCTACAACGACCGGTGGCGCTGACTATGGGCGACGCCTGCGGCATCGGCCCGGAGATCATCGCCCGTCTGTTTCGCGACCCGCGCAGTGCCGGCTGTGTCGTGCTCGGCGATGTCGAGGTGATGCGCCGCGCCGCCGGCTTCATCGGTGGAATGCTGGCCGTCGCACGCGTCGACAGCCCCGCCGATGCGCTGCGCGCACCGCCGAACTGCGTGCCGGTGTTGCAGGTCGAGGGTCTGCCGGCCGATCTGCTGGCCGCAGCGCCGGGCCACGTCGATGCGCGCGCCGGCGCCGCGGCGGCGGCCTGCATCGCGCGCGCGGTCGAATTGGCGCTGGCGGGCGAGATCGCCGCCCTTGTCACCGCGCCGCTCCACAAGGAGGCGCTGGCCGCGGCCGGCGTGGGCTACCCGGGCCACACCGAGATGCTGCAGGCGTTGTGCGCGCCGGGCCGCGAGCCACCCCCGGTGCGCATGATGCTGGCCAACGACGAGTTGCGCACGGTGCTGGTGACGATCCACCTGTCGCTGCGCCGCGCGATCGACGCGGTGACCTTCGACGCGGTGCTGCAGACGATCCGCATCGCCCAGCGCAGCGCGCTGGCGTGGGGACTGCGCGCGCCGCGCATCGCGGTGGCGGGGCTGAACCCGCATGCCGGCGAGGGTGGCCTGTTCGGCGATGAAGAGGCCCGCATCATCGGCCCGGCGGTTGCGGCGGCGCACGCCGAAGGCATCGATGCGCGCGGCCCGTTCGCGCCCGACACGGTGTTCATGCGCGCGCGCGATGCAGCCGGTCATCCGGGCGAGTTCGACATCGTGATCGCGATGACCCACGACCACGGCCTGATCCCGGTCAAGTACCTCGGCGTGGCGCATGGCGTGAACGTCACGCTCGGTCTGCCGTTCGTGCGCACCAGCCCCGACCACGGCACCGCGTTCGACATCGCTGGCACCGGCCGCGCCGATCCGAGCAGTCTGTTCGCGGCCCTGCGCATGGCGCGCCAACTCACCGCGCAGGCCTGATCGGTTCAGCTGCGCGTGGGTGTGCCCAGCGCCGCCAGCTGCTTGCGCGCGCGTTGGGTGGCGCGCTCCATCAGGTAGGCGCTTTCGACCGCGCGCATGCGGCCGGTCTCGCACATGCGGGCAAGCATGCGCGCGGTCATCGAGATCGTCTCCTGGTGCTTCTTGCCGCAGGTGAAGACGAAGAAGCTGCGGCCGGCACTGACGTGCGACAGGCGCACCTTCTGCCACTCGTCCTTCATGTGCATCTGGTAGGCGAAGCCGAGCTTGATGTGGTCGAACAACTGCGGCCCGCGCGAAGGCTCGGCCGGGTCGGCGTGCGACAGGCTGAGGTCGACGTCGATGCCCTTGAGCGCGATCGCGGCCGTGTCGCCGTTGCCGGTGGGGGTGGCGCCGGCGTCGGTGCCGGCGGCGATTTCGTCGCCCAGATCGATATCGACCGTGCCCGCCCAGTCGACCGCGCTTTCGGTCACCAGGCCGACGCGCTGCACCTCTTCGGCCGAGAAACGGCGGGCGAGCACTTCGGGTTCGACCTCGGGGACCGGGTCGGCCGCCGACAGCGCATCGGAGCCGGGAACCGGCAGGCCGAAGATGGCTTCGAGCTGCTTGACCATCATGTTGTGGTCGAGTTCCGACTGCGCCTGGCCCTTCAGCGATTCAGCGTGCGCGGGCAGCAGCTTGGCGAAGAACTCGCGCTGCGCCGCGTCGGGCCAGCCGATCAGCGCGAGGCCCTCGTTGAGGTCCTTCATCAGCGGCGGCAGCTGCATCAGGAACTTCTTGCGCAGCGCCGGTGAGCCTTTGGGTTGCACGCTCATCACCAGGTCGCGGCCGACCCGCCGGTAGCGCTTGGCGCGGTCGGAACCGGGCCCGTCGCGGCTGACCGCCAGCACCATCGCCTGGCTCCAGACCTGCGGCAGGAATTCGCGCAGATACGGTGGCAAGTCCAGCGGCGCCAGCGCGCTTTGCAGTTGCAGCATGTAGCGCTGCTGCAGGCGCAGTTCGGTCTCCTTGCTGGCGAGCGTACCGGCCGCGCCCTGTTGCCGAGCCTGGTCGTCGGTCTGGTCGGCGATGAAGCTTTCGAGTGCCGCGAGCTTGCTGGTGTAGATCTCGATCTGGTCGAAGTCGCCCTCGACGATCTCCTGCACCAGCGCGCGCACGCGGTCGAGAAAGTGCTTGCCCGGGCCGTCGTCGAAATCGTCGAAGGCGCACGCCAGCGAGGCGATGCGGTTGACGAAGCGGCGCACCGGGTGGCGGCGCGACGAGAAGAAGCTCTGGTCGGTGAGCGCGACGCGCAGCACCGGCAACTGCAACCGCGCGATCTGGCGCGCCATCTGCGGCGGCACCCGCGAATCGGACAGGATCTGGTCGAACAGACTGCCGACCACGTCGATCACCATGTGGTCGAGCTTGCCGCCCGAGGCCTGCATCAGCTCTTCGCGATGCGCGCGGATCAGGTTCACCGCCATCAGGCCGGTGAGACCGTCGGCGGTATACGGCAGGGCGCCACCGGCGCTTGCGCCAGCGCCGGAGATCGACGCTCCGGCCGGCAGGTGCTCGGGCGCACCGGCCGGGCCCGTCGACAAGCGTCCCGACGCGCTCGCGCCACGGGTCTGTGCGTCGAACTCGCCCGGGCGGCTTGCGACAGCGGTGAGGTGGCGCAACAGTGCCATCAGTTGCGCGTCGGCCTGGCTGGCCGACAGACCGGAGCGCGAGCTCGGGCCGAAGCGCGTGGCAGCGCCGCCGGGCGGGTAGGCGGCCGAGCCGCCGAGCGCCGCGGCCGCACTACCGCGCAGCGGGCGCTGGCCGTAGCCGCCGTGGTCGGCGCCGGCGCCCGAGGGCAGCGTGTCGAAGTCGCCGCTCTGGCTGCGAGTGCCGCTCAACGTGGCATACGCCGAATTCACGCCGGACAGTTGGTTGCCGGGACCCTCGACCTGGCGCACCGTCAGCACCACCGGTTTCACGCCGTGGTTCTGCAGGCCGCGCAGGATCTGCAGGTAGCACTCGGGCATGGCCTTGGCCATCGCGCTGCCGAGTTCGCGGGCCAGCAGCTTGCGCGACTCGGGCTGATTCGACACCGCCTCGATCGCGCGGTACAGCGCGGCGCCGAGCACTTCGGCGCGCAGCGGGTTGCGGTCCTGGTCGGCGCGGCCGATCTGCAGCAGCGAGCCCATGTAGGCCGCCAGCTCGCGCAGTTCGGATTCGCAGGCGTGCGAGATCTGCTGGCCGATGCGGTCGGAGTACATGCGCTCCTCCATCTCGTTGTCGTCAACGAGGCTGAGCGTCTGCCAATCGGCCACCGCAAGAGTTCGCTTGTGCTCCTCGCGCGGCGCCAGCTCCTGGCCGATGCGTTCGGCCAGTTCGTCGGCGAACACCCGGTGAAGCACGCCGATGTTGCGGCGCAGCTCGAATTGCGACGAGATCAGCAAGTCGCGCTCGGTGATGCGCCCGCTCGTCTGAGCGACGGCACCGAGCTGGTCCGAGACGCGGCCGGCCACCGCCGTCAGGGTCACCCGGATCTGGTTCGTGGCCGCGTCGAGCGCGGCGTGCAATCGTGGTTCGGTCGGGGTCATCTCGAGCTGAATTGCGCTGCACCGCCAGCGCCGGCGCCGTCAGCGCCAGCCTGGCCTCAGGCGCACAAGTATGGGCCCAAATCCGACGGCCAACGGCGGTGCGATTTCGCCGATCTCCGCATGGCCGCGCCCATAACGGCGGCCCACGGTTTACCGAACGGGCGCTACTTCTTCAGCGCGTCGCGAATCTCGCGCAGCAGTACCACGTCTTCGGGCGTCGCGGCGGGCGCGGGCGGTGGCGCGGCCCGCTTGAGACGGTTGATCTGGCGCACCATCAGAAAGATGATGAACGCCAGGATAATGAAATTGATCGCCACGGTGATGAAGTTGCCGTAGGCGAACAGGGGCACGCCGGCCTTGGTCAGGTCCGCGTAGGTCATCGCGCCCTTGTAGTCGGCCGGTGGCTTCGACAGCATGATGAAGTAGCTGGAAAAATCCAGCCCGCCGAAAATCTTGCCGACGACCGGCATGATCAGGTCCTTGACGATCGAGTCGACGATCTTGCCGAACGCCGCGCCGATGATGACGCCGACCGCGAGGTCGACGACATTGCCCTTCATCGCGAATTCCTTGAACTCGGTTGCAAAACTCATGGTTCTCACTCCTGCCTTGTTGTTGGTGCGACGCGCGGATTGGCCTGCGTCGCGGCGCAGTATTGCCCAGGCGGCGGCGAATTCAAGCAGCGCTTTGTGACCGGGTGTCGGTGTTCGCGTTGCGATCCGCCGCTGTCGCATTCGGGTCGCATGCAGCGTCGGCATTTCACGGCCGCAGTTGCGGTGCGCGAGCGAGAAACCCCCTGGAGCGTCCGCTAGAATCACGGGTTGACCCTGACTGAAGCCTAGTTCGAGGAACCCTATGAGTGACCAGAAGATCGACAGCGGCAAACGCACCTGGATCATCGCCTCCGGTTGCGCCGGCGTCGTGGGAACCGCCGCTGCCGCGATCCCGTTTGTCAGCAGCTTCGAGCCTTCGGAGCGCGCGCGCGCCGAGGGCGGCCCCGTCGAAGTCGATGTCAGCGCCCTCAAGCCCGGCGAGAAGATGACGGTCAAATGGCGCGGCAAGCCGGTCTGGCTGATCAAGCGCACACCCGAACAACTGGCCGAACTGCCCAAGGTCGACGCCGAACTCGCCGATCCGAAATCGCTGCGAAAGCCCGATGAACTGACTCCGGTCTACGCTCGCAACGAATACCGCTCGCGCAAGCCCGACCTGCTGGTCGTGGTCGGCATCTGCACCCACCTCGGCTGCTCGCCGGGCGACAAGTTCGTACCCGGCCCGCAGCCGTCGCTGCCCAACGACTGGCCGGGCGGTTTCTTGTGCCCCTGCCATGGCTCGACCTTCGACATGGCCGGCCGCGTATTCAAGGACAAGCCCGCGCCCGACAACCTCGAAGTGCCGCCGTACATGTACCTGACGGACAGCCGCCTGGTCATCGGCGACGACAAGAAGGCCTGAGAGCCTGAGTTCGTTCTCGCGCAGTCACGAGTCCCGGCAACCCAGACGGCACCCCAGGAGTACCACCCCATGGCCGAATACCACGAAGCCCCCGCCGACGCCACCGCGGGCCGCAAGCTGCTGAACTGGATCGACAACCGGTTCCCGCTGTCCAAGCTCTACAACGAGCACCTGGCGGAATACTACGCACCGAAGAACTTCAACTTCTGGTACGTGTTCGGTTCGCTCGCGCTGTTCGTGCTGGTGATCCAGATCGTGACGGGCATCTTCCTGACGATGAACTACAAGCCCGACGCGGGCATGGCCTTCGCGTCGGTCGAGTACATCATGCGCGATGTGCCGGGCGGCTGGATCATCCGCTACATGCATTCCACCGGTGCAAGCGCGTTCTTCATCGTCGTGTACCTGCACATGTTCCGCGGGCTGCTGTACGGCAGCTACCGCAAGCCGCGCGAGCTGGTCTGGATTTTCGGCTGCGGCATCTTCCTGTGCATGATGGCCGAGGCCTTCATGGGCTACCTGCTGCCGTGGGGCCAGATGAGCTACTGGGGGGCGCAGGTGATCGTGAACCTGTTCTCCGCGGTGCCGTTCATCGGCCCCGACCTGGCGCTGCTGATCCGAGGCGACTACGTGATCGGCGACGCCACCTTGAACCGCTTCTTCAGCTTCCACGTGATCGCGGTGCCGCTGGTGCTGCTGGGACTGGTGGTGGCGCACATCATCGCGTTGCACGAAGTCGGCTCCAACAACCCCGACGGCATCGAGATCAAGGCCAAGAAGGACGCCAAGGGCGTTCCGCTGGACGGCATCCCGTTCCACCCGTTCTACACGGTGCACGACATCTACGCCGTCAGCGTGTTCCTGATGATCTACAGCGCGGTGCTGTTCTTCGCGCCGACCGGCGGCGGCTACTTCCTCGAGTTCAACAACTTCATCGAGGCCAACCCGCTGAAAACGCCGCTGCACATCGCGCCGGTCTGGTACTTCACGCCCTACTACTCGATGCTGCGCGCCACCACCGACGTGATGGTCAACGTGCTGTCGGGCATTGTCGGCATCGGCGCAGTGCTGGGCATCGTCAGGGGCGGCTTCGGCGCCAAGGGCAAACTGGCACTGGCGGTCGGTGCGATCGTCGCGGTGGCCTTGCTCAAGACCTTCGATGCCAAGTTCTGGGGTGTGGTGGTGATGGGTGGCGCGGTCATCGTGCTGTTCTTCCTGCCTTGGCTCGACCGCAGCCTGGCCAAGTCGATCCGCTACCGTCCGGGCTGGCACCGAATCGTCTACGGCGTGTTCGTGGCGTTCTTCCTGGTGCTCGGCTACCTGGGAACGCAACCTCCGTCGGTCACCAGCAACTACATCTCGCAGCTCGGCACGTTGGTGTACTTCGGCTTCTTCCTGCTGATGCCGTGGTGGAGCCGCCTGGGCACGTTCAAGCCGGTGCCCGATCGCGTGATCTTCGCCGCCCACTGAAGCGCGCGCGCCTGCGCTGCCGGAGTACCAAGACCATGAAGAAACTGTTTCTTTCCCTGTTCGTGACGTTCGCTCTCGCCTCGGGCCTGATCGCCAACGCCGCGGCCGAAGAAGGCTACGCCTGGGACAAGTTCCCGACCGAGAAGCTTTCCGACACGGCCTCGTTGCAGCGCGGCGCCAAGTTGTTCGTCAACTACTGCCTGAACTGCCACTCGGCGGCCTACATGCGCTACAACCGGCTGCACGACATCGGCCTGACCGACGCGCAGATCAAGCAGAACCTGCTGTTCGCCACCGACAAGGTCGGCGACACGATGAAGGTGGCGCTCGACCCGAAAGATGCCAAGGAATGGCTCGGCGTGGCGCCCCCCGACCTGTCGCTGATCGCCCGTTCACGCGCCGAACTCGGCAAGGGCAGCGGCGCCGACTACCTCTACACCTACCTGCGCACCTTCTACCGCGACGACACGCGCGCCACCGGCTGGAACAACCTTGCCTTCCCGGGCGTGGCCATGCCCAACGTGCTGTGGGAACTGCAAGGCCAGCGCACCGCCAAGTTCGTCGACGTCAAGGACCCCCACGACCCGGCCTTCATCGAGCACCGGTTCCAGCGCTTCGAGCAGGTTGCGCCGGGCAAGCTCGACGATCGCGGCTACGACGAAGCCGTTGGCGATCTGGTCGCCTACCTGCAGTGGATGGGCGAACCCGCTCAGGGCGAGCGCGTGCGCATCGGCGTGTGGGTGCTGCTGTTCCTGGGCGTGTTCACGGTGATCACGTGGCGCCTGAACGCGTCCTACTGGAAAGACGTGAAGTGACCTAGGTGTTCGCCCGCTGCCTGGCCGCCGTGGCAAGGGGCATCGCGCGCAGTGGAGGGCCGCTCCGGCCGACCACTGCGTTCTCATTTTCTGAACCGCTGCCTCGCTGACCCGAGACCGCCCGACCAAGGATCCTCCGCCATGATGGTGCTCTACTCCGGAACGACCGACCCCTACTCGCACCGCTGCCGCTTCGTCCTGTTCGAAAAAGGCATGGACTTCGAGATCCGCGATGTCGACCTGTTCGCCAAGCCCGAAGACATCGCGCTGATGAACCCGTACAACGAAGTGCCGATCCTGGTCGAGCGCGACCTGATCCTGTACGAGTCGCACATCATCAACGAGTACATCGACGAGCGCTTTCCGCACCCGCAGCTGATGCCGGGCGACCCGGTGGCACGCGCCCGGGTGCGGCTGTTCCTGTTCAACTTCGAGAAGGAGCTGTTCGCGCACGTCAACATGCTCGAATCGCGCGGCATGAAGGGCACCGACAAGCAGCTCGAGAAGGCGCGCTCGCAGATCCGCGACCGCCTGACCCAGCTCGCGCCGATCTTCCTGAAGAACAAGTACATGCTGGGCGACGACTTCTCGATGCTCGACGTGGCGATCGCGCCGCTGCTGTGGCGCCTTGACTACTACGGCATCGACATGTCGAAGAACGCCGTGCCGCTGCTCAAGTACGCCGAGCGCATCTTCTCGCGCCCGGCCTACATCGAGGCGCTGACGCCGTCCGAGAAAGTGATGCGCAAGTAGTCGCCGGCCCGCTGGCACGCAGCGCGCGAGTAACCCCATGAGTTCGCCTCCGATCGCCCCGACCACCGCAGGAACGTCGACCCGTCCGTACCTGATCCGTGCACTGCACGACTGGTGCACCGACAACGGCTTCACCCCGTACATCGCGGTGTTCGTCGACGCGCAGGTGCGGGTGCCGATGGAACACGTGAAGAACAACGAGATCGTACTCAACGTTGGCTTCGAGGCGACCAGCGCGCTCAAGCTCGGCAACGAGGTGATCGAATTCAAGGCGCGGTTCGGCGGCAGTTCGCGCGAGATCGTCGTGCCGATCGACCACGTGATCGCGATCTACGCCCGCGAGAACGGCCAGGGCATGGCGTTCCCGATGCCCACCGACAACCCGCCTGCGGCGGCGCCGGCCGGCGCCGCCGCGGCGCGGCCGCCGCGCCTGACGCTGACCGATGCGGCCGCCGGCAAGGGTGACGCCGAGCCGCCGCCACTCCTGCCGCCGGAGCCGCCGACGGGTGGGCGCCCCTCGCTCAAGCGCATCAAGTAGCGGCAGCGGCGCGCGGTCCCGGACCGGCCTCTTATACTTTCGACCCAACGATGGCGCGGCGCGACGCCGCCATCCCCCGCCGGCTTAGCTCAGTTGGTAGAGCACCCGCCTTGTAAGCGGAAGGTCCCCAGTTCGATCCCGGGAGCCGGCACCAGACCAACACTTGGCGCGTCGATTCATGCCGACTGGACCTTCACCCGGATCGCGCAAATCTGCCAGCCGCGCTCGCGCAGCTTGTCTTCGAGCCGGGGCTGAAGCTGGCGCAACTTGGCGGCGACCGAGGCGTTTGCGGCGAGCAAGGACCAACCCGCGTCATCGACCGGACCGGGTTTGACATGCGCAGCCAGTGCGGTCGGCAGGCTCGGCCGGATGGCCTCGAAGCGCGCCGCAGAGTCGCGCATCAGTTGCTGCAGCCGGGCCAGCGGGGCGCTTTGCTGCAGCGCCTGCGCGATGCGCAACGCATCGGGCGTCACCGGGGGCGGTCGCGATGATGGCGTCGGGCTCATTCGGCGAAGTGTAGCGACGCGCACCAGGCGCAAGCGAAGGGCGGATCAGCTGCCGCAGCGGCCTGGTGGCTTCGGGTCCGTGCGAGGTGGCGGGCCTCTCTGGGAGGCCAACCCGCGAATGTTAAAGTTCAACGTTTTGGCGGGCTCGCCTCGACTCCGGAAAGCCTTGATTCGGGCGGCCCTCGCCAGCATCTCCAGCAGGTTACCGCACTGAACGCCGAACCCCCCGGGCCGCAACGGGCTCGATGGGCCTGCGCGGCCCCCGCTGTCCCGCCCCCAACCCCCCGACGCCGCATGTTGCCCAAGCTTCTCACTTCGATTTTCGGTAGCCGCAACGACCGCCTGCTCAAGCAGTACCGCCAGGTCGTGAACCAGGTCAATGCCCTGGAGTCGCAGTTCGAGTCGCTCGACGACGCGGCGCTGGTGGCCAAGACGGACGAGTTCCGTCGGCGCTTTGCGGCCGGCGAGTCGCTCGACAAGCTGCTCCCCGAGGCTTTCGCCACGGTGCGCGAGGGCAGCAAGCGCGTGCTCAAGATGCGCCACTTCGACGTGCAGCTGATCGGCGGCATGGTGCTCAACGACGGCAAGATCGCCGAGATGCGCACCGGCGAAGGCAAGACGCTGATGGCGACGCTGCCGGTCTACCTGAACGCGATCACCGGCAAGGGCGTGCATGTCGTCACCGTCAACGACTACCTCGCCCGTCGCGACGCCGAGTGGATGGGGCGCCTGTACTCGTTCCTCGGCCTCACGGTGGGTGTGAACCTGCCGCAGATGACCCGCGAGGAAAAGCAGGCCGCCTACGCTGCCGACGTGACCTACGGCACCAACAACGAGTTCGGCTTCGACTACCTGCGCGACAACATGGTGCAGGACACCGCCGACCGCGTCGCGCGCGGGCTGTCGTACGCCATCGTCGACGAGGTCGATTCGATCCTGATCGACGAGGCGCGCACGCCGCTGATCATCAGCGGCCAGGCCGAAGATCACACCGAGATGTACGTGCGCATCAATGCGGTCGTGCCCAAGCTCAAGAAGCAGATCGGCGAGCTCGACCTGCGCACCGGCGAGGGCGTGATCGACCCCGGCGACTTCACCGTCGACGAAAAGAGCCACCAGGTGTTCCTGACCGAAGACGGCCACGAGAACGCCGAGCGGCTGCTGGGCGAGGCGGGCTTGCTGGCCGAGGGCGCGTCGCTCTACGACGCCGCCAACATCGCGCTGATGCACCACGTGTACGCCGCGCTGCGCGCCAAGCACCTGTACAACCGCGACCAGCACTACGTGGTGCAGGACGGCGAGGTCATCATCGTCGACGAGTTCACCGGCCGCCTGATGACGGGCCGGCGCTGGTCCGACGGGCTGCACCAGGCGGTCGAGGCGAAGGAGGGCGTGCAGATCCAGAGCGAGAACCAGACGCTCGCTTCGATCACGTTCCAGAACTACTTCCGCATGTACGGCAAGCTGTCGGGCATGACCGGCACGGCCGACACCGAAGCCTACGAGTTCCAGGAAATCTACGGCCTGGAAACGGTCGTGATCCCGCCGAACATGCCGACGATCCGCAAGGACGAGCTCGACCTGGTCTACAAGACCAGCCGCGAGAAGTTCGAGGCCGTGATCAAGGACATCCGCGATTGCCATGAGCGCGGCCAGCCGGTGCTGGTGGGCACGACCTCGATCGAGAATTCCGAGCTGATCTCGGGGCTGCTGCAACAAGCCAAGCTGCCGCACAACGTGCTGAACGCCAAGCAGCATGCACGTGAGGCCGAGATCGTCGCGCAGGCCGGGCGGCCCGGCGTGATCACGATCGCTACCAACATGGCCGGGCGCGGCACCGACATCGTGCTCGGCGGCAACGTCGAGAACCAGATCAAGGTGATCGACGCCGATGCGTCGATCCCCGACGCCGACAAGGCCGCGCGCGCCCGGCAACTGGCCGACGAATGGCAGAGCCTGCACGACAAGGTCAAGGCCCAGGGTGGCTTGCGCATCATCGCCACCGAGCGCCACGAGTCGCGCCGCATCGACAACCAGCTGCGCGGCCGCTCGGGCCGCCAGGGCGACCCGGGCTCGTCGCGCTTTTACCTGTCGCTCGACGACTCGCTGATGCGCATCTTCGCCGGTGACCGCGTGCGCGCGATCATGGAGCGCCTGAAAATGCCCGACGGCGAGGCGATCGAGGCCGGCATCGTCACGCGCAGCATCGAGAGCGCGCAGCGCAAGGTCGAGGCGCGCAATTTCGACGTGCGCAAGCAACTGCTCGAATACGACGACGTCAGCAACGACCAGCGCAAGGTCATCTACCAGCAGCGCAACGACATCCTCGAGGCAAGCAGTCTGGCCGGGCAGATCGCCCAGCTGCGCCATGGCACCATGACCGACGTCGTGCGCACCTTCGTGCCCGCCGACAGCGTCGAGGAGCAGTGGGACCTGGCGGGGCTCGAGAAGGTGCTGCGCGAAGAGTGGCAGGTCGAGTTGCCACTGGTGGCCGAGGTTGAAAGCAGCGAGGCCATCACCGACGAAGACATCGTCGAGAAGGTCGTCAAGGCTGCCGATGCCGCCTTTGACGCCAAGGTCGAGCGCGTCGGGCTGGAGCAGTTCACGCCGTTCATGCGCATGATCCTGCTGCAGTCGATCGACTCGCACTGGCGCGAACACCTGGCTGCGCTCGACTACCTGCGCCAGGGCATCCACCTGCGCGGCTATGCGCAGAAGAACCCGAAGCAGGAGTACAAGCGCGAGGCCTTCGAGCTGTTCTCGCAACTGCTCGACGTGGTCAAGATGGACGTGACGCGCGTGCTGATGACCGTGCGCATCCAGTCGCAGGAAGAAGTGGCGCAGGCCGCCGAGGCGATCGAGCAGCGCGCCGAACGCATCAGCAACGTCACCTACACGCACCCCAACGAAGACGGCAGCGTGTCGCAAGAGGCCGATACCGCCACGCTCGCGGCGCAGGTGCCCAAGGTCGGCCGCAACGATCCGTGCCCGTGCGGCAGCGGGAAGAAGTACAAGCTGTGTCACGGGCGGTTGGTCTGACGGGAGGGCCTTGCAGGCCGGGACGGCCCTTGCGGCCATCGGTGTGGCGCGTCAATAAGTTGTGGCGCCTCGTCATGTGTACGCTATGCTGCCGACGACATGGGAGCTGACCAGTTCACCGACGTCGCCGTTCGGCGCGAATTGTTGCGCCTGTCGTTGCACAACGCGACCCGCAGCGTGCCGCTGCAACTGGTTGCTGTGACGGTCCTTGCAGGCATTGGTTTCTTTGCGGGCCGGTACGCAGCCGCGGCAATCACGATTGCGCTCGGCGTTGTCGTAGGTGTCTGGCGAGTGCTCATTTCGCGGCGCTATGGCGATGTCGCGACACTCGCCAACAGCGATCTCATGCATGTGACCCGGCAACTCGAGGGCAACTCGGCGTTGGCGGGCCTCATGTGGTGCGTCAGTTCCTTCGGCATTTACGCTTTTCTTGACGGCGCGGCGGCCACCGCCTACGTCGTGTTCGCCTGCGGTTCGATTTCGATCGCCGCATTTTTCATGTCCCTGGTCGGTCGATCGTTCGCCTGGCTCGCGGTGCCGGAACTGGGCAGCGTCTTCGTTGCCACGCTGGTCAGCGATACGGTGCGGTCGATTCCGTTGGCAATCCTCATCCTGCTGTATGGCTTCACCATGCTGCGGGCCGCGCGCGAATTCACCGAAACCACGGTGCGGGCGGTTCGCCACGGGCTGGAAGCCGACGCCGCCAACGCATCGCTGCAACTGGCCAAGGAGGCCGCCGAAACCGCCAACGTGGCCAAGTCGCAATTCCTGGCCACGATGAGTCACGAGATTCGCACGCCGATGAACGGCGTGCTCGGCGCGCTGGAATTGCTGCGCAGAACACAACTGGAGCCGGATCAGCGCCGGCTGGTGCGCACCGCCGCGTCGTCGGGCGTATCGCTGATGGCGATCCTGAACGACGTGCTCGATCACTCGAAGATCGAGGCCGGCAAGCTCAACCTGTCGAACTTGCCGTTTTCGTTGCACGCGCTCGCGGTGTCGGTCATCGCGCTGTTTCGCGGCAATGCCGAGGCCAAGGGACTGGAACTGGCGCTCGACATCGACCCGGAAGTCGAGAACTGGGTCATCGGCGATGCGCAGCGCTTGAAGCAGGTGCTGCTCAACCTGGTGGGCAACGCGATCAAGTTCACCGAGCACGGCGAGGTGCTGCTGCGTTTGAGCGCGCAGGCGGCGGCCAAAGGCGCTGCGGGGGTGGTTTTCGAGGTCCGTGATTCCGGCATCGGCATCGCAGACGATGCGATCGCCGATCTGTTCCAGCCGTTTCACCAGATCGACGGCAGCCGCAGCCGGCGCCGTGGCGGCACCGGGTTGGGCCTGGCGATCAGCCAGCGCATCGTCGAAGCGATGGGTGGCAGGATCGAAGTCAAGAGTCGACCGGGGTTCGGTTCGAGGTTCCGCTTCACGCTGTCGTTGCTGCGCGATCCGGCGTCGGTTCATGTCGCACAGGCCGATTCAGCGCTCGGCGGGCTCGACGGCTCTTCCAGCCTGATGGGCGTGGTGCTCGTGGTCGAAGACAACGACGTGAACCGCATGATCGCGCGCGAAGTCCTGCAGTCGCTCGGCCTGAGCGTCATCGAAGCGAGCGACGGCATGGACGCGCTGGCACAGTTGGACCGGTATTCCGTCGACGTCGTGCTGATGGACTGCCAGATGCCGGTAATGGACGGCTACGCGGCGACGCAGGAGATACGCAAGCGCGAAGCCCGCCTCGGATTGCCGCGGATGCCGGTGCTGGCGCTGACCGCCGATGCGTTCGAAGAGGATGCGGTGCGTTCGCGCGAGGCCGGTATGGATGCGCACCTCGCCAAACCATACACGCGCGAACAGTTGCAGGAACTGCTCAAGGCCTGGCTGTAAGTCGGAGGGTTGCGCGCCCCCGGTGTCAGCCCAGCGCGGACCACTCGGTGATGCCGGTGCGTTCCTCGTCCCATGCCGTATCGAGTTCGAGGCGCTTGATTTCTGCCACCGCGCCTTCTCGGCTCGCGTCGCCCGCCTTGCGGACCTGGGCTCGCGCGAGCCGCTCCATCAAGCGAAGGTCCCGGTCGCCGAGCGTGAGTGCGCATTCGGTCCACTGATCGACGATGGCCAACAGCATCTCGTAGGTGATAGGCATCGCCAGTCGGCGCGCTTCAAGCGCGGCCAGCGTGCCGCGCAGCCTGGGATGGACCGTGTTCAATACGGTTTCGATCGCCGCCTCGCCGTCGCCGTCATCGACGACGACGTCCACCAGATGGCGCCGATACAGCTGCTCCGCGGTGTAGAGCCTGCCCGAAAGGATCATCTCGTTGGCGATGGAGAAGCCGGCCTTGCGGATCACGAAGTTCCACGCGCCCATGCCCGGGAACAGGTTGAACAGCACCTCTGGAAAGCCTGCCTGCGCGCTGCGCTCGAAGATGACCTTGTGAAACGGCATCACCGATTCCAGGCCACCACCGAGTGTGTCGCCCTGGACGAGTACGGTCGTGTGGACGCCGCGGTTCGATGCGTTTTCCAGCCACCAGACCATGTCGATGCAGCGCCGCCCGTACATGCGCAGAGAGTCGAGGTCACGGGCGCGGATCAGCAGAACGAACAGCGACAGGTCGCCGCCGAAGTTGAAAACGCCGGTGACGTCGGAGCTGAGCACCAGGTGGCGCACCAGCCCCGGGCTCGACGCAATGTCGTCGAGCACGCGTTGCATCTCGGTCAGGCCGGCCAGGCTGTAGCACTGGATCGGCTTCACGTAGGTGCGAACGCGCAGCGCGGCCAGTTCGTCGTTCCATTCGAGGCGAAGGTACTTGTAGGGTCGAGTCATCAACGCCGTCAGGCGCGCCGCTGCGCTGGCGCTCATATCGCTTCGAACACCTTCGTGATGTGATGGAAGTTGACCAATGTCGCCTCAGTCACCGCATCGCGCGTGGCGTCGTCGGCGACGGTGTTAAGGACCTGGCGCAACGTGGCCATGTGCTGCATGTCCATCGTTGCGTGGGAGCTGATGAACGAAATGCCGCGATCGCCTTCGAGCAGCAGCGAATCGCGGATCGCCGACGAGAACGTCCCCCCGTACACCGACGCGATGACCTCGAGCGTGTACATCATGCCCAGTACCGAGCACGGGTGGCGCCGGTCGGCGGCCCAGTAGTTGTAGCCAGTCAGTGCCAGCGTGTGCACCGAGGGCTGGTGCGCGTGCAGCGTGGTCTGGCTCACGCCGACCGCTTCCAGGTCGTTCATCACCCACTGCTCATGGCCCGATTCCTCGTGCATGTGCTCGTACAGGAAGTAGCGCACCTGGCGCTGCGCATCGGGCACCCGGCTGGCCGCGGCCGCGCACACCGGGTTGAAGTGCCAGACCACGTGGTACAGCTCGAGCAGCAGCTTGCGGTAGCGCTCGACCGGCATGCCGTGCGCGACGGCATCGAGCACGACCGGGTTGGTTTCGAAGTCACGGCGCGCTTCGTCGGTGCGCACGACCAGATCGGCAAAGAAAGGCAACATTCGGTTTCCCAGCAACAATGATCGGCATCTCTGTCATCGTCAATCTTGAGGTTGACCGCATGATCGGATGCAGGTTTCGGGCCCACTCTAATGCACTGCGCCCCGCGCGCACAGTGGCAGCCCTTACAGGGGCCTTCGAGTTTGCGCCTGCCGCGATGACTTCATGACGAATGCCGACACGCTTCTCGCAGCGCCGCGCGCGCTGTACACGCCGCGCCTGCGCCTGGAGCACCCGCGCACCGAGCATGCCGCTGTGGTGATGGACAGCGTCAATGCGTCGCTGCCTGCGCTGCGCTGCATCGGCTGGGGGCAGGGCGCATTCGACGCGCGGCGCGCGCTGCGCATGTGCGAGCTCGATCGCGCCGCGGTGGCCGCGGGCGAGTGCCTGATCTACTTCGCGTTCGAGCGGGACGGCGGCGCGTTCGTCGGCAACCTCGACCTGCACAGCTTCGCGTTCGAGGTGCCGCGCTGCGAGATCGGCTACGTCGGCGACGTGCGGCGCGCCGGCCGCGGCCTGATGTTCGAGGCCGCCACCGCAGTGCTGCGGCTGGGCTTTGCGCTCGGCGTGCTGCGCATCGAGGCGCGCTGCGACGCGCGCAACCTGCGTGCGATCCACTTCGCCGAGCGGCTCGGCATGCAACGCGAGGGCCGGCTGCGCTCGCACGCGCACGACCCGCAAGGTGGACTGTGCGACGACGTGGTGCTGGCGCTGCTGCGCGACGAGCCGCCGCCGTCGGCGCGAACCGGTCGCTGACCGCCTCGAAGCCGGCGCCGCGACTTCCTACAATCGGCGACCATCTCCCGCCACTGCAAAGCACCGCCATGCCCGTCAACCTGCAAGCCCCCGACCCCAGCCGCCTGCACGCCGTGCCCGGGGTCGAGCTCGGCATCGCGATGGCCGGCGTGCGCAAGGCCCACCGGCGCGACCTGACGGTGGTGACGATCGCCGAGGGCTCGACCGTGGCCGGCGTGTTCACCCGCAACCGCTTTTGCGCCGCGCCGGTGCAGTTGTGCCGCAGCCACCTCGCGGGCGCGCTGAGCCCGCGCGCGATCGTCATCAACACCGGCAACGCCAACGCCGGCACCGGCGACGACGGCCTGGCGCGCGCCCGCGCCACCTGCGAGGCGCTGGCCGCCCACCTGGGCATCGCGCCCGAACAGGTGCTGCCGTTCTCGACCGGCGTGATCATGGAAAGCCTGCCGGTCGATCGCATCGTTGCCGGCCTGCCGGCCGCGATCGCCGACCTGCGCCCCGACCACTGGGGCACCGCCGCCGAGGCGATCATGACCACCGACACGCTGCCGAAGGCCGCATCGGTTCAGTTGCAGATCGGCGGCAAGACCGTCACGGTCACCGGCATCAGCAAGGGCGCCGGGATGATCCGGCCGAACATGGCGACGATGCTCGGCTTCGTCGCCACCGACGCGGTGGTCGCGCCGGCGCTGGTGCGCTCACTCGTGCAAGACGCCGCCGACCAGTCGTTCAACCGCATCACGATCGACGGCGACACCTCGACCAACGACTCGTTCGTGCTGATCGCCACCGGCCGCGCCGGCCACGACGAGATCACGCAGTTCGAGTCGGGCGATGGCCTGCGCCTGCGCGACGCGGTGGTGGCGGTCGCGCAGCAGCTCGCCCAGGCGATCGTGCGCGACGGCGAGGGCGCGACCAAGTTCATCAGCGTGTGCGTCGAGGGCGGCCAAACCGAAGACGAGTGCCGGAAGGTGGCCTACGCGATTGCGCACTCGCCACTGGTGAAGACCGCGTTCTTCGCCAGCGACCCGAATCTGGGGCGCATCCTGGCCGCGGTGGGCTACGCCGGCATCGCCGATCTGGACCAGACCACCATCGACCTGTTCCTCGACGAGGTCGCCGTGGTCAAGGCCGGTGGGCGGCTGCCCGAATACCGCGAGGAAGACGGCCAGCGCGTGATGAAGCGCAGCGAGATCACCGTGCGGGTGGTGCTGAACCGCGGCAGCGCGCAGACCACGGTGTGGACCTGCGACCTGAGCTACGACTACGTCAAGATCAACGCCGACTATCGAAGCTGAGCGCGC
>JAGWTP010000039.1 GCA_028868895.1 Burkholderiales bacterium
CGCTGTACCCGTACTTCTTCTCGATCGACGAAGAGGCCAGCATCGTCGGGCGGCTCAAGCGCACCCAGCCCGACGCCGCCTACTCGCACCGCCGCGCCGGCCCGCAACGCTCGGCGCACAGCCACCGCTGACGGGCGCTTACCTACGGCGCCCGGCGAGTCAGTCGTCGGTCGGCCAGGATTCGTGTTCCATCTCGGCGGCGATCAACGGGTCGAATGACGCGACGTCGCCCCACATCTCGCGAGCCACCGACACGACGAACGCAGGGTCGCTGCCGGGGCGGAGTTGGGCCAGGCGCGTCGCGCAAATCTGCACCCATTCTTCGCGCTGCATCCGACACGCAACTGCCGGCGCTCGCGCGCTGGGCGCCACGCCTGGCGAAGTGAAAGCTGAACGCGAGAGTGCGGGGGCTGGGGTGATCATCAACGACTCCTCGATGCGAACGCAAAGTTTCGGCGGCGACCGGTGTTCGCGGCGTAGGACGCTGGCGCGGATCGGGATCGGACAGGGCTGAGAATTTGTCTTAATAATGTATCGGTGTGTAAAGCCACCCCCTGTTCAGGGGATTTCTGTGCGGTAGCGAACAGTGCAGAGAAAACCGCGGGAATAGGCTGATTGCCTCGAATACTCGCACGAGGTTCGCGCATGAAAGCCGACTGTTCCGGTCACTTTCTGGATGTACTGGCCTGCCGAGCAGTGCTCGCCGGGTCACAGGGGAGATCGGGCGGGCGCTCGCGCGCCCGACGACGATGTTCGATCCCTGCCATCCGTGGATTTCATGTCCGCGATGCGGACGAACCTCGAGGACCCATCATGAATTCGACAACACGCACTTTTTGCCGGCCGCTGCTGCGGCGTACGGCGGTGGCCATCGCGATGGCCGCGGTCAGCGTTTGCGCCTCCGCTGCACTCTCGCCGTTCACGCTCAACCCCGGTGGCGCCAGCCCGAGCCTGGTCGGACCTTCGTTCACCGCCGACAACGTGCTGATCTCCGACTTCTCGACCGTGACCTTCGGCGGCGGCGGCGCATTCACCGACACCGGCTACCTGGCGGTCAGCGGATTCCAGCTCGGCGGCTTGACGCTTGCGGTGCCCGGCCTGAACAGCACTTATGGCCTGTACATCAAGTTCGCCGGTGCCGGCACGCAAACGGCGGTCAATCCGGCGTTGACCCCGGCGGTGGGCTCGTTCTCGTCGCTGACCTACACGCTGTACGGCTACAACGGTCCGGCGGCGTCGTTCGGCTTCAGCGGCAACACGCCGACGACGACCGCACCGGCCGGCGTGGCGCTGGCCAGCGGCAGCCTGATCAACGGCAGCGTGAGTTCGGTTCCGACCGGTGACGGGACGACGTTCACGCCGTCCGCGAATGCCGCGCTGAGCTTCAACGTGGCCGCCGGGCAAGGCGGGTTCTTCGCGGCGCCCCCGTCGTTCTACAACATCGCGTTGACGGCGTTCACCAACACCACCTCCGAGGTCGAGGCGTTCGACGGCGGCTTCCGCATCCGTCAGGGCGGCGGGTCGTTCAACTTCACCTCGGCAGTGCCGGAGCCCAAGACGTACACGATGCTGCTGGCCGGGCTGGTCGCGGTCGGTTTCGTCGCGCGCCGCCGCCGCGCCTGACAGCAAAGAAGCCGGGCGACGCGCGCGGGTGTCTCGAGCTCGCGCGCCGCAGGCCGGAACGCGCCGGTCGCGCCGATCAAGCTCGGGTGCGACCGCCCGCAGGTGCCCACAACAACGTGACCACGTCGGCGGCTGCCCGGCCTCGGGCCGTCGCTGTGCGCAAGCGCACCGCCACCGTGCGCCTGGGTGAGCTGGCGCACCACTGTCAGGCCGATGCCCGGCCCGACGCCGTTGAAACCGATCGCGGGCGGCTCCTGCGTGAACGGTTCGAACACGGCGGGCAGGGCCTCGGCGGAGATGCCGATGCCGTTGTCGGGCACGGTGATCACCACCGTGTCGCCCACCACGCCATCCACCACGCCGTCCACCGCGCCACCCACCGCCTCGACCGCCTCGTCTACCAGCCGGATCGTGCCGTCTCCGTGAGTGAACTTCGACACGTTGTCGAGCAGGTTGCCCAGGATCTGCACCGGGTCGACCTGCTCGGAGTGCGCTTCGAGCGCGCCCGTCGGCAGGCCGAGTTCGAGGTGCTGGCGGCGCGCCTGCATCGCCGGTCGCCAGGCCCGGACCACCGCGTCGACGACGTGGGCCAGATCGACCGCACGCGATTCGCGTTGCGGCTTCTATGAGCCGGTGCCGACATCGGCGCCGGTTCAGGTGCCGCTGCGCGACAGCGCGAGCAGTTCGCCTACCAGCCGCGATGTGTGCGCCACCTGCTGCTCGATGATGGCCTGCGCCCGCGGCAGCTGCGGCTCGCCGGTGCGCAGCCGGCCGGGCAGCGCAGTCGCGATGCGGATCGGCGCGAGCGCGCGGCGCAGTTCGTGCGCGACCACCGCCAGAAAGCTCCAGCTGCCGGCGCCGCGCCTGCTCGGCCGCAACCTGCAGCTCCTGCGCACCCGGCCCACCCGGCGCAGCCAGCACCAGTTGCTCGTTGGCCTCGCGCAGTCGGGCATTGCATTGCGCGTGCTCGGCCGGCAGCGCGGCGGCTGCGGCCTAACCGGCGCGCGCCGGCTCGGCACGGAACGCGTGGCCGCGGCCGTCTGCGCCGTGCTCGCATCGGCGCCGACCCGGCGCGCCGGCAGGGCCGGCACTGCAGGGGTTGGCGCTTGCGCCGACGCCATGAAAGCGTGACTGACTGTTACGGCGTGGTCGACGGTGAATCCCTCGACGTGCCGGAGTCGACCCCCCCGAACCGGGCACGGTGCAATGCCCGTTCATCGGGCGACCGATGCCGCGGCCAACCGCGCTGGGTCCGATGCTGAGTGCGCCTGGCAGCCGCGAACGGCGCAGCGCAGAGAGCCCCTTTGCGCGCGTCAAAGCACTCGCGAACCGACCGCGCAAACGTCGTCCAATGGTTACCGCGCACACAAGCGCACCCACAGTGCAGGCTCGACCGCGCCGCTAAACTTTTGCGCCGGAATGCTGTCTCAGATGTGCTTCATGGCACATGGCCTGAAACCGAGGCTACGTGGGAGTTGCCGATGGCACCGGCCGCCGACCCCCGAGAGAATCACCTGCTCGCCGCGCTGCCGTGCGCCGAGTGGCGGCGCTGGTCGCCGCAACTCGAATGGACCGACCTGCCCCTCGGCCTGGGGCTCTACGAGTCGGGCAGCACGCTCAGCCACGTGTACTTCCCGACCACCTCGATCGTCTCGCTGCTGTACGTGATGGAGAACGGCGCCTCGGCCGAGATCGCGGTGGTCGGCAACGAGGGGCTGGTCGGCGTTTCGTTGTTCATGGGCGGCGAGTCCACGCCCAGTCGCGCGGTGGTGCAAAGCGCGGGCGGCGGGTATCGGCTGGCGGCGCAGACGATCAAGGAAGAGTTCGACCGGTCGCCCGCGGTGCAGCACCTGCTGCTGCGCTACACCCAGGCGCTGATCACGCAGATGGCGCAGACGGCGGTGTGCAACCGCTACCACACGCTCGACCAGCAACTGTGCCGCTGGCTGCTGTTGAACATGGACCGCTTGGCCGGCGATGAAGTGGCGATGACGCAGGAGCTGATCGCCAACATGCTCGGCGTGCGCCGCGAAGGCGTGACCGAGGCGGCGCACAAGCTGCAGCTTGCGGGGCTGATCCGCTACCGGCGCGGCCACATCACGGTGCTCGACCGACCGGGGCTGGAGCGCCGCACCTGCGAGTGCTACGCGGTGGTCAAGCGCGAGTACGACCGGCTGCTGCCGGCCCGGCTGGCGACGTGAGGCGGTGCGGACCAAGACCGTTCGGCGCAGGCGCGTCGTGCGAGGCAAACGTGGCGCTGTTCGATGCGAGGTCGGGCGCGGCCCGACCCATCGCCGGCGCATGCAAGTCCCGCTGTTGCAACCGCGACTCGCCGCCGGCCGGCGGCGGCGTCGAAGTGCGCGCGGCGCGCGCGGCTACTCTTGCTGCCGCTGCGAGAGTCGTGCTCGAAATCATCGGTCTGCTCCTTCGGGAGCCGACCCCCGCAAAGTCCGGGGGTTCGGCAGGGTGGGGGGTGAGTGCGAATCCGGGGCCGGGACGGGGCGTCGACGGGGAAGATATTTGACCGGCGCGCGCTCGTCTGTGCGGTGTCGAATGGCGAACGGGAAGATCCCCGCGCCGCCACGAGAGAGGTCGGTCGCGTCGGCGCGACCGCGGCTCAGGCCGGGTCGATGTAAGGGCGCCAGTGGCCCGGACGCTGGGCGAGCCGGTCGGCCACCACGCGCAGCGTTGCGGGGTTCCAGCCCATGCCGATGTGGCTGCCGTCGATCTCGATGTCCTGCACGAACCTCGACACCTTCTCGTGGCGGCAGGTCTGCCACGCGACGACGCCGTCCGAGCGGCTGTAGATCGACGTGGTGGGCATCGCGGGCGGCGTCTGCAGCCGCTTGCTCAGCGCCGGATCCAGCGTGCCCGGCGACCCGCTGAGCAGCCGGAACAGCCAGCCGACGTTGGTGTGGTCGGCCAAGGCATTGAACGGCGTGCCGATGGTGATGACCTGTCTCACGCCGGGCGCCAGCAGCTTGGCCAGTTCGCGCGCATAGATTCCGCCCAGGCTCCAGCCGATCAGCGTGGCCGGCTGCTCGTAGATGGCCAGCAGGTTCGCGACGTGCGAGGCGAGATCGGCGAGCCAGGCGTCGATGTCACCCTGCGGTCCGGTGTTGTAGCCGCGCGCCCAGTCGAACGCGGCGTAGCCGAGCGACTGGCAATGGTCGCGCAGCGGCGCCACCGCAGCGCCGTCGGTCGCTAGGCCGGGAAAGATGACGACCGGATGGCCGTCGCCCGCCACCGACGCATGCCTGCGTGTGAGCTTGTGCGAGACGAACTCGATCGCCGCGCGCAACGGCTCCATGCCGAGCAAGGCCAGCGAAGGAGATTGGACCGGGACACTGGTGGCTTGGCGCATGGGGTTCGAAGGTCGCTGACGTTGCACCGATGGTCACGCGCCGATACCCCGCCCGGCCAGCGGACCCGGCCGCGACTTTGGGTAGGACGGCAAGAGGCCAGGAGCCGGCGCACCTGCCGAGCGCGAACCGCGGGAACCGCAGGAGCGCGGCTGCGCCCACGTTCGGCTTTGGGGCGCCAGGGGCAGGACGTGCACGCGCTGGCGGCTATGGCGGATCGGCCGGCGCCCGGGTTGCGTCCGGGCGGCTTCAGCGCCGTTGCCCCGCCGCGGCGCCGGACTCGATGAACAACCGCTTGACCCTCGGGCAGCACAGGCGAACCAGGCGCTCGACGTCGGCGATGGCCGACGCGGCGTCGGCCGCCGCCGTGCCCTCGTCGACATCGAGGTCTATCGTGAGCAGCACGTCGTCCGGCCCGATGTACATCGAGAGCACCCGGCCGACATCGCGCACCCGGGGTTGTGCCAGCGCGATGGCGCGGATCGCGCGTGCGGTTTCAGGGCGAACCCCTTCGCCGATGAGCAGGCCACGCGATTCCCGAATCGGCAGCACCGCCACGCCGGCGAGCAGCAAGCCGATGACGATCGACGCCGCGCCATCGAGTTCGGGCATGTCGAAGCGGTGGCTCAGCGCGATTCCGGCGGCCGCGACGAGCAGCCCGACGAGAGCGGCCGAGTCTTCCGCGAGCACCGTCTACGGGGTCGGGGCCTCGCTCCGGTGCAGCGCCGGCCAGAACGGCGTCGTGCCCGCGAGCTGGAGGAATCGCCGCAGAGCGACGACGAATTTCGCGGGCGGCGGGTGAGGGCGAAGACCGGCGTGTGGTGCCGCGGCTCGTCGCCCCACCGGCCTTTGCAGGCGTCGTCCGGCCGTGCGCCGCGCACCGGGCCGAACATGTTGCGGCCGGGAATCCATGCGCCGATGCCGGCGATCCCGCGGGCTGCGTCGCAGTGTTGGCGTGGCGATCGCCACGGGCGCGACGATGGTCAGGTCGACGTCAGGCTCGTTCGGGCCGGTGCGCACTGGCGTGTTCACGCATGGCGGCTTCGATCTCTTGCGGAGTCAGGTCGCGAATCTGGGTGGCCACCGACCAGATGTGACCGAACGGGTCTTCCAGCACGCCGTACAGGGCGCCCCAGAACATGTCGGTGAGCGGCATCCGCACGCTGGCACCGGCGGCTTCGGCCTGGCGCATGACGCCAGCGGCATCGTCGACCGCCAGGTGGACCGTCACCGGCGAGCCGCCGAGCTGTCCGGGCCCGCGTGCACCCATCGCGGGGAACTCATCGACGAGCATCAGCGTGGAGTCGCCGATGCGCAGCGACGCATGCACCAGCTTGCCGTCGGGCCCGGCCAGGCGGAACGTTTCGATGGCGCCGAACGCCTTCTCGTAGAACTCGATGGCCGCGGCTGCGCCCGCGCAGACGAGATGCGGGGTGAGCGTGTGCATGCCTTCGGGAATCGGCTTGACTTTGGATGGGGTCATGGTCTGTGCTCCTCGGGTCGGCAGGTTGTTGGGCAAGGGTGAAGCCACTCACCGTTTTCGGCAGCGTCAAGGGTACGACGATCGGGCAGGCGCCGGATCGACGGTGCGCGCACGACGTCCTTGCGGGCATCGGCGTGGCGAGCGGTGTCGGGCGGTGAAGTCGCAGGGCCCCGTCGGCCGCTGCCGGAGCTCGGCATCTGCACATGCCATGGGTGTACGATGTGCGTCGGATGTGATCACCGATCGCAACGCCGAGGCACCATGGAGATCAAGACCGCGCGGCTGACGCTGCTCATCGATCCGAACAAGAAGGCGGCGTTCGAAGACCTGTGCGCGCGCCAGGACCGCAACGCCTCGCAGGTGGTTCGCCAACTGATACGCGACTACCTGGCGCTGCACGGCGTGCCGTACGAAGCCGCTGGCTCGGTGGCCGACGATGTCGAGCCCGCGCCGGCGGCAGCGCCGCGCCGCCCGAAGCCGGCGACCAAGCGCGGCGCTTCACCGTCGGCGCGCAAGGCGGCGGGGCGGCGCCGGGCCTGAACCATGGGCTACCTGCCTTCGGTCACGCACTGGCTGCGGCTCGACTGGATGCTCGTGATCCTGGCCGGCTGGCTGGTGGTCGGGGTCGTGGGGGTGGCTGCGCTGCACCGCTTGTCGCTGGTCTCGCGCGTGCTGTTTCCGGCTGGCGGGCTGCTCGGGCTGGCGCTGTTCGGGTTGGCGCTGGGCGCGCTGCTGGGCACGCCCGAAGTGGCGGTGCTGCCGATCGGCCTGCCGTCGCTGCCGTTCCATTTGCGGCTGGACAGCCTGTCGGCCTACTTCCTGATGGTGATCGGCGCCGGCTCGGCCGGCATCTCGGTGTTCGCGGCGGGCTACTTCCGCAAGGGCGAGGGCACGCCGCCGGGGCTGATGTGCCTGGAGTACCACGTCTTCCTTGCCAGCATGGCGGGCGTGGTGCTGGCCGACGACGCCTACGCGTTCATGGTGATGTGGGAGACGATGGCGCTGTCGTCGTACTTCCTGGTCACCGCCAACCACCGCATCGCCGAGGTCCGCAGCGCCGGCTACCTCTACCTCACGATGGCGCGCATCGGCGCGATCGCGATCCTGCTGTGCTTCGGCGTGCTGCAGGCCAACACCGGCGACTACACCTTCGCGAACATGCGGGCCCAGGCGCTGACGCCGTTCTGGGCGTCGGTCGGCTTCCTGCTGGCGGTGTTCGGCTTCGGCGCCAAGGCGGGCGTGTTGCCGCTGCACGTCTGGCTCCCCGAGGCCCACCCGGCGGCGCCTTCGCCGGTGTCGGCGCTGATGAGCGGGGTGATGCTCAACACCGCCATCTACGGGCTGCTGCGCGTGGCGTTCGACCTGCTGCACGTGCGCCTGTGGTGGTGGGGCGGGCTGCTGCTGGCCGTCGGGCTGGCCACGGCCCTCTTCGGCGTGGTGTTCGCCGCGGTCCAGACCGACATGAAGCGGCTGCTGGCGTACTCGTCGGTCGAGAACATGGGCCTGCTGTTCGTCGGCCTGGGCCTGACGCTGATCTTCTCGGCCTACGACATGAAGCCGCTGGCCGCGCTCGCGCTCACCGCCACGCTCTACCACGTCGCCAGCCACGCCTGCTTCAAGAGCCTGCTGTTCCTGGGCACCGGCAGCGTGCTGCACGCCACCTCCGAGCGCAGCCTGGGCAAGCTGGGCGGCCTGATCCGCACCATGCCGTGGGTCGGCTGGCTCACGCTGCTCGGGGTGCTGGCCAGTGCCGGCTTGCCGCCGCTGGGCGGCTTCGTGTCGGAGTGGTTGCTGCTGCAGAGCTTCCTGTTCACCACCGGGTTGCCGGTGCCGCTGCTGACCATGCTGATCCCGGTGGTGGCCGCGCTCATCGCGCTGGTGTCGGCACTGGCCGGCTACACGATGGTCAAGTTCTTCGGCGTGATCTTTCTCGGCCAGCCGCGCGAGGACAAGCTCGCCCACGCGCACGACGCCGGCCGCTGGGAGCGCGCCGGCATGGTCTGGCTGGCGCTGGGTTGCGTGGCGCTGGGCCTGCTGCCCACGCAGTTCATCCAATTGATCGACCCGGTCACGCAGCAACTGGTCCAGGCCGGCCTGGGGGCGCGCGTGGCGGCCAGCGGCTGGCTGCTGGCGCCCAACAGCCTGGCGCAGGCAAGCTACGGGCCGGTGATCTTCCTGCTCGGCATTCTGGGCAGCTTCGCGCTGGCCTACCTGCTCGTGCGCCGCCTGTACCACGGCCGCATGCGCCGCGGCCGGCCGTGGGCCTGCGGTTTCCCGTGGGGCACGGCGCGCATGCAGGACACCGCCGAAGGCTTCGGCCAGCCGATCCGGCAGATCTTCGAGCCGTTCTTCCAGATGCAGCGCGAACTGCCGACACCGTTCGACGAGCAGCCGCGCTACCGCGTCACGGTGGCCGACCATTTCTGGCGCTGGCTCTATGTGCCGATCGCCGACCTGGTGGCCTACCTGGCGCGGTTCGTCGGCCTGGTGCAGCAAGGGCGGATCGCGGTCTACCTGCTGTACAGCTTCGTGACCCTGGTGGCCACGCTGCTGGTGGTGATGCGATGAACGCCGCACGGCCGCTCCGAAGGCGTTTGCTCCCCCTCGGGGGGACGGCGCGCAGCGCCAAGGGGGCCGGATGAACGCCGCACGGCCGCTCCGAAGGCGTTTGCTCCCCCTCGGGGGGACGGCGCGCAGCGCCAAGGGGGCCGCATGACCTTCGCCGGCTTGCTGTCGCAGTTTCTCGAGATCGTGATCGCGGTCGCGCTGGCGCCGCTGCTGACCGGCTGGGTCAACCAGTGGCGGGCCTGGCTGCAGAACCGATCGGCACCGAGCCTGTGGCAACCCTACCGGACGCTGCACAAGCTGTTCAACAAGGAATCGATGGTGGCCGACCACGCGTCGCGGCTGTTCCGCACCGCGCCTTATGTCGTGTTCGGCTGCATGGTGCTGGCCAGCGCGATCATCCCGACCTTGTCGACCGACCTGCCGCTGGCGCCGGCGGCCGACGCGATCGCGCTGGTCGGGCTGTTCGCACTGGCCCGCGTGTTCATCTCGCTGGCGGCCATGGACGTCGGCACCGCGTTCGGCAGCATGGGCGCGCGGCGCGAGATGCTGATCGGCTTCCTGGCCGAGCCGGCGCTGCTGATGGTGTTGTTCTCGGCCGCGCTGATCTCGAAGTCGACCTCGCTCACCACGATCGTCTCGACGCTCGCCAACCGCGAGTTCACGATCTACCCCGGCCTGGCCTTCGCCGGCGTGGCGTTCACGATGGTGTCGCTGGCCGAGAACGCGCGCGTGCCGGTCGACAACCCGGCCACGCACCTCGAACTGACGATGATCCACGAGGCCCTGATCCTGGAGTATTCGGGCCGCCACCTGGCGCTGCTCGAGTGGGCCGCGAGCCTGAAACTGTTCGCCTACTCCTGCATCGGCCTGGCGCTGTTCTTCCCCTGGGGCGTGGCCGCGGCCCAGGCGCCGCTCGAGATGCTGCTGGCGCTGCCCGCGCTGGTGTTCAAGCTCGCGATCGGCGGCTTCGTGCTCGCCGGGTTCGAGACCGTGAGCGCCAAGATGCGCATCTTTCGCGCCCCCGAGTTCCTGGCCACGGCCTTCATGCTGGCGGTGATCGGCATGCTCGTGCAACTGCTGCTCGACCATTGAGATGAGCGCGCTGCTGACCCAGTTCGTCAACCTGCTCGGCGCGGTGCTGCTGCTGCTGGCGTTCGCGATGATCTCGCAGCGCCGCATCGTCTCGCTGATCCACCTGTTCACGCTGCAGGGGGCGACGCTGGCGCTGGCCACCGCGGTGGTCGGCTACGTGACCGGCCAGCCGCACCTGTACCTGTCGGCCGGCCTGACGCTGGTGCTCAAGGTATTGCTGATCCCGTACCTGCTGCACCGCGTGATCGACCGGCTCGGCATCCACTGGGACATCGAGACCATGATCAACATCCCGACCACGATGCTGATCGGCATCGGCGTCGTGATCTTCGCGTTCAACCTCGCGATCCCGATCTCGCACCTGTCGTCGGCGCTGGCCAGCGGCACGCTGGGCATCGCGCTGGCCTGCGTGCTGCTGTCGTTCCTGATGATGATCACGCGCGCCAAGGCGGTGCCGCAGGTGATCGGCTTCCTGGCGATGGAAAACGGCCTGTTCTTTGCCGCCACCTCGGCCACCTATGGCATGCCGATGGTGGTCGAGCTCGGCATTGCGCTCGACGTGCTGATCGGCGTGCTGATCCTGGGCGTGTTCATGTTCCAGATCCGCGAGCAGTTCGACAGCCTGGACATCCGCCACCTCGAGAAGTTGAAGGAAGACTGATGACTACCCCTAGACACCTGCGGTGTCGTCCCCCGAGGGGATCAGTCCCCTTGGGGCGGCCCGGCGGAGACTGACTTGCACCTCGAGTTGAACGTCCTGGCCTTCGTGCTCGCCACGCCGCTCGTCGGCGGCGTGGTGCTGGCGCTGGTCGGCCACCGCGACCGCGCGCGCGACGTGAACGTGGCGTTCAGCCTGGCCACCTTCATCGCCGCCTGCGTGCTCACGGCGCAGATCGTGCGCGACGGGCCGCTGCTGGTGTGGGACAGCGAGTTCTACATCGACCCGTTGAACGTCTTTCTCGTCACGCTGACCGCCTTCGTCGGGCTGACGACCTCGATCTTCTCGCGGCCCTACATGCGCGTGGAGCGCGACCACGGCAAGATGACCGGCCCGCGGCTGCGCCTGTACCACAGCATGTACCAGCTGTTCAACTTCACGATGCTGCTGGCGCTCACCACCAACAACCTGGGGATCGTCTGGGTCGCGATGGAGGCCGCCACGCTGACCACCGTGCTGCTGGTCAGCGTGTACCGCACCGCGGCCAGCCTGGAGGCGGCGTGGAAGTACTTCATCCTGTGCGGCGTGGGCATCGCGCAGGCGCTGTTCGGCACCGTGCTGCTCTACATGGCGGCCGAGAAGGTGCTCGGCGCGCAAGGCGGCGCCCTGCTCTGGACCCACCTCGATGCCGTCAAGGGCCGGCTCGACCCGAACATCATCACGCTCGCGTTCGCGTTCCTGTTCATCGGCTACGGCACCAAGGTCGGCCTGGTGCCGGTGCACAACTGGCTGCCCGACGCCCATGCCGAAGGGCCGACGCCGGTCTCGGCGGTGCTCTCGGGGCTGCTGCTGAACGTGGCGCTGTACGCCATCCTGCGCTGCAAGGTGCTCACCGACGGCGCACTGCACAACCACCTGGCCGGGCGCCTGATGATGGGCTTCGGCTTGCTGTCGGTGGTGGCGGCGGTGTTCTTCCTGATCCGCCAGCGCGACGTGAAGCGCATGTTCGCGTACTCGTCGATCGAGCACATGGGCCTGATGACGTTCGCCTTCGGCATGGGCGGGCCGATCGCCAACTACGCCGGGCTGCTGCACATGACGGTGCATTCGCTGACCAAGTCGGCGATCTTTTTCGCCGTCGGCCACGCCACACAGAAGGCCGGCACGCAGATCATGGACAACATCCGCGGCCTGATCAAGGTCAGCCCGACGGTCGCGTGGGGCCTGATGCTGGGCTCGCTGGCGATCCTGGGCATGCCGCCGTTCGGCGTCTTCGCCAGCGAGTTCCTGATCGTCACGACCGCCATGCGCGACCACGCCTGGGCCACGCCGTTGCTGCTGATCGCGCTGGGCGTGGCGTTCGCGTCGGTCTTCAGCCGGGTCCAGCCGATGGTGTTCGGCGAGACCAACGTCAAGCCGCTGGCCCACCCGCCGGCGCTGATCCCGGTGTTCGTGCACCTCACGCTCGCGTTGATGCTGGGCCTGTACATCCCGCCGTACCTGAACACCTGGTACCGCCAGGCGGCGGCGATGCTGGGGAACTGACGCATGGCACTGACCGACCTCGGCCTGGACCTGCGGCGCCTGCCGGCACCGTTGCCGATCTGGCATGCGTGCGTCGGTCGCGACGCCTGGAGCCGGGTGGCTCGCGCCATCGCCGAGGCGGGTGGGCGCCTGGTGTCGGTCTGGGGCGTCGACCATGGCGCCACCGGCGGCGGCATCGCGGCATGCGCGGCCTACGCGGTGTTCGAGGGGCTGGTCTGGCTCGAATTGCCGCTCGACGCCACCACGCGCAGCTTCCCCGATCTGGCCGGCGTGTTCCCGTGTGCCGCGCGGATGCAGCGCACGGTGGCCGACCTGTCGGGCCTGCAGGCCGAGGGCGCGCGCGACACGCGCGCCTGGTTGAGCCACGGGGTGTGGCCGAGCGCAACGCCGCTGCAGCCCGGGCCCACCGACGCCGGGCGCGGCGCCGCGGGCGCGCTGCCCGCCGACTACCCGTTCGTGCGTGTCGAAGGCGACGGCGTGCACGAGATCGCGGTCGGCCCGGTGCACGCCGGCATCATCGAGCCCGGCCACTTCCGCTTCTCGGCCGTCGGCGAGAAGGTGCTGCGGCTCGAAGCGCACCTGGGCTACACCCACAAGGGCATCGAACGGCGCTTCACCGAACTCGCGCCGCTCGACGCCCACCGGCTGGCCGGTCGGGTCTCGGGCGACTCGACCGTGGCGTTCGCCTGGGCCTACTGCATGGCGCTCGAATCGGCCTGGCAGGCCGAGATCCCTGAACGCGCAGCCTGGCTGCGCGCGCTGCTGCTGGAACGCGAGCGCGTGGCCAACCACCTGGGCGACCTCGGCGCGCTCGGCAACGACGCGGCGCTGGGCTTCGGCCTGGCGCAGTTCTCGCGGTTGCGCGAGGACTGGCAACGCCTGTCGGGCGCGGCGTTCGGCCACCGCCTGATGATGGACGCCGTCGTGCCCGGCGGCGTCGCCTGCGATCTGGCGCCGCTGATGATCGATCCGCTGCAACGACAGTGCGATGCGATCGAGCGCGACGTGCGGGCGCTGAAGGTGGTCTACGACGAGCACGCCGGGTTGCAGGATCGCTTTCTGACCACCGGCCGCGTGACGCCGCCGCTGGCCGCGCAACTCGGCCTGGCGGGCCTGGCCGGGCGCGCCAGCGGGCAGGCCTTCGACTTGCGTTGCGACCAGGACTGGGCGCCGTACAACGGTCTCGACGTGGTCATGGCCACGCACCGCAACGGCGACGTCGCGGCGCGCGTGACGGTGCGCTTCGACGAGTTGTTCGAGTCGCTGCGCCTGATCCGAGCGCTGTGCGCCGGCTTGCCTGGCGGCGCCGTGCGCGCCGGTCTACAACTGCGCGATGTGGCGTCGATCGGCGCGGGATGGGTCGAGGGCTGGCGCGGCGAGGTCCTGGTGGCGCTCGAGATCGGCGCCGATGCGCGCATCGTGCGCTGCCACTGCCACGACCCATCGTGGCAGAACTGGCCGGTGCTCGAGCATGCGGTGATCGGCAACATCGTTCCGGACTTCCCGCTGGTCAACAAGTCATTCAACCTCAGTTACTCGGGGCACGACCTCTGAAATGAACAGCCCCCACGCTCACTTCGTTCACTGCCCCCCGCGGGGGCGCTCAGTGCCCTTCGGGCGGCCGGGCGGGCGCTGAAATGAACAGCCCCCACGCTCACTTCGTTCACTGCCCCCCGCGGGGGCGCTCAGCGCCCAGGGGCCACGAAAGTGGGCCCCTTCGTGACCCCTGGCGGCCGGGCGGGCGCTGATATGTGGCGCATCCTCAAACAGATCGCGCGCACCGGCATCGTCACCGAGCCGGCGCCGTTGTGGGCCGAGGCGGACGCGCCGGCGATTGCCCGCATCCACCAGGACATCCTGGACATCCTCGGCCAGGCGCTGACGATCCGCCAGGTCGATGCCGGCTCGTGCAACGGCTGCGAGCTGGAGATCCACGCGCTCAACAACCCGTACTACAACCTCGAAGGGCTGGGCATCAAGTTCGTCGCCAGCCCGCGCCACGCGGACATGCTGCTCGTGACCGGGCCGGTGTCGCGCCACATGGAAGAGGCGCTGCGCCGCACCTTCGAGGCCACGCCCGAACCGAAGCTGGTGGTCGCGGTGGGCGACTGCGGCTGCACCGGCGGGATCTTCGGCGAAAGCTACGCGAGCTGCGGCCGCGTGGCCAACGTGATCCCGGTCGACGCGGTCGTGCCCGGTTGCCCGCCGCCGCCGATCGAGATCCTGCGCGCCATCCTCGGCGCCGTTCGTCGGCGCCAGGCCCGGCCCAATGCGGCGTAGCGGGGCAGGGCCCGTCACCTCGACCCTCGCCCCCGAATGTGGCGGCAAGCCCGGGCTGGCCCCCCTCACCCCAGCCCTCTCCCCCGAGTACGGGGGGGAGGGGGCATGTCTTTGTTCGCTCTCGCCGGTGCATGCGGGCCGTTCTTGCTCCCTCTCCCGCCTGCGGGAGAGGGTTGGGGTGAGGGCGGTGGATGCGGGGCTGACACGCGTTGCCCATCAGAACCGGGTCTCGGATGAAACCGGCGTGCGGCCGTCGCCGGCTCAGCGCTGACCTTCGATCGGGTTGCCGTACAGCGGGCGCACGCCGAACTGGGTGCTGATCGCGTACGCCACGCCGCAGGCGAGCATCACCGGCACGGTGAGCTGGAACTGGTTGGTCATCTCCAGCACCATCACGATCGCCATCAGCGGCGCGTGCGTCACCGCCGCCAGCACCGCCGCCATGCCGACCACGGCGAGCTCGCGCGGGTCGCCGACCCACGAGGCCGGCAGCCACAGCGAGGCCGCCTGCGCCAGCACGCTGCCGGCCGACGCACCGACGAACAGCGACGGCGTGAACACGCCGCCGATCGCGCCGCTGCCCGAGCTCAGCACCGTGGCCGCCACCTTGGCGAGCAGGATCAGCGTGAGCCAGCGCAGCGTCTGGTCGCCCTGCAGCACCTCGGAGACGACGCTGTAGCCGTTGCCCCAGACCTCGGGGACGAGCGCCGACAACAGCCCGACCAGCAGGCCCCCCAGCCCCAGGCGCAGCGGCAGCGAGTGGAGGTGCCCGAACACGGCGCGGCCTTTTTCGAGCATGGTGATCAGCGCCCAGCCCAGCCCGCCGAACAGGATGCCGGCCACCAGCGCGATGCCCAGGCTGGTGGGCACCATCGCCACGGTGGGCATCGAGTACAGCGGCTTGGGCTCGACCAGCCAGAAGATCAGCGAGCTCGAAGTGGCCGACGCGATCAGCACCGGCGCCACGGTGTGGCGCGCGAAGAACCCGAGCGCCAGCTCGAGCACGAACACCACCCCCGCCACCGGCGCGTGGTAGGCCGAGCCGATGCCGGCGGCGATGCCGCAGACCAGGATCGCATTGCGCTGATCCTCGGGGATCGGCACGATGCGCGCCAGCCACGAGTTGACCCAGGCGGCGAGCTGCACCATCGGGCCCTCGCGGCCGATCGACGCGCCGGTGCCCACGGACAGCAGCGCCGACAGCGATCGGACGATGGTCGTGCGGTCGTTCAGGTCGACCCGCCCGACGCGCGCGGCGTCGATGTAGTCGATGTGCAGGTCGCCGCGCGGGCCGCGGGCCGCCCAGCGCCCGCCCCACTGCAGCACCAGGCCGGCGAGCAGGCCGCCGGCGGTGCACACCAGCGCGCGATGCCACGGCGTCAGCGAGCGGGCCGCGGCGACCAGGCCGCCGTGGTGGCCGGTCGCAAAGACCTCGACCTGCTGCGTCAGCCAGCGGAATCCCAGCGTCGCCAAGGCCGCGAGCACGCCGGCCACGGCCGCCCACAGCCACAGCGTCAGCGTGCGCGCGGCGGGAGCGAGGGCGCGAAAGTGGATTCGCTTCGTGAAGCTTGCTGCGGGCACTGCATCCGGCACCGCGGTCGGCGCTTCGGTCGGGTCGGGTGACGTCATGGTCGGCTCGGGTTGGTCGTTCCGCACAGGCTCACCGTGTCGGCTGACGCGCGCAGGCCGAGTCTGCCACGCGCGGGTCAGGCCCCGGCCAGGCGCCCGAGCAGTTCACGCAGGATCTGGCGCACCTCGGTCGTGCCCCGGGCAGTGGGAATCCAGGCCAGCGACGGCAGTTCGGTGTCATGCGCCAGGCCCATCGGGGCCGGCTCGATCGTGATCGCGGTGCCGGCCGCGCGCTCGAACGCATGCAGCGCGCGCGGCATGTGCCAGCCGTGCGTCACCAGCACGATGTGCGTGATGCCCGCCTGGCGCAGCAGCGCCACGCTGCGCTGGGCGTTTTCGCGGGTGTCGCGCGAGCGGTCCTCGACCCACTTCAGCGGCCGGCCGAACTCGTTGGCGGCAATCTGCGCGGCGATGCGGGCTTCGGGCAGCGCGTCGGGCTGGGCCCAGCCGACGCCGCCGCTGAAGGCCAGCGGCAAGCCGGTCGCGCGGCTCAGCCAGATGCCGTAGCGCAGCCGCTCGAGCGACAGGCGCTCCAGGCTGCCCACGCCGTACTCCGGCGCGTAAGGCTCCAGCCCGCCGCCGAGCACCACGATCGCGGTCGTGGGGTTCGCGCGCACGTTGAGTTCCTTGATGCGATCGGCCGTCAACGCTGCCGGCGGGCGCAGCGCGAACTGCGACAGCAACTGCGCGGTGCCGGTGCAGGCGCTCAACCACAGCAGCAACACGCCGACGACGATGACGAACCAGCCCAGCCCGCGCCGCGGCAGGATCAGCCGCGCGCCCACCAGCACCAGCAGCAGCAGCGGCACCGGGGGCAGCAGCAGCGCGGTCAGAACCGGCTTCCACGATTCGAGACCGAGCAGGATGAAGAGGTTGTTCACGGTGTGCCTTGGTCGATCGATGACGCGGTTGGGGCGGCATTGTGCGGCAGCGCCGCCGCGGCGCCCCGGCCGGCCGCCGCCGAGGGCATGATGGCGCCACGTGCACCCCAGGGAGACGAGCGTGACCGACCCGACCGAAGCACTGCGCGCGAAGCTGATCCGCAATTTCGATGCGATCGACAAGGTGCGCGAGCAGCGCGCGCCGCGCTACGACACGCTGTGCGCCCGCCTGGGCGTCGGCACCGCGGCCAGCAAGCTCGGCCTGAGCATCGACATCGTCGCGCCCGGCCAGCGCGCCTGCCCGTACCACTTCCACTACGCCCAGGAAGAAGCCTTCGTGATCCTCGAGGGCACCGGGCACCTGCGCGTGGCCGGAGAGATGCTGGCGCTGGTGGCGGGCGACGTCGTCTTCATTCCGCCCGGGCCGCAGTACCCGCACCAGATCGTCAACACCTCGGCGGCGCCGCTGAAGTACCTGTCGATCGGCACCCGCGACAGCCCCGAGGTCGTCGCGTACCCCGACTCGGGCAAGTACCTCGCGCGCGCCACCAGCACGCTCGCCGATGGCCGCACGCAGGAGTTCGGCCGGATGCACCGCGCCACCGACGACCTCGACTACTGGGACGGCGAGCCGTGATGCCGGCGCTGGTGCGGCAGGCCATCGGAAACAAGTGCGCGGCGCTCGGTGACGCAACACCGCCGCGAGGTATGACAGCATCGGGCCGCGTCGCGCGACGTTGAGCGGGGGGGGCGATGGCGGTCTGGATCAGGCGATTGGCGTGGGGCGTGGGGGCGGTGTTGCTGCTGTGGTTCGTCACCTGGCTCGCGCTGCCGCCGCTGATCCGCTGGCAGGGGCCGCCGCGGCTGAGCGAGGCGCTCGGGCGCGCGGTGACCTTCGGCGACGTGAAGCTCTCGCCGTGGGGGCTCGACCTCACCGTCGACGCGCTGGTCATCGCCGGATTGCCACCCTCCGGCGAGCCGCTGCTGCGGGTGGACCGCATCCATGCCGATCTGTCGCTCTCGACGCTGTTCAGGCGCGCTCCGGTGATCGAGTCGCTGGCGTTCGACGCGCCGCAATTGCGCCTGACGCACCTGGGCGCCGGTCACTACGACGTCGACGACCTGATTGCGCGCTTCGCATCGCGCCCCGCTGCGCCAGCGTCCGAGCCGGCTCATTTCGCGCTCTACAACCTGCAGGTGCGCGACGGCTCGGTGCGCTTCGACGACCGGCCCTCGGCGCGCGTCCAGCGGATCGACGAGCTGCGCCTGACGCTGCCGTTCCTGTCGAACCTGCCGGCCGACGTGCAGGTCGCGGTCGAGCCGCGCCTGCAATTCAAGCTCAATGGCACACCGTTCGACAGCGGCGCGCAGGCCACACCGTTCGCACCGAACAAGACCGGTGCGCTCAAGCTTGCGGTGAACGGCCTGGACCTGCGGCCGTATCTGCCCTACCTGCCGGCCTCGTTGCCGGTGCGCTTGACGCATGGCAGCGTATCTGCCGACCTGAGCCTGGAGTTCGCGGTGCCGCACACGGGTGCGCCGAGCGTCGCGTTGAAGGGCTCCGTCGGCGCGAACGACCTGGCGCTGTCTGACCCGAGCGGCCGCCCGCTGCTGGCGCTGCAGCGCCTGCAACTCGGGCTGCGCGACGTGCAGCCGCTGGCACGCCGGCTGGCGTTCGGCGCGCTGCGCATCGACGGCCTGCAAGTGCATGCCGCGCGCGACGCGGCCGGCCGCATCAATCTGCTTCAAGTCGCCGCACCCGCGAACCCGGCCCACGGCGGGGCACTGCCCGCCGGCGGCACCGCGCCGCACGGCGCGCCACCGGCGGCTTCGGGCAGCGCGAGCGGCCCGGTGGTGGCGACCGTGCCGCCGGCTGCGCCGTGGCGGCTCAGTCTCGAATCGCTCGACCTCGCCGATGCACGCTTGCTCTGGAACGACGCCGCGGTCGAGCCTGCAGCGCGCGTGCAGCTCGATCGGTTGACGCTCGCCATGCGGCAGCTGCAATGGCCGATCGTGCGGCCGATCACGGTGGCGCTGCACGGTTCGATTCACGCCGCGGGTGCGGCCGAGGGCCCGAACGCAGCGCCCCCGGCGACCTTCTCCGTCGACGGGCCGCTGACCGACCACGACGCCAGACTCAAGCTCGCCATCGAGGGCCTGCCGCTCGACGTGGCGGCGCCCTACCTGGCGCAGGTGCTGACGCCGGTCGTGCAGGGCCGGCTGGCCGCTCGGGCGCAGCTCGACTGGTCGGGCGCGGCCGGCGCACCGCGCCTGCAGATCGCCATCGACAGCGCGACGCTCGCCGCGTTCTCGTTGCGTGAACGTGGCGAGCGCAGCGCTCGTGGCGAGCCCGACGCGATCGCGTTCAAGCAGCTCGCGCTCGGCGCGGTGCAACTCGACCTGCTGGCGCGCAGCGTCGTGCTGGGCAGCGTGAAGCTGGTTCGACCGGCGGTGACGCTGGCGCGCCAGGCCGACGGGCGCCTGAGCCTGCAGCACTGGAGCGCGGCGCCGGCAGCGCCGCGCCACGCCGGCCCGGCGGCACGCAGGGCCGGCGCCGCGACACCGCTGCATCCGCCGCACCCCGCGGCCCCGGAGTGGCGGGTGCAATTGAGGGAGCTGCTGCTCGAAGGTGGCCAGCTCCGGATCACCGATGCGATGGTGCATGCGGCGACCGCCGCCGGCGCGCGGTCCGGGCCGCTGCGCTTCGGGCTGGAGGACCTGCGGGTCGCGGTGCGGGGCTTCGAGTGGTGGGGCGAGCGGCGCACCGCGCCGGCCGAAGTTCAAGTCACCGCGCGCATCGCCCCCGAACGCGCCGACGCCTCGCGGCGCGGCGGTGCGATCGACTACCGCGGGCGCATCGGGGTGCAGCCGTTGTACGTTGCGGGCCGGCTGCGGGCCGAGCGCGTGCCACTGCACCGGTTCGCGCCGTACTTCGCCGATCGGGTCCAGCTCACGCTGCTGCGTGCCGAGGCCGGCTTTGCGGGCAGCGTGTCGCTGCGTCAGGTGCCGGCGGGCCTGGACGTGCAGGCGGCCGGCGACGCCCTGCTGGCCGACGTGCACGTGGCGACCTTGCCCGGCGAGAACGCACCGGCCAGTGCCGGCAACACCGACGAGCTGTTGAGCTGGCGGACGCTGGCGCTGAAGGGCGTGAAGGTCGCGATCACGCCGAAGGGCAAGCCGCGGGTCGAGATCGGCGCCGTCGCGCTCGATGACCTTTATTCGCGGCTGGTCGTCACCGAGCAGGGCCGCTTCAATCTGCAGGACCTGGAGCCACCGCGCCCGGGCTCGGTGACCGCTGCCGTGTCCGCGCCCGCGGCACCCGGAGCGAGCGCGAGCGCGCCGGCAGGTTCCGCCACCGCCGGGCTGCCGCTCGACCTGGTGGTCGGCACGACCACGCTGCGCAGCGGTCGCATCGACTTCACCGACCATTTCGTGCGCCCCAACTACAGCGCGGCGTTGACCGATCTGAACGGGCAGCTCGGCGCCTTCAGCTCCGGCAGCCGCGAGATGGCCACGCTCGAGTTGCGCGGCCGCGCGGAAGGCACCGCGCGGCTCGAGATCGACGGCCAGCTCAATCCGGGCGTCAAGCCGCTCGCGCTGGACATCAAGGCCCGCGTCACCGACCTCGAACTCGCGCCGCTGTCGCCCTACGCCGGCAAGTACGCCGGCTACGCCATCGAGCGCGGCAAGCTCAGCATGAACGTGGCCTACAAGATCGATGCCGACGGTCGGCTGAACGCGTCGAACCAGCTCGTGCTGAACCAGCTGACGTTCGGCGACAGGATCGAGTCGAAAGAAGCGACCAAGCTGCCGGTGCTGCTCGCGGTCGCGCTGCTGAAGGATCGCCACGGCGTGATCGACATCAACCTGCCGGTCAGCGGCAGTCTGGACGACCCGCAGTTCAGCGTCGGCGGGATCATCCTGAAGGTCATCGTCAACCTGCTGACGAAGGCGATCACCGCGCCGTTCGCGCTGCTCTCGGGCGGCGGCAGCGACGACCTCAGCGTGGTCGCGTTCCAGCCCGGCACCGCGCTGCTCGCCGCCGGCGGTGCGGCGGCGATCGACAAGATCGCGAAGGCGCTGAACGACCGCCCGAGCTTGAAGCTGACAGTCACCGGCACCGCCGATCCGGTCACCGAGCGCGCTGCGTATGCGCGTGCCGCCCTCGATGCGCGCTTGCTCGCCGAGCAGCGGCGCGAGGCAATTCGCGCCGGTGCGCCGGGCCCATCGGCGAGCGCGCCGCACACGCTCGACATCGACCAACGCACGCGGCTGCTGAAGCGGCTCTACGAGAACACCGACCTGCCGACGAAGCCACGCAACGCGCTCGGTTTCGCGAAGGACATTGCGGTGCCCGAGATGCAGGCGCTGTTGCTGGCCAGCGTGCCCGTCACCGCCGACGCGATGCGCGCGCTGGCGCTGCAGCGCGGCGTGGCGGTGCGCGACGCGTTGATCGCCAGGGGCTTGCCCAGCGAGCGGCTGTTCCTCGCCGCCCCCAGGCTGCGGGCCGCCGGCGAAGGCGACGCGGCGTGGGCGCCACGCGCGCAGCTTGCGCTGAGCGTCGATTGATTCGGCAATCGGGGTAATCACCGCATGCGTAGGTAGCCACGTATTACCTGCCGGATTGGCGCGAGTGCAAGACTGCTCACCAAGCCCGGCCGGAGAGCCGGGCGGTGGCCAGGCCCACAACCGGAGACAAGCCATGCGCGTGATATCGATTGCGAGCCATGCCGCACCGAGCGGCGATTGCACCGAAGGCTCGGGCAAGGTGCCCAGACCGCACCTGCCGCTGGCGCGGCGCGAGTTCCTGAAGGGCTCGGGCATCTTGATGGGCACCATCGCCGGCGGTAGCGTGCTCGCGGCACTGGCGCCGTCGACGGTGTGGGCAGTGGAGTTGAAGACGCTGTCCAAGGCCGAGGGGCAGACGCTGATGAAGATGGGCCGCGTGCTCTACCCGCACAAGAAGCTGCCCGATGCCGTCTACGCCTTGCTCGCCAAGGATCTCGATGCCAAGGCCAGCACCGACGCGGCCGTTGCGACCCAGCTGCGCGCGGGCGTGGCCGCACTCGACCGCGCGGCCGGAGGCAGCTACACGAAGGCCGGCGACAAGAAGAAGCTCGAGATCGTCAAGGCGATGGAAGGCCAGCCGTTCTTCGCCACGGTGCGCGGCCAGTGCATCACCTCGCTGTACGACAACGACATGGCTTTTGCGGTGTTCGGCTACCCGGGCTCGGCGTGGGAGAAGGGCGGCTACATCACGCGCGGATTCCAGGACCTGAAGTGGCTGCCGGCGCCGCCGCTCGCCGCCAGCCCGAAGCCGTACTTCGGCTGACGCTTACGCACGGTTCGCACGGTTCGATCCACGTCGCCGCGGTGGTGCCGCGCAGCAAATATCGGAGACAGACATGGCCAAATTCGACCAGGGCGACGACAGCGTCGTCGTCATCATCGGCTCCGGCGCGGGCGGCGGCACGCTTGCCAACGAGCTGGCACAGAAGGGCATCAAGGTGGTGGTGCTCGAGGCCGGCGCGATGCAGTCGAACGCCAGCTTCATCAACGACGAATGGAAGTCGTTCAGCCAGCTCGCCTGGCTCGACCCGCGCACCACCTCGGGCTCGTGGCGCGTGGCGACCGACTTCGCCGGGTTGCCCGCCTGGATCTGCAAGACCGTGGGTGGCACCACCACCCACTGGGCCGGCGCGTCGCTGCGGCTGCAGGAGCACGAGTTCAAGGCGCGCACGACCTATGGCGACATCCGGGGTGCCAGCTTGATGGACTGGCCTCTCACGCTGAACGAGCTCGAGCCCTACTACGCGAAGGCCGAAGACAAGATGGGCGTGACGCGTACCCACGGCATCCCCGGCCTGCCGGGCAACAACAACTTCAAGGTCCTGTACGCGGGCGCCACGCGCCTGGGCTACAAAGAAGTGCACACCGGCAACATGGCGATCAACAGCGAGCCGCGCGATGACCGGGGCCGCTGCATGCAGTTGGGCTTCTGCTTCCAGGGCTGCAAGAGCGGCGCCAAATGGAGCACGCTGTACACCGAGCTGCCCAAGGCCGAAAAGACCGGCAACATGGAATTGCGACCGCAGAGCCATGTCACGCGCATCGAGCACAACGAGGCCGGCAAGGTCACCGGCGTCGTCTACTTCGACAAGGACGGCCAGGAGCAGCGCCAGAAGGCGCGCATCGTCTGCGTGGCCGGCAATTCGATCGAGACGCCGCGGCTGCTGCTGCTGTCGGCCTCGAACCAGTTCAAGGACGGCCTGGCCAATTCGTCGGGTCAGGTCGGGCGCAACTACATGCGCCACGTGACCGGCTCGGTCTACGGCGTGTTCAAGAATCCGGTCAACATGTATCGGGGCACGACGATGGCCGGCATCGTGCGCGACGAGGCCCGCCACGACACCCGGCGCGGCTTTGCCGGTGGCTACGAACTCGAGACACTGTCGCTGGGCATCCCGTTCATGGCGGCGTTCCTGAACCCGGGCGGCTGGGGCGAGGAGTTCGCCTGGTACATGGACCACTACACCCACATGGCGGGCATGTGGGTGGTGGGCGAAGACATGCCGCGCGAGTCCAACCGCGTCACGCTCAACCCGAACGTCAAGGACCGGTGGGGCAACGCCGTGCCCAATGTGCATTTCGACGACCACGACAACGACATCGCGATGCGCAACCACGCGTTCACGCAGGGCGAGCGCATCTACCAGGCCGCCGGTTCGATCAAGGCGTTCCGTACGCCGCCGTACCCTTCGACCCACAACCTGGGCACCTGCCGCATGGGCGCCTCGGCGAGCGACAGCGTGTGCAACGCGCATGGCCAGACCCACGACATCGCGAACCTGTTCATTTCCGACGGCAGCCAGTTCACCACCGGCGGTGCCGAGAACCCGACCCTGACGATCGTGACGCTGGCGATCCGTCAGGCCGACTACATCGCCGGCCAGATGTCGGCGCGCGCGATCTGACACCCTGGCCGTTGAACCGCAGCGACGTCAGATCACCGGAGACCCACGCCATGTGTGAATACTTCGTCAAGGCCGATCCGATCCTGTACGAGCAACGCACGCGCACGATCCGCATCCACGGCGTGCTCACCAGCATCCGCCTCGAAAACATGGTCTGGGACACGCTGGCCGAGATGGCCGAAGCCGAACGCTGCACTACCAACAGCCTGATCGTGCAGTTCCACGACGAGATCCTCGCGCACCGTGGCGAGGTGCCCAACTTCGCGTCGTTCCTGCGCGTCACCGGCATGCGCTTTCTGCGGCGCAGGCTGATCGAGGCCGAGCGTGCGGCACCGAACGGGGCCGCCACCGGCCCAAACGCCGACGCACGCGCGGCGCCCAAGCTGGCGCCGCGCATCGTGCCGATGGCCGCTCGATCGTGAGCGCCTCGATGGCCAAGGTCATCCACAGCATGATCCGGGTGCTCGATCTCGAGCGGTCGATGCGCTTCTACGCCGAGGTGCTCGATCTCCGCGAATCGCACCGCCTCGACTTTCCCGAGTTCGCGCTGGTGTACCTGCGCAATTCCGAGAACGATTTCGAGATCGAGCTGACGCTCAACAAGGGCCGGGTCGAACCCTATACGCACGGGTCCGGCTATGGCCATACTGGCGTCGTCATCGCCGATGCGGCCGCCACCCACGCGGCGCTGACGGCCCAGGGCCACGAGCCCGGCCCGGTGAAGGAATTCAAGCGCGGCGACGAACTGCTCGCACGCTTCTTCTTCATCCAGGACCCCGATGGCTACAAGATCGAAATGCTGGAGCGGCACGGCCACTACCAGTGATGAGGAGGACGCGTTTGCAAACCTGCATCGGCGTCGGCAACAACCCAAGACCGGAGACAACCATGAAGACAATCCCCTCGCTCGCCCTGGGCGCGCTGACCGCGGCCGTGGCGCTGCTGATCGGCGGCCCCGCACAAGCGCAGATCCAGAACATCGAGAAGCTCAAGCAGATGAAGGTCTCGGGCACCGACCCGAACATTCCGTTGGTGCCCCAGACCGGCAAGAACGCCGACCAGCTGCGCGAGAACCTCAAGCGCATCAAGTTGCCGCCCGGCTTCAAGATCGACCTGTACGCCGTCGTGCCGGACGCACGCTCGATGGCAGTCGCGCCGTCGACGAACATGCTGTTCGTCGGCACCCGCAAGAGCACGGTCTGGGCGGTCACCAACCGAAACAGCGGCGACACCGCCACCGAGGTCAAGGAATTCGCGCCGTCGCTCAAGTTCCACAACCCGAATGCGGTGTGCTGGACCAAGGACGGCTTCCTGATCGTCGTCGAGAGCAATCGCGTGCTGACCTTCCCGGCCGCCGAGTTCTTCTACGAAGGCGCCGACGTCGCGGTCGGCGAGGTCGTACCGCAGGGCCAGCTGATCCCGCCCGAAGAAGAATCGTTCAACCACAGCGGGCGCGTCTGCCGCATCGGCCCTGACAACAAGCTCTACATCACGCTCGGCCAGCCGTTCAACGTGCAACCGCGCGAAAAGCTGGCGCTCTACACGAAGTGGGGCATCGGCGGCATCGTGCGCATGAACCAGGACGGCACCGGCCGCGAGGTTTACGCCACCGGCATCCGCAATTCGGTCGGCATGGACTTCAACCCGAAGGACAAGACGCTCTGGTTCACCGACAACCAGACCGACGGCATGGGTGATGACATTCCGATGGGCGAGATCAACCGCGCGACCAAGCCGGGCGAGTTCTTCGGCTATCCGTACATCGTGAGCAAGACACGGATCACCGAAAACGGCTATGACAAGGACCCGCTGCCGGCCAACACCGTCAATCCGCAGGTCATGACCGTCGCCCACGCGGCCGACCTCGGCATGGCGTTCTACACCGGCAAGCAGTTCCCGGCGGCTTACCAGAACGGCTTCTTCTCGGCGCAGCACGGCTCGTGGAACCGCACCAAGCCGGTCGGCGCGCGAGTTCTGTACACGTCGCTGAAGGCCGACGGCACCGCCGACAAGACGGCCGTGTTCGCCGAGGGCTGGCTCGACGACGAGACCGGCATCTACCGCGGCCGTCCGGTCGACGTGGCGGTGGCGAAGGACGGCTCGCTGCTCGTCTCCGACGACTACGCCGGCGCGATCTACCGCATCACCTACACGGCGCCGTGATGATTCGAGGCGCGGCATGGCTGCTGGCCGGCGCGGGCCTGGCCACGTCGAGCCTGGCCGCCGACGTGGCGGCGGGTCGCCAGAAGGCAGCGGCCTGCGCGGTTTGCCACGGCCCGCTGGGCCTGGCGACCGCGCCGGATGCGCCCAATCTGGCCGGCCAGCCGGCGCTGTACCTGGTGGCGCAACTGCGGGCGTTTCGCGGCGGCGCGCGCCAGAACGAGGTCATGACATTGATGGCCAAACCGCTGACCGACGCCGACATCGACAACCTGGCCGCCTGGTTTTCTTCGCTGGTGATCGAGGTCAAGCCGCCGCCTTGAACGCGCTTCACGCCGTCCCGTTGTAAGGCGAGGCCAGCGTCGGCGACCGACGTTGGCCTCGCGGCCATTTGCGGTGCGCGCGGCGCGGCGCTCCGGAGCCACCGACAATCCGCGTCTGGACCCTATAGAAGAGAAAAGGCGAGCAATCCATGACTCCATCCCTTCAAACGATCACGCTCGGCGGTGGCTGCTTCTGGTGCCTCGAGGCGGTCTACGAGCGCGTGCGCGGCGTGGTCTCGGTCGAATCGGGCTACAGCAACGGGCACGTGCACGCGCCGAGCTACGAGCAGGTCTGCAGCGGCACCACGGGCCACGTCGAGGTGGTGCGCGTGGCGTTCGACCCCGCGCAGATCACGCTGCGCGAGGTGCTCGAGATCTTCTTCGTGATCCACGACCCGACCACGCTGAACCGCCAGGGCAACGACAGCGGCACGCAGTACCGTTCCGGCATCTATTTCCACGACGCCGCGCAGGAAGCCGTTGCGCGCGACGTGCTGGCCGAGGTCAACCGGCACCACGATGGCCGCGTCGTCACCGAACTGGAGCCCGAACGGAACTACTCGCGCGCCGAGGACTACCACCAGCACTACTACGCCCATCACCCGAACCAGGGCTACTGCGCGATCGTGGTGGCGCCCAAGGTGGCCAAGTTCGAAAAGACGTTCGCGAGCCGCGTGCTGCCGGCCTGAACGGCGAGCGCATGAGCAAATGTTGCTTGGCCACTTTGCTCATCCACCTCGGGGGGCGGCGGCAAGGCCGCCTGGGGCGCCCTCAGGGCGCCAGCCGCTCGCGCACCCAGGCGCTGCCGTCGAGCCGGTAGCGCAACCGGTCGTGCAGGCGCGACTTGCGGCCCTGCCAGAACTCCCAGGTGTCGGGCACGAGCCGGTAGCCACCCCAATGCGGCGGGCGTGGCGGGCCACCCGTGAGCAGGGTCGACAGGAACTGCCCGCTGACCTTCGCCGCATTGGCCACCAGCACCGATCGCGACGCGATGACCTGGCTTTGCGGCGAGGCCCAGGCGCCGATGCGTGAGTCGAGTGGACGCGACGCGAAGTAAGCGTCCGACTCCTGTGCCGTGGCCTTCTCGACCCGGCCTTCGATGCGCACCACGCGCTCGAGCTCGACCCAGTGGAACTGCAGCGCGGCGTACGGGTTCTCGGCGAGTTCGTGGCCCTTGCGGCTGGTGTAGTTGGTGTACCAGACGATGCCGCGCGCATCGAAACCCTTGATCAGCACGACGCGCGTCGAAGGCCGGCCCGTCGCACCCACGGTGGCCAGCGTCATCGCGTTCGGTTCGGGCAGCTGCGCGTCGAGCGCCTGCTGCAACCACACGCCGAACTGCTCGGAGGGGTCGGCCTTCGAGGCCGCCTCGTCGAGTTCGGCCCGTTCATAGCTCTTGCGCAGGCTGGCAATGTCGTCCATGGCAGCGAGTATAGGAACGCGAAGGCGGCGCGCTGGCCCACCCACCGATTGCCGTGCCGGCGCTGGAAGGCCGCATCGGTGTCCGCCGGCGGGTGTACGGGGAAGGCCTTAGGTGAAGCCACCACTACCTCAAACCCGCGGTGGCTCCCATTCTTGAAGCCACGGGTCGCGCGTGCACGAGGCAGGGCGCGGCCGAGATCCATCCAAATCGAGCGAAGGAAACCACTGAATGACCGAGCGGCCTGCGGTGATCGTGCTGGCGGCGGGCAAGGGCTCGCGCTTTCTCGGCGCCGACCACAAGCTTGCGCAGAGCCTGGGGGCACTCACGGTGCTCGGCAGCACGCTGCAGCGGGCCATTGCCAGCCAGTTGCCGGTGGTCGTGGTCACGACCGAGAGGCTGGCCGAGCTGGCGCGCTCGAGCGTGGCGGCGCGCGACGTGATCGTGCTGCCCGAGGTCGGTTCGCCGGGCCACATCGGGCTGGGCATGGGGCACTCGATCAGCATCGGCGTGGCGGCACGCCCGGACGCCGGTGGCTGGCTGATCCTGCCCGGCGACATGCCGCAGGTGCAGGCGGGCACGTTGCAGGCGGTGGCGCAGCAGTTGTCGCACCACCCGGTGGTGTACGCGCAATACAAGGGCCGGCGTGGCCACCCGGTGGGCTTCTCGGCCGAGCTCTATTCCGAACTCGTCACACTCAGCGGCGACGAAGGTGCGCGCCGCCTGATCGCGCGCTACCCGGCGCTGGGGCTCGAGGTCGACGACCCCGGCGCGGTGCTCGACGTCGACACGCTGGCCGACCTCGACGCCGTGCGCCGGGCCGGCACCGCGTCGCCACCGTCGGCGCTGCGGCGCTGAAGGCACCGGCCCGGCGTTCAGGCCAGGCCGTGGTGGCGGGCCAGCGCGATCAGGCGCTCGATGTCGCGGTCGCGTATGCCGCAGCGGCGCAGCGACGCAGCGGTTTCGAGCAGGTAGTCGAGCGTGCTGCCGAACCGGCCTGTCGCGAAACGCAACACCTCGAGCATCTGCGCATCGGGCAGTGGCCCGGTGTGGGCCGGGCTGTCGCGCCCGAGCGTGAACGCCAGCGCCCGCACGGGGCCTTGCGGCGTGCGGCACGCCAGCCATTTGGGGTCGTACACCCCGGTGGGCATTTCGCGCGTCCACAGGCGCTCGAGTTCGGCGCCGGCACGCTGCCGCTCGATCCGGTAGACCATGCCGCGGCACGAGCCGCCGCGCACCAGCGCGAACACCAGCCCCGGCCGCTCGGGCGTGCCGCGGTTCACGCGCGAGCGCATCTGCAGCGCGCGGTGCCAGCCGTGCACGACGGCGCCACGTTGCTCGGCGGCCTCGAACTCGGGCCGCCAGATCAGCGACGCGTAACCGAACACCCACAGGTCGTGCTGGCCACCCCAGGTTCGCAGTGCCTGGGCGAGCATCGGTTGCGGGTCGCGCAGGTGCAGCGTGGCGTAGTTGGAACTCATGGCGTCACTCTAGAGGAACGCGACGGTGCCATCGGCTCGGCGGGCTCCGACGCAACGCCGACCGGGCGTTGGTGCGCGAACTTGCCCATGGGCTCGTGGGGGTCGGATCGATTGAATTGACGATGTAACCAAGTTACACAATAATCTGAAGCCAGGTTACAGGCCGGGGTCCGCCATGAAGCAAGCCGTCGTCGAAGTCACTCAACGCATCCGCGAGCGCAGCGCCAGCACGCGCTCGGCCTACCTGGCGCGTGTCGACGCCATGATCGCCCGGCCGCGCGGCGCCGATCGGCTGGGCTGCGCCAACGTGGCGCACGCGTTCGCCGCGCTGCCCGGTGCCGACAAGCTGCGCATCGTCGCCGAGCGCGCGCCCAACCTTGCGGTGGTCACGTCGTACAACGACATGCTCTCGGCGCACCAGCCGTACGAGGGCTTCCCGGCGCTGATCCGCGACGAGGCCCACCGGCTCGGCGTCAGCGCGCAGGTGGCCGGCGGCGTGCCAGCGATGTGCGACGGCGTCACGCAGGGCCAGCCGGGCATGGAGCTGAGCCTGTTCTCGCGCGACGCGATCGCGATGGGCACCGCCATCGCGCTGTCGCACGACGTGTTCGACGGCGCGCTGCTGCTCGGCGTGTGCGACAAGATCGTGCCGGGCCTGCTGATCGGGGCGCTGCACTTCGGCCACCTGCCGTGCGTGTTCGTGCCGGCCGGGCCGATGAGCAGCGGCTTGTCGAACACCGACAAGTCGAAGGTGCGCGAGCAGTTCGCGCAGGGCCTGGTCGGCCGCGAGCAGCTGCTGCAGGCCGAGTCGGCGGCCTACCACGGCGCCGGCACCTGTACCTTCTATGGCACCGCCAACAGCAACCAGATGCTGCTCGAGGCGATGGGGCTGCACGTGCCAGGCGCCGCGTTCATCCACCCGCATGCGCAACTGCGCGAGGCGCTCACGCGCGAGGCGGTGCGCACGCTGCTGGGCATCACGAAAGGCGCCAACTTCATGCCGATCGGCCGGCTGGTCGACGAGCGCGTGATCGTCAACGCGATGGTCGCGCTGCTGGCCACCGGCGGCTCGACCAACCACCTGATCCACTGGGTCGCGGTCGCGCGTGCGGCGGGCATCGTGATCGACTGGACCGATTTTTCCGATCTGTCGCATGCCACGCCGCTGCTGGCGCGTGTCTACCCGAACGGCGTCGCCGACGTGAACCAGTTCCAGGCGGCAGGCGGGCCGGGCTTTGTGATCCGCGAGCTGATCGACAGCGGCTCGATGCACGCCGACGTGAGCACGGTCGCCGCTGGCGGCCTGCGCGCCTATGGCACGGTGCCGGCGCAAGTCGGCGACGCCCTGCAATGGAGCGCGCTGCCGGCCGCGCCGATCGACGACGCCGTCGTGCGCACCGCGGCCGCACCGTTCAGCCCCGAGGGCGGGTGCAAGCTGCTGACGGGCAACCTCGGCCGCGCGGTGATCAAGGTCTCGGCGGTGCCGGCCGACCGCCACATCGTCGAAGCGCCGGCACGTCTGTTCGACACTCAGGAACAACTGCTCGCCGCGTTCAACGCCGGCGAACTCGAGCGCGATTTCATCGCGGTGCTGCGCTTCCAGGGCCCGGCCGCCTGCGGCATGCCCGAGTTGCACAAGCTCACGCCGCCGCTGAGCGTGCTGCAGGGCCGCGGCTTCAAGGTCGCGCTGGTGACCGACGGGCGCATGAGCGGCGCGTCGGGCAAGGTGCCGGCCGCCATCCACGTGAGCCCCGAGGTGATGAAGGGCGGCCCACTGGGCAAGCTGCGCGACGGCGACATCGTGCGGCTCGACGCGGTCGCCGGCACGCTCGACGCACTGGTCGACGCCGCCGTCTGGGCGGCGCGCGACGCCGCACCACTCACCGACGCGCAAGCGCAGGTCAACGGCCACGGCCTGGGCCGTGAACTCTTCGCCGGCATGCGCCGCAATGTGCTCAGCGCCGAGCAGGGCGCCTGCACCTGGCTTTGAGCCGGCAGCGCGCCTGGCTGTAACACCTTTGGAACCGAACCCATGAACACGCTCGATCTTGTGACCTACGGCCCGGTGATCCCGGTCATCGTGATCCACCGCCTCGAAGACGCGGTGCCGATGGCCCGGGCGCTGGTCGATGGCGGCGTGCGGGTGCTCGAGGTCACGCTGCGCACGCCGGTGGCGCTGCAGTGCATGGAAGCGATCGCGCGCGCCGTGCCCGAGGCGATCCTGGGTGCGGGCACGGTGCGCAGCGCCGCCGACGCGCAGGCCGCGAAGGACGCGGGTTGCACGTTCGCGGTGAGCCCGGGCTACACCAGCGCCATCGGCCAGGCCTGCCGCGCCATCGGCCTGCCGCTGCTGCCGGGTACCGCGACCGGCAGCGAGGTGATGCAGGCCAACGCCGACGGCCTGTTCTTCCTGAAGTTCTTTCCGGCGATGCAGGCCGGCGGCATCCCGATGCTCAAGGCGCTGGCCGGGCCGTTCACCGACGTCGTGTTCTGCCCGACCGGTGGCATCACGCTCGAGACCGCGCCGCAGTTCCTGGCGCTTCCGAACGTCAAGGTCTGCGGCGGCTCGTGGCTCACGCCGGCCGACGCGGTGGCCGCGAAGGACTGGGCCCGCATCACTGCGCTGGCGCGTGAGGCGAGTGCGTTGCGCGGCTGAGGAGCGTTGAGGTGGCCGGTCCCGGCCACAAGCCGTCCTTCCCGACGCGGCCGGAAATCTTGCCTCGGCGTGCCTACGAAAGGCAGGTTTCAGGCGGCCAGTTCGAACCTCTCTTTGGCCCGACCCGGCCAAGTGCTGCCGTTCGCGAAAGACCGCTCGGAGGTGGTCCACGGTTGGCGGAAACCGCTTACGTTGGATCTGCCTTTACCCGCATGGCTTGGGCCAGGCGTTCGGCCACAGGCGACTCGCGCAAGACACTTGACGGCTTGAGCAACTGCGCTACTTCAGTCATCAATCGATGGACCGCGGGATCCTCGGCCGCGAGGCGAGTGAGTGCCGCTTGAAAATTGACCTTCTCTGAGAATTCCGAAGGACGCTCGTTGATCAAGTGCTCGTAGGCGTAGTCCTGGCCCGCGACTGCCCAAGGATCTGCCAGTACAGTGTCAAGCCTGTTGAAGAATGTCGGAACCAAGCGGCTCAGCACGTCCGGCATGTGGGTCCACCCGCCCAGGACCTGATTCAGCAGCACAGCCTCCTTGGCAGCAACGCTCATTCCCTGACCGAACGAAGGATTGATGCGGCAGATTGCATCGGCGATCGGGAGCAATCCACGCGGGAACGCCGGAATGCTTTCGAAGTGTCGGCGAAAACTCCTTGGGAACGCGAATCGCGTCAGTTCGCCCTGCAACTGAGCATTGCGCACCGCCCGGAACGCGGTCGGTGTTCGCAAGGTCGCGGCGTAATCGAGAAAGCCTGGTAGATCGGTGGGCGCCGAATCACCGTTGACGCCCCCTAGTCCCAAGATCCAGCGCCCGCCCTCGATCGGAAACATGATCGCCCGGCGGCCCGACACCCTGGGATCCGGGCGTGTCATCAGGATCTTCCAGTCGAGGGTGGTGTCGGTCGGCAGGATGAACACGCCACAGGTGTACCGAATGTCCACCGCGATCGACGACTCCTCCGGCAAGCCGTACCCCCAGCTGTGAAGGAAGTCCAGCGTCAAGGCTGCCCGTCCGGTGGCGTCTACCACAAGGTCTGCCCGCAAAGTCTCGGAGGCACTCCGTCGCTTCTCGATTCGCACCCCGCTCACGCCAACTCGATCCGGTGAGGCGATGATCTCGCGGACCGGAGATGCGTCTCGGAGCTCGATGCGACGGTCGCGTTCGACGAATTGGCGTACGACGTGCTCGAGCAACGGGCGCGACATCGAGTAGTTCCACAAGTCGAGGTCGCGCTGCGGAAACGGGTCGTACCCGACTTGCTCCAGCCTCGAATCGAGACCCACGCGAATCGGAACTGCGCCTGCAGCTGCAAGTGCCTGCGCGAATCCTGGAAATAGCTGCTCCAGTGCCGCGAGGCCTCCCGCCAGCAAGGCATGCACGTGCCTGCCCTGAGGAACCCCGGGGCGCGGCATGGGTTCGGGCGGCAACTCGTCGCGCTCCAGCACGACGACCTGTCCGAAGTGGCCAGCAAGCGCCTGGGCAACAGTCAAGCCGCCCATCCCTGCCCCGATCACGACGGCCCGCCGGGACGCCAGGGTCACGTTTGCCATCGCATGTCGCTCCTCGAATAGTCATTGTTCGCCTCTCGAACGTCGACCAGCGCAGGCCCGGCAACCTCGCATCTGCAGTCCGGTCAGCGAGGCGGCGCCAGCCACTCGCCCGCCGCGAATGTTCTCACGCTCAACGTACCGACGCCCGTGCTGCGCTGAACGGCAGGATTCGGTATGCGAGATCGGATCGGGTGACTGTGCGCATCGGTCGAGTAGCGCCAGCCGAGCGACTGTGAGCGGCCATAACCGGTCTTCCGATCGGTAACAAAATCGCCGCGCCGATGACCGGTTCCAGTCTACAGCCGATGCTGGCCGTTCGCGACCGACGCCTCAAGCCGCCGCGGTGAGCGCCATCGGCCTTGACCGCAAGCGGATCATCAACACCGCCGCCGCGGCCAGCAGGCACGCGGCGCCGGCGGTGAACAACGCTGGGTTGTAGGTCAGCAGCAGCGTGCGCGTCAGGCCCGCGCCGTAGGCGGCGGTCGCCGCCCCCAGCTGATGGGCCGCGAACACCCAGCCGAAGACCATGCCGGCGCGCTCCTTGCCGAACTCCTGTGCGGCAAGCTTGACGGTGGGCGGAATGGTGGCGACCCAGTCCATGCCGTAGAACATCGCGAACAGCGACAGGCCGTAGAGCGAGTACGTGGAGTAGGGCAGCCAGAACAGCGACAGCCCGCGCAGCCCGTAGTACCAGAACAGCAGCTTGCGGCTGTCGTAGCGGTCAGACAGGTAACCTGACAGGGTGGTGCCCACCAGATCGAACAGCCCCATCATCGACAGCACCGACGCAGCCGGCACCGGCCCCAGGCCGTTGTCGCCGCACAGCGAGATGAAATGGGTCTGGATCAGGCCGTTGGTGCTCAGCCCGCAGATGAAAAAACTGGCCGCCAGCACCCAGAATGAGGGCACTTTGACCGCGCTGGCCAGTGTGCGCAGGGGCAGGCCCCAATCGGCGCGGGCTGCGGCGGGCTGCACCTTCACGTCTGAGGGGGCGCCGTAGGCATTCAGGTCCAGGTCGGACGGATGGTCGCGCATGAACAGCAGCATCAGCACGAATACCAACAGCGAGGCCGCGATCACCGGGGCCAGGGCCCAGCGCCAGCCGTATTGCTCGATCAGCCAGACCACCAGGGGCAGGAAAACCAGCTGCCCGGTGGCGCTGCTGCCGGCCAGCAGGCCCATCACCAGGCCCTTGCGCTGGACAAACCAGCGGTTGGCCACCGTGGCGCCCAGCACCATGGCGGTCAGGCCGGTGCCCACGCCCAGCAGCAGCCCCCAAAGCGCAAAGGCCTGCCCGAGGCTGCGCATGAACACACCCAGCAACAAGGCGCTGGCGATCACGGCGGCGGCCACCGCCACCATGCGTGACACGCCGTAGCGCATCAGTACCATGGCAGCAAAGGGCCCCAGCAGTCCGTAGAGTGCAAACCGGATTGCAAAGACGGAGGACAGCTCGGTGGTGGTCCAGCCAAACTCCTGGCTCAGTGGTTGCATCAGGGCACCGGGCAGCCCCAGGGCTGCTGAGGTCACCAACATCGCCAGGAAGGTCAGTGCCGCAATCACCCAGGCGTAGTGGATGCCCAGGTGTTTCAGATACGAAGCCAGACGAGGTGCGAGCATGCGGAGGATCCTGTGTGAGGAAGCAGGCGGGTCGTCCCGGCTTGAACGAGGCCGTCGGTTTCGGTTGATCGAGTGAGTCTTTATTTATGATAATGGTCGATATCAAAAATTGTCAACGAGGTGCGCAGCCATGAAAGTGACCAAGGAGCAGGCGCAGCAGAACCGGCAGGCCTTGCTGGAGGCGGCCGGCAGGCTGTTCAAGAAGCACGGGATCGACGGCATTGGCGTGGCGGATGTCAGCCGAGAGGCCGGGCTCACGCCCGGTGCCTTGTACAAGCACTTCGTGGACAAGCAGGATCTGGCTGCCCAGGCGTTCAGTCATGCCTTCCGCTTGGGCTTCGATCGGGTGAACGCGCCACGTCCAGAGGCCCGACGCAGCATCGACACCTACCTGAGGGTCTACCTCAGCCCCCGCATCCGAGACGATCTGGAGGCCGGTTGTCCCTTGATCGCCA
>JAGWTP010000138.1 GCA_028868895.1 Burkholderiales bacterium
CGAAGTTGTTCATCTCGGCGCCCAGGTAGGCGCCGAGCATGACCTTGAACCTCATGCCGTCGGTGCGGATGACGTCGAGCACGCGCTGCGCATGCGCGCTGCAGTCGTACAGGCGCAGCACGGGCCAATGCGGCTCGAGCAGCCGCAGGTCCTGGCGGATCTCGTCGAGCGACGGGTAGGTCTTGTCGGCAGGGCTCTGGCCGTGGCGGTAGCCGGAGTAGCAGATGGCGCGGCCGGTCGGGAGGTTCAGCATCGGGGGGCGGCGGTCGGGTCAGGCGAACTTGGGCGCGCCGTCTTTGTCCCACAGGCCCCAGAAGGCGCCCACGTCACCTTCGGCGCCGACCTTCCAGGCCTCGTCGAACGCGGCGAAGTAGAACACCTCGACGCCGTCGTCGCGCGCCCAGCGCGCGGTGTCGACGAAGTAGCGCATCGCGCCTTGCACCGACGGCACCGCGCCATGAAACGCGCTGCCCTGGTCGGGCCAGCCGGTCTCGCTGACGATGACGGGCTTGCCACCGGCCACTGCCCGCGTGCGCCGGACCATGCTGCCCATGTAGGCCAGCGCCTGTTCGCGCGGGCAACCTTCCCAGAACGGGTAGCAGTTGGTCAGGATCACGTCGCACGCGGCGGTCACGCGCGGGTGCAGTTCGAAGAGATAGTACGCATCGACATAGCCCACGCGCACACCGGGCAACGCGTCCTTGACGCGCTGCAGGCAGGCGAGCAGTTCGTCTTCCGACAGGTCTTCGCGCAGCAGCACTTCGTTGCCCACCGCGACGATGTCGGCATGGCCGGCGCGCGCGACCTCGATCACGCCCCGGATCTCGCGCTCGTTGACCTCGCGGTCGGTGCCCAGCCACGCGCCCACCAGCGTCTTGAGGCCGAGTTCATGGGCGATGCGCGGCGTGTGTTCATGCCCGTCGGTGCACGAGAAGCTGCGGATCCAGCGCGTGTGCGGGCGGATGAGTTCGAGGCGGGCGCGGATCTGCTTCTCGCCGACCTGCGCGCCGGGCGCCTGGCCTTCGAGGTAGGGGCTGAAGCACAGGCCGTGCACGCCGGCATCGAGCGCGGCACGGAACTCCGCGGCCAGCGTGGCGTCGGCGTTCGGTGAGATCGACGACGGCAGCGGCGACGACGGCGGTGCCGACATCGACGAAGCCGGCGGCAGCGACGGCGGCGCCGGCCGTTGCGCGTCAGTGCCCGCCGTGGCATCGGCGCGCGCAACGCCCCCGGCCGGCGCCCGCTCGACGGCCCAGGCCGGGTCGCGAGGCGCCGAGGGTGCGGCGCGGGAGCCCGGCGCCGGGGGCGGGGTCAGCGGGCTTTCTTGTGCCATGGAAGCTTGCCCTTCGCGCGCGGTTTGGGTTCTCCGTAGCCGCCCACCTTGTCGTAGACGCGCACGTAGTCCACCACCAGCTCGGCCGGAAAGCGGGTCTGCTCGTTCGGCACCCCCGGAAAGTTGCCACCCACCGCCACGTTCATCACCAGGTAGAAGGGCTGATCGAACGGCGCCGGCCAGGCGTTGAGGTCGGCGGCGCGCTTGGGCTCGACACCCGCACCGTCGAGCGTCTTGCTGCAGCTCCACCAGTGATCGCGCGTGGCGGTGGGCACGCCGTCGACGCTGAAGCGTATCTCCCCCGGCTCCCACTCCACGGCGTACACATGCCAGTCGGCGACGCTGCTGCCGCCAGGCAGTTCGTGAACATGGGTGACGAGCGAACGCTTCGGAAACGTAGACCCGAAGTGGATGCTGTTCAGCACCTCGTGCGGCTTCTCGCCGATGATCTCCATCACGTCGATCTCGCCCGAGGCCGCCCAGCCGCCGTACCGGTCGTGCTGCGGCAGCAACCACAGCGCCGGCCACAGCCCCTTGCCCCACGGCACCCTGGCACGAAACTCGAAACGGCCGTAGAGCTTGTTGAACAACGGCGTGCCGTCGCGCTTGCGCGACTTCAGGCGTGCCGACGTGTAGCCGCAACCGTGGATCGACTCCTTCAGCGCGCGGATCGTCAACGCACTGTCCTTGACGAACACGTTCGACGGCTCGCGCGTGTAGAACTGCAGCTCTTCGTTGCCCCAGCCGGCAACCCAGCTCTGATGCCGGTAGTCGAAGAAGCCGTTGCCCAGATCGAAGTCCCATTTCGTCGCGTCGACGGTGTCGCCGTCGAACTCGTCGTTCCAGACGAGCGTCCAGCCCGCGGGAGCCTGCACGACCGACGCGGGCGCCTTTACCACGGGTCAACGCTGCCGTCGATCGCGCCGCGCGCGCAGCGCGCCGGCGACGCTCTTCACACGCGTGCCGATCATCCAGGCAGCACACACGAGCAGCCCGACCGTGCCGACCACGATCGCGAATGCCATGACTCCCGCCAGGGCGCCCGCCAGCGCCAGGCTGCCGTGAACCACGGGCTGCGTCGGGCCGATGCCGGTCATGGCAGCAACCGGCCGTCGGCGCCGAACGCCAAGGCCCACGCCGCGTCGGGCGCCAGGCCCACGCTTTGCCCGGCGGTGCAATTCGAGTGTTCGGTGCCGACCTTGGCGTTCAACAGGTCGCCGACGCCGTCCACGCGCAGATGAATGATGGACGAATCACCGAGGTGCTCGGCCAGCACCACGGTGGCGGGAATGCCCTGGCCCGCGGCTGCCAGGTGCAGGTGCTCCGGGCGCAGACCGATGCGCTGCGCGCCGACGGGCGCCTTTGCCGCCAGCGCGTGCCACAGCGCCTGGTGCGCCGGCGCGGCGCCGCCGGCCGCCGGGCGATCCACCAGAATCATGCGCGGCGCACCGAGGAAGGTGGCGACGAACTCGTTGGCCGGCCGGTTGTACAGATCCATCGGCGCCCCCAACTGCTCGACCTTGCCCTTGTTGAACACCGCGATCCGGTCGCCCATCGTCATCGCCTCGACCTGGTCGTGCGTGACGTAGATCATCGTCGTGCCGAGTTCCTTGTGCAGCCGGGTCAGCTCGATGCGCATGTTCACGCGCAGCGCGGCGTCCAGATTGGACAACGGTTCGTCGAACAGGAACACCTTGGGCTTGCGCACGATCGCGCGGCCGATCGCGACACGCTGGCGCTGTCCGCCCGAGAGATCCTTCGGCTGACGCCCGAGCAGGTCGGTGATGCGAAGGATCTCGGCCGCACGGGCCACCTGCTCGGCACGCTGGGCCTTGGACACGCCGGCCATCCTGAGCGCGAAGCCCATGTTCTCGGCCACCGTCATGTGCGGGTACAACGCGTAGCTCTGGAACACCATCGCGGTGCCGCGGTCGGCCGGGCGCAGATCGTTGGCACGCCGGCCGTCGATCAGCAGCTCGCCGGAGGTGATGCTTTCCAGCCCCGCGATCATGCGCAGCGTGGTGCTCTTGCCGCAGCCCGAAGGCCCGACGAAGACCAGGAACTCGCCGTCGCGCACCTCCAGGTCGATGCCCTTGATGACCTGGACATCGCCGAAGTTCTTGCGGATGCCCTTGAGCGCGACATTGGTTCGCGGCTCTCGTTCGAGCGAGACACTGGTTGGCGTTGGCGCGTCGCGCGTGACCTGGTCCATCTCAGCCCCCTTGAAACGAGGTAGCGCCGGTGCGGGTCGCGCCGCGCAATGCGTTTTGCGATTTCAGGAATTCGCGATACCACAGCGCGCTGTCCTTGGGCGTGCGCCGCTGCGTCTGGTAGTCGACATGCACGATGCCGAAGCGCTTGGCGTAGCCCGAGGCCCACTCGAAGTTGTCGAGCAGGCTCCAGACCATGTAGCCGGCCATCGGCACGCCCTGGCGCAGCGCCTCGCCGACGGCGGCGATGTGCGTCGCGATGTATTCGGTGCGGTCGCGGTCGTCGACGCGCCCGCTGTCGAACACGTCTTTGAAGGCGCCGCCGTTCTCGGTGACGTACAAGGGTGGCACGGCGTAGTCGCGGTGCAGTCGCAGCAGCAGCTCGGTCAGGCCCTCGGGGTAGACCTCCCAGCCCATGTCGGTGATCGGGCGCCCGCTGGTCGTTGCATCCCACGGACCGGCGGCGCTGACGACGGCTCGGGAGTAGTAGTTCACGCCCAGGAAGTCCATCGGCGCGGCAATGGCCGCCATGTCGCCGGGCCGCACCGGCGGTGCGTCGGCACCCAGGTGCTCGAGCACGTCGGCCGGGTAGGCCGCCTTGAACAGCGGGTCCATGTACCAGCGCAGCAGCTTGCCGTCTTCGAGCCGGGCGGCGGCGCGGTCGGACTCGTTGTCGGTGGCGGGTTGCACCGGCGAGAGGTTGAGCACGATCCCCAGCCGGCTCTTGCAGCCCTGCGCGCGCAAGGCCTGCAGCGCCAGGCCGTGGCTGAGCAGCAGGTGGTGCGCGGCCTGCGCGGCGGTCGCGCGGTCCTTCACGCCGGGCGCGAAGATGCCGGTCTCGTGGCCGAGCACCGCCATCACCCACGGTTCGTTGTGGGTCGTGATCGTCACCACGCGATCGCCCAGCCGCGCCGCGATGCCCTGCGCGTATTCGACGAAGCGGTGCGCGGTGTCGCGGTGCGCCCAGCCGCCGTGGGCCTGCAGTTCCGCGGGCAGATCCCAGTGGTTGAGCGTGAGGTAGGGCTTGATGCCGCGCGCGAGCAGGCCATCGACGAGCCGGTCGTAGAAGGCCAGACCCTTGTCGTTCCAGGCGCCGCTGCCGCCCGGGCGCACGCGCGGCCAGCTGACCGAGAAGCGGTAGGCGTCGACGCCGAGGCTGGCGATCAGGTCGAGGTCTTCGCGCCAGCGGTGGTAGTGATCGCAGGCGACGTCGCCATTGCTGGCGTCGGCGATGGCGCCGGGCACGCGGCAAAAGCTGTCCCAGATCGACGCTCCCTTGCCGTCTTCGGTGGCCGCACCTTCGATCTGGAACGCGCTCGTGGCCACGCCCCAGACGAAGTCGGGCGGGAATCGGTGCGGGCTGGCAGTGGATGCGGGCAGGGTCATGAGGGCTGACACGTTGAGGAGACGGGAGGTGATGGACCGGGCCGGCCGGCTACTTGACCGCACCGGCGGTGAGGCCCGAGATGAGCTGGCGCGACGACAGCACGAACAGCACGACGAGCGGGATCGTGGCGATGGCCGAGCCGGTCATCAGCGCGCCCCACTCGGTGTCGACCGGGCTCTGCAGGCTGCGCAGCGCCAGCGGCAGCGTGTACATGTCGGGGCTGCGCATCACGACCAGCGGGCCGATGAAGTTGTTCCAGCTGGCAATGAACGTGATCAGCCCGAGCGTGCCCAGCGCGGGCCTGAGCAGCGGCAGCACGATGCGCCAGTAGATGCCGAACTCGCCGCAGCCGTCCATGCGTGCGGCCTCGATCAGCTCCTTGGGCACCGAGCTGGCGACGAACTGGCGCATCAGGAAGATGCCGAAGGCGCTCGCCGCACCCGGGATGTAGAGCGCGCGCGGCTGGTCGATCCAGCCCAGCAGGTCCATGATCATGAAGGTCGGGATCATGTTCATGAACGAGGGCAGCAGCATCGTGCCCATCACGAAGGCGAACAGCACGTTCTTGTGGCGGAACTCGAACCGGGCAAAGGCGTAGCCGCCCATCGAGCAGAACAGCAGCGTCAGCGCGGTGGAGGCGATGGCCACGTACAGGCTCCAGCCGAGGTTGCGCCAGAACGGGATGTGGTCGGTCAGGATCTTCAGGTTGTCGACGAGGTCGTGGCCGAACCACATCGGTGGCGGCAGGCTGAAGATCGCGGTGCGCGAGTGGGTCGCGAACACGAACATGAAGTAGAACGGCGCGAGCATGACCAGCGAGCCGGCGCCGACGACGGCGTAGGCCGCCCAGGGGGCGAGGCGTTCGGTCTTCATGGCTTGGAGCCCTTGGTGGCGAACACGCGGTTGGTGAGCCAGGTCAGCACCACCACGACGATGAACAGCAGCCACGACATCGCGCTGGCCGCGCCGAAATCGTTGAAGTCGAAGGCCATGCGGTACAGGTACATCGCGGTCGTCATGCCGGCCTGGTCGGAGCCGCCGCGCCCGCCGGTGAGGATGAACGGCTCCTCGAACAACTGCAGCCCGCCGATCACGCTGAGCGTGACGCCGAAGTAGATCATCGGCCGCAGGCCGGGCAGCGTGATGAACCAGAACTGCTGCAGCCGGCCGGCGCCGTCGATGGTCGCGGCTTCGTAGAGGTCCTTCGGGATCGTCTGCAAGGCCGCCAGGTAGAGCACGACGTTGAAGCCGACGTAGCGCCAGAACACGATCACCGCGATCGCCGGCTTGATGTTCTCGGGCTGGCCGAGCCAGTCGATCGGGTGGGCCGGCATCAGCGCACCGATCAACGGCAGCCTGGCCAGCGCCGCCAGGCCCTGGTTGATCATCCCGTAGTCGGTCGAGAACAGCGAGCTGAAGAGGATCGCGATCGCCACGGTGCTCGTGATGTACGGCAGGAAGTAGGCGCCGACCACGCCGTTGCGCAGCCGCTTGAAGCTGGTGTGGATGAACACCGCCAGCGGGATCGCCACCAGATGCTGCGGCACGCCCGAGGCCACGGCCAGCCAGGCGGTGTTCTTCAGCGACTTCCAGAACCATTCGTCCTGCAGCGAGAAGGCGAAGTTGCCGAGCCCTACGAAGCTCATCGCGTGCAGGCCGCTGGTGGGCTCCCAGGTCTGGAACGCGAGGTAGAGCGAGAACAGCAGCGGGAACAGGCCGAACACGAAGAACAGCGCGAAGAACGGGCTGAGCATCACGTAGGGCGCCCAGGTGGGCGACAGGCGCAGGGCAGCGGGCAGCTTCATCGGTGCGATGCCTTCAGCGGTGGGCGCGCCGCTCGAGCAGCCGGGCGGCGTCGGCGAGGGCGACGGTGATGTCCTTGCCGTGGTCGAGCACCTTGTCGAGCTCGGTGTCGATGACCTCGCCGGCAAAGGCGTCCTGCTTGTGCACGGCCACGGCCTTGATGTGGCGCGCGGCCTCGCGCCACAACACACGCGCTCGCTCGCCGCCGAGGAAGGCAATCGGCTGATCGAAGAACGGGTCGTCGTAGGTCGACACCAGCGCCGGGAACGCGTCTTCGGCCTTGAACGCCGCGAGCTGCATCTCGCGGCTCAGCGTCAGCAGCTTGATCAGTTCCCAGGCCAGGCGCTTGTTGGGCTCGGGAGCACCACGGGGAATGGCATAGAAGGTGCCGCCGTAGGCGGCCCAGGCGCCTTCGGGCAGTTGCGACGCGCGCCACAGGCCGCGCGTATCGGGTGCCAGCCAATTGGCCAGGTGACCGGCCAGCCACGCGCCCGACAACTGGGTGGCCAGCGTGCCGCGCTTGAAGCCCTCGCTCCACTCGTTCGACCAGGCCGAAACCTTGGCGTCGAGCTTGTGCTGACGGATCCGGCGTGCCAGCTCGAACGCGCGGGCGAAGCGCGGCGTGTTCACCAGCACGCGCGAGTCGGCGCTGAAATACAGGCCCTCCCCCGGCTGGATGCCGACGCGGATCAGGATGTCTTTCATGTCGCGCGCGTGGGCCAGCAGGTAGGCGCCGGTGACCTGCTTGATCCGGATGCCGGCCGCGACATAGCTGTCCCAGGTGCCGGTGAGATCGGCTTCGCTGACGCCCGCCTTGCCCAGGATGTCGCTGCGCCACAGCAGCGTGCCGGGGCCGATGTCGGTCGGCGCCGCGGCGATCGCGCCGTTCGGGCCGGTCGCCTGATCGACGGCGTAGCTCACGTACTGCGCGACGTGTTCGCGAATGCCGTAGGCCGGCAGCGCCAGGTTCTCGAGACCGCCGCCTTGCGCGAAGCGGCCGACGTAGCCGACTTCGAGCGCCATCACGTCGGGCAGGTAGAAGGCCGTTGAAAGCGCCGTCGTCATGGCCGTGTGGTGGTCGGAGAACTGGCGGCTCACGACCTTGATGTCGATGTCGGGGTGCAGCTTCTTCCAGGCCGGGATGGCGGCCGTGACGATCTTGTCGACCGACGGGAACGCCGCCACCGTGAGCGCGGTCGGCATCGGCGCGGCGGCCGTGGGCAGCGCCAGCGCGAGCAGTGACGCGCCCAGCCCCGAGCAGGCCTGGCGGCGCGTCATGCTGGTATCGATGGGCCCCATTGCGTGCGCTCCGATCGCCCCGCTGCGCCGGCCTGCCGGCCAGACCGCTCGACGGGGCGGATGTGACGCCTCGACTCGCTGCGACGGGGAATCGTCACAATCTGAAAGCGCTTTCAAACTATAAGGGCGGCGTCTCGATGTGTCACTAGGGAAATTGCGGGGTATGGCGCGAGCGCGTGCCGCCGAACCCGCCGGCGAACCCGCAGGCGGGCCGTCAACCCGCCAGTCGCCGGCTCGACTCGCGCGCGATCAGGCGCGGGCCGGGCAGTTCTTCGGTGGACTTGTCGCCCGCCAGAAGTCGCACCAT